>JBOGKJ010000290.1:0-3284 GCA_050745565.1 Terriglobales bacterium | reverse complement strand
ACGCTCTCTTTCATGGCCGGCTCCTCTCCGCTTGTGGCTCTGGACTTTAGCTCCTACGAACCAAAGCCTAACCCACGCACCGCGCACTGGGGCCGGTCACTCCATATTGACTAGACGGGCGCGCTATGCCGCGCGTGGCAGCGGCTGGGTTGGTGAGAAATGCGGGTTAGTCGGGCTGCGGCCGGAATTCGATTGGCGGCAACGCGCGCCCGCTCTGCTCGGTAAACGCGCCACCGGCGCCTTCACTCGTCCAAGGTGCCTCGATCAGCGAGGGACGTGGGTAAGGGCGGCGATGCCGTTCCAGCAGATCTGGATGCCGATACAGAGCAGGATGAAGGCCGACAGGCGCAGGAAGACGCTCATCCCTGTACGGCCCAGGAAGCCTTCAATGCGGTCGGCGGAGCGGAAGCAGATGAGGATGCTGAGGGCAATGATCAGCGGGCCGAGCAGGGCCGAGGCCCACTGCGCCGGCCATCCGTACAACTGCCGCTGGGTGTTGGCGCCCAGCGCCACGGCCACCGAAATCGAGCCAGGCCCGACGGTAAGCGGCAGTGTGAGCGGATAGAAGGCCTGCAGGGAAGCATCGCTGGGCGACAACTCGGCGGCCTTGGGTTCGCCTTCGTGCTGCTGCAGCATGTTCCATCCCATGGCGAACACCACCAGGCCGCCGGCCACCTGCACCACCGGCAGCGAAACACCGAAAAAGGCCAGCACCTTGCCGCCAACCAGCATCGAGACCAGCAGGATGAGAAAGCCATTGATGCTGATGCGGCGCGCCAGGCCGTGGCGCACCTTGCGCGAATAGCCTTCGGTAAGCCCCAGGAATATCAGCGCGCTGCTGAGCGGGTTAACGATGGGAAAAAGCGCCGCCACCACCAGGAGGGTGGCCTCAGCGACATTCAGAACCAAGTGCATGGATCGGACCAGTGTACCCGGTAAAAGCCGGCACGGCCGCCCTTCTCAGGACGCCCTCCCGGGGCGGGGCTCCCACCCCAAGTCGCAAGCGCCTTGGGGGCCCCGGGGGTCGGGCTGCGGCATGAATTCGCTGGGCGGCAACGCGCGCCCGCTCTGCTCGGTAAACGCGCCACCGGCGCCTTCACCCGTCCAAGTCGCCTCGTTGCGACGCGCCTGCACGCCGGGGTGGCGACGGGAGGGCGGCCAGTCGGGGGCGACTGGACAGGGAAGCAACTCAAATGGTACAATGGGACATCTTATTTCCACTACGGAGCCTTCGGCTCCGGTCCGGCACCCAGCCGGAGTTGGAAATCCCCGACCGCCCAGGAGACCTTGCCATTACCATGCAACGCATACTCTCGTGGACACTGCTAGCCTTGGCCTTCGTAGTATCGGCGCTTAGCACCAGAACTTCAGTTCCGACCGTCCAGGCCGCCGCGCGGCGGCCAACGGCCATCGCAACGTCGGCGCCAGCGCCGGTCGAAGGGCTGGCGCTGGTGCCGGCCGCACCCCGGTTCGGAACCCTGGCAGCCATAATCGCTTCGCCGCTGCCGAACCTAGCGCGGCTGGACCCGCCAGGACCCCGCTTTGACCGCCTGCCCTACCAGGTCGGCATCGCCAGTTGGTATGGGCCCTATTTTCAGGGCAAGGAAACCACCAGCGGCGAGCCCTTCGACATGTACGCCATGACGGCCGCCCATCGCGAGCTGCCGCTCGGCACGCGGGTGCGCGTCACCAACCTCGAAAACGACCGCTCCGTCATTCTGCGTATCAACGACCGGGGCCCGGTGCCCATGAGCCGCATTATTGACGTCAGCTACGGCGCCGCGCAGGCGCTGCACTTCATTGGCGAGGGCCTGGTTTCGGTCCGTCTGGACGTGCTAAAGGCAGGAAAAAGCAGGTAGCTTTTGGGCGTCGCGGCCGCCCTTCTCAGGACGCCCGTCCGCTGCTCCCACCCCAAGGCGCAAGCGCCTTGAGGGCCCCGGGGGTCGGGCTGCGGCCGGGATTCTCTTGGCGGGAATGCGCGCCCGCTCGGTTCAGGGCGTGTCCAAGTTGCGCCATCGGGCGCGGGCCCCCGCGCGTGTTCGCCGTCCCCGCACAGGATTGCGCTGGCGGTTCAAGCCTCACTGGAGCTCGAACGGCGGGGGGTTCCATGTGCCCCAACCCGGCCCACGGTGGGCGTGGCAGCGCGCCACGATTGTTGGCGTGGCCCCAGCGCGTGCTCGACTGAGACGCTCGCACCGCCGTCCCCGCACCCATTTTCTGGCAGGCCGGGCAGGGGCCCCAGCCCAGCCTGCGGTTGACGTGGCACTGCCACGCCAACCTGGGGCCGCGCCTGCTTCGCCCCCCGGGGGTGAAAGCGCCACTGGCGCCTCCACCCCATCGGAATGCGACACGGCCGCCCTTCTCAGGACGCCCTCCCGATACTCCCACCCCAAGGCGCAAGCGCCTTGAGGGCCCCGGGACTCTCACCCCAAGGCGCAAGCGCCTCGGGGGCCCCGGGGGTCGTGCTGCGGCCGGAATTCGCTTGGCGGGAACGCGGGCCTGCTCTGCTCAGGGCGCGTCCAGGTTGCCTCGTTTCGTGACCCTTCGCGCCTGCTTTGCCCGCCGTGCAAGAGGCGCGACCCCCGCAGTCTGACTGGGGTCGTGCCAGCTCCTTTTCCCCGGGGCGGTGGACGCTGAGGCGCGTCCACTAAATTGCCGGGCGCGGGCCTGTGCCCCTGCTCGGCTGAGACGCTCGCAGCGCCGCGCCCGCACTCGAAGGGCGGCGCCGGCCTGGGCCCGGTGAGCCCAAGGGGGCGCGAGCAGCCTTTCGCTAGAGGTCGGGCCGCGCCGCTTCGTTTGCCGGGAGCGGTGAAAGCGCCACGGGCGCTTTCACCCGGTTCGAATTCCGCGGCCCTTCGCGCCGATTTTGCCCGCCGGGTAAACGGCGCGACTCCCGCGAAGTGTGCCGGAGGCCGCAGCTCGCGGCCGCCCACGCCTATTTTGCCCGCGGCTGGGGTGAGCGCAATACCGACGGGGCGGATTCAGTTTGCGGTATTTTCCTGCCTCTTGCTGCTTTCGCCGGTTTTTGCCTGTTTTTCTGCTATTCTCGCCGCCATGAGGCATACCGCTTTGGTTTTCCTGCTGGCGTCGGGAATGGTGCTGGCTACGGTGGGCTTGGCTTCGGTTGCGAACGGGCAGGCGCCTGCACCCGCCGGCGCCAGCCAGCGCGCGCTCACCATCCCGGACCTGGTGGCGTGGAAAGGGGTCGCGGGCACGGCCGTCTCGCGTGACGGCCGCTGGTTCGCCTACCGCGCCACCTCGATGGAGGGGAACGGCCAGGTGAC
>JBOGKJ010000289.1:0-3580 GCA_050745565.1 Terriglobales bacterium | reverse complement strand
ACCGCAGCTACCGCGAGGTGCGCGAGCTCGAAGATGTCGCCGAAGACGAGCTGCGCCTGGTCGAGCACTTCTTTCGCAGCTATAAAACCCTCGAACACAAGGACGTCGTCAGCCACGGCTGGGCCGCGCGCAGTCACGCCCACGCCATGATCAACTCCGCCCGCGCCCTCTACGCCTCCACCCCCACCGAGGCCGCCCCGCCGCCGCGCCTTCCTAACGGCTAAAGGCTTACGCCTAAAGGCAGCCGGCTGCCGGCTAACGGCGGCCGGCTGCCGCAGTTGACTGCCAGCTATGCCGTTGGTAAAATCCCATGTAAAGCGTGCAAAAACGTTACTACATCTTCGTAGTCCGTCATGACTGGGACGGGCAGTTGCGCCGCCGCCACATTCCGCTGCAATGGGTCGCAGTGTTTGGCCTGTGCGCGCTCGTCGGCGCCGGCACCCTGCTCGGCCTCGCCGGCTCCTACGGACGCATGCTCACCAAGGTTCAGAGCTTCAATGAGCTCCGCTCCCGCCAGGACGTGCTCATCCAGCAGCTCGCCGACAGCCGCCACGACGCCGACCAGTACAAAACCGAAGTCGCCAGCCTCGGCACCCTCGCCAGCGAGGTCACGGCGCTCTACAACTTCAAGCATTCCACCAGCTTCAAAGATCGCGTCCGCAACGCCACCCCGGTGCTCGCCGGCAACACCCCCGTCAACGCCGCCGACCCCGCCCCCGACCCCGCCCCCGACGCCAACATCGCCGCCAGCGCCCTCTATACCAGCACCCTCAACAGCTTCCAGGTGCTCGAGGCCTCCGCCATGGAGCAGTCGCTTCCACGGCGCTACTCCTCGCTTGGCGCCAGCCTCTGGCGCCCCGATATCTGGCCCGTCCGCGGCCGCATCACCAGCAGCTTCGGCGAGCGCATAGACCCGTTCCTCGGCGAGGGCGCTTTCCACGCCGGCCTCGATATCGCCGTGCGCTACGGCACCCCCGTCGCTGTCACCGCCGATGGCGTCGTCGTCTTCGCCGGCCTCATGCAAGGCTACGGCCGCACCATCATCGTTGATCACGGCCACGGCGTGCGCACCCTCTACGCCCATCTGTCCGGCCTCGCCGTCGCCGTCGGCCAGCGCCTCGACCGCGGCGAAGTCGTCGGCTACGTCGGCGAATCCGGCCGCACAACCGGCCCCCACCTCCATTACGAAGTCCGCATCAACCGCGCCCCCGTCAACCCCTACCGCTACCTCCGCCCGTAGTAAGCTCGCCCGCCGCCCCAGCCCCGGTGCCGCTCCCAGCCCCGGTGCCGCTCCCAGCCGCCGCGACCCCGCCGCGCCTTACTAGCAACTAGGAACTAGCAACTAGCAACTAACTCTTGCCCCCCGGAAGGGTGCCCAGCGATCCTTTAGTACCACTGGCAGCATCTCACCTTCTCCGAGGTGATCCCGATGCAGCCAACAGTTTCCTTCCGTCCCACCCGCACCCAGCGCCGCCTGCGCGACATGCTCGTCGCTCAGCCCAGTTGGCAATCCATGACCAGCGTTTGCAAGGCCGCCGCCGTCAGTCCCTCTACTTACTATTACTGGTGCCACGACCCGCGCTTCTGTGAATGGCTCCTCGCCGACTGGTCCAGCGCCCTGCTCATGGAGGGTATGCATGCCCTCAACATTGCCCGCTACTGCATGACGGATTCCGTCCAGCACCTCCGCATCATCGTCAACTTGCTGTTCGATCCCCGTGGCCTCGCCGGCCTCCAGGCCTGGCGCAACGCCGTCCCCGGCCTCCAATCCAATTCCGAGCCGGCTCAACCACTTGCGGACGAAAATTGGACAAATTCCGGCTCTTCCGCCACCCCCAGGCCCGCCGCTTCCGCCAGCCCCGCCCCGCCCGCCAAGCCCCCCGCCAACATCGCCTACGCCCGCATCAGCCGCTCCTGCGCCGAGCCCCCGCCCCACCCCGGCACCGCCGCCCTCCATCTCACCCGCGCCCTGCGCTACCTCAAAAACATCGCCGCCGCCCCCGAGCCCGGGCCCGCGCTAAAAAAGGCTCCGCAGCGTAGCATCGTCCACCGTCAGCCGCAGTTGGACGCCCCTGCCCGCCTGCTCGACCACGGCCCGCTGCAGCACCGCCGCCGCGCCCGCTCCCGCCCCGGCATTGGCCGCCAGCAGCTTCAACCCGTCGAGATTCTGCTGCACCCAACCAGCCGCCGCGCCCGCGTCGCTGGCGTTGGTGAAGGTGGCATCAACCTCGAGCGCCACCCCGCCCGAAGCGGTCGGACGCAGGCTGGCCGTCAACCGCTCGCCACCACGCCACGGCGGCGACCTCCCGTCGAGCCCCCGCTCCGCCGCCAACTGCTCAACGTTGATGGCCGCATACCCGACCGGCGCCAACTGCCACCACGGCCCCTGCCACTGTGCCCCGCCGGAGGCCCACCACGCGTTCGCCCGCCGCAGCAGCCTGCCCGTGTCGTCCGCATTGCTGGCCATGACATACCGCGACCCGATCAACGCCACCGCCATCTGGCGCCGCGGATGCGCCCAGCCCGGAAACTCGTACACCGTTGTCCCGTCCACCTGCAGGCGCCCCCGGGCGTGACGCTCGAGATAGCTCCGGAACCGCGCCCCGAACCGTCCCTCCAGCACCGCCGTTGTCGCCTCCGGCTGGCTGGGCGTACCCGTCACCGCCAGCGCCGCCGCGTCCAAGTCGCGCTCAAAATTGAACCCGGACTCCGCCACAAATTGCGCGTACTCCGGCGCCCGCTCCGCCAGCTCGCGCTGGCCGGCGCCCACCCTATCTAGCCCCAGCCTCCGCAACGGCTGCAAGTTCACGTATCCCACCACGTCGCCCGGCGGCAGCATCCGCACCGCCCGCGGCGCGCGCTGGTGCCACCACAACCCGGCGCCGCCGGCCACAGCCACCGCCACCAGGCCCCAAATCATGCGTCGCAGCACACGCCACTTTAACACCCCCGTAGGGCAAAAAAGCCTTTTGCGCCCAAGCCCCTCCTTCGCGCCCGGGCGGCTCCTTCGCTTCCTAACCAGGCAACTTGGACGGCTGAAGGCGCCGGTGGCGCGTTCACCGAGCGGGGCGGGCGCACGTTGCCGCCAGGCGAATTCCAGCCGCAGCCCGACCCCCGGGGCCCTCGAGGCGCTGGCGCCTGGGGGTGGGAGCAGCGGGAGCGCGTCCAGAGAAGGGCGGCCGTGCCTACGACGCATACCGGCCTCAAACTCTCCGTCCGCCACGGCAGCCCTCCGCCCCCGCGCCACGCCATCACAAGCAGTCGCGGCCCCGAGCTTATCGCTTATTGCAATTCGCTGCCGGCGCAGCGTGCCACGCGGGCCCCGCGTGGCACGCTGCGCCGGCCCAGTGCTATACTGCCGACATGCAGGCTGTGGGGTGTACGGCGGCAAGGCTTGCACGTTGGGGGTCTTCTTCTATACAATAAGAACTTTGTCACCAGTGCAGGTGCCACGTACAGGTGTCTTTGGCTGGCGTAGCTCAGCTGGTAGAGCAGCTGATTTGTAATCAGCAGGTCGGGGGTTCAAGTCCCTCCGCCAGCTCCAGCGTTGAGCCGGGCGAGTGGTGGGAAGCGGGAATTG
>JBOGKJ010000288.1:0-4499 GCA_050745565.1 Terriglobales bacterium | reverse complement strand
GCGAGAAGAGTGGGGCAAGGCCGAGGCTCAACCCTGCAAACAGGCCCGCGTACGCGGCCAATGCCCGGATGGCTCGAACCCAAATGCCTCGATTTGCCTGCGTTCTCACGGTCATTTCCCCTCTTCTCGCGCGCAGCCCGATTCGGAGCGATCCGTCGAAGGCGAGGCCCTGGTGCGCTTGGCCGCCGTGATATGCTTCTTGTATACCCCACCTGGGTATATGGGGTTGGCGATGGAGGGCGGCGGAGGTGGCATGAGGGCGTCGGTGACAGAGGAAAAGCAGAAGCAGGTGGAATTGCCGCTGCAGGGGATGACGTGCGCTTCCTGCGTGCGGCGGATTGAGGGCGCGCTGGCGCGGGCGCCGGGCGTGAGCGCGGCGCAGGTGAATTTCGCCACGCGGCGGGCGCGGGTGGAATACGATCCGGCGCGCGGCGATGTGGCGGGCATGGTGGCGGCGGTGCGAGCGGCAGGCTATGAGGTTCCGGAGGAGAAGCCGGAGGCCGATGCCGGAGGCGACGAAGCGCGGCGCGACGCAAGCCGGTTCTGGTGGGCGCTGGGGCTGGGGGCGGCGGTGATGGTGGTTTCCATGCTGCTCGATGGGTTGCCCCAGGCCGGTGCCGCACCCGGCCTGGGGGGCGGGCACGCGCTCGATCCGCTGATGCAGTGGATGGCGCCGCTGAACCATACGCTGGCCGGGGCGCTGCCCTGGCTGGTTGATCTCGGTGCGGGGAGGCTGCGCTGGGTTCTGCTGGCGCTGACGCTGCCGGTGGTGCTGGGGCCGGGGCGGGGGTTCTATCAACGGGCGTGGACGGCGGCGCGGCACCGCAGCGCCGACATGAACACGCTGATTGCGGTGGGCACGGGGGCGGCGTTCGTGTTTTCGCTGGTGGCGACGGCGGCGCCGGGCGTGTTCACGGCCTATGGGATGCCCGCCGACGTTTATTACGAGGCGGTGGTATGGATCATCGCCCTGATTCTGCTGGGCAATTGGATGGAAGCGCGGGCGCGGGCACGCACGTCGGATGCGGTGCGGAAGCTGATGGGCCTGCAATCGAACGAGGCGCTGGTGGTGAGCGCCGGTGGCCACGACCAGACGCTGCCCATCGCGGCGCTGCAGCCCGGCATGCGGGTTCGGGTGCGGCCGGGCGAACGGATCGCGGCCGACGGGGTCGTGGTCTCAGGCGCCAGCCGTGTGGACGAAAGCATGCTTACGGGCGAGCCAGCGCCGGTGGCCAAGGCCGCCGGCGACCGCGTCGTGGGCGCGACATTGAACGGCTCCGGTTCGCTGGTGGTGGAACTGGAACGCGTGGGGCGTGACACGGCGCTGGCGCAGATTGTGCGGTTGGTGGAGCAGGCGCAAGGCTCGCGCGCGCCCATTCAAAGGATCGCCGACCGGGTGGCGGGCGTGTTTGTCCCGGCAGTGCTCGGAATCGCGGTGCTGACGTTTGCGGCCTGGATGCTGGTGGGCCCGGCGCCGCCGCTGCTGTGGGCGATGATTGCGGCGGTAACGGTGCTGATCATTGCCTGTCCGTGCGCGCTGGGCCTCGCGGTGCCGACCGCCATCATGGTGGGAACCGGACGCGGCGCGGAGTTGGGTGTGTTGATCCGCACGGGCGAGGCGCTGGAGCGGGCGCAGGCGGTGACCACGATTCTGCTGGACAAGACCGGGACGCTGACGGAGGGAAGGCCGCGGCTGCTGGCGGTCGCGCCCGCCTGCGATTATGGCGAGACCGAGTTGCTGCGGCTGGCGGCGGCGGTGGAGCGGCATTCCGAGCACGCGCTGGGCGCGGCGATTGTGGCAGCAGCCGAGGGGCACGGGCTGAAGCTGCCCGAAGCCGACGCCTTTGTGAGTGAGGCGGGACAAGGCGTGGAAGCGCGCGTGGGCGGACGCGCGGTGCGCGTGGGGCGGCCGTCGGCCGGAGCGCAGGTTCCCGGGGAATGGGCGGTGCAGGGTTGGACGGCGGTCGAGGTGCGCGTGGACGGGGCCTCCGCCGGCACGCTGGCGATCGCGGACGCCGTGAAGCCGGAAGCGGCGGCGGAAGTGGCGCGCTGGCGGAGCTGGGGGCTGAGGGTTGCGATGGTGACTGGCGATGCGGCGCCGGCGGCCGAAGCGGTGGCGCGGGCCGTCGGGATTGCGCCCGACCAGGTCGAAGCGGGCGTGCTGCCGGGGGGCAAACTCGAGGCGGTGCGGCGCCGGCAACGCACGGGCGAGGTGGTCGCCATGGTGGGCGATGGCATCAACGATGCGCCGGCGCTGGCGCAGGCGGATATCGGCATCGCCATTGGCAGCGGGACGGATGTGGCGATGGTGGCGGGCGCCATCACGCTGGTGGGCGGGCGCCTGGCGGGCGTGACCACCGCGATCGCGCTGTCGCGGGCGACCATGCGGCGCATCCGGCAGAACTTGTTTTGGGCGCTGATTTACAACGTCATCGGGATTCCGATTGCAGCCGGCGTGCTGTATCCCTGGCTGGGGGTGCTGTTGTCGCCGGTGATCGCCAGCGCGGCGATGGCCTTCAGCTCAGTGAGCGTGGTAAGCAACAGCCTGCGGTTGAGGAGGTGGTCCGATGCGAGAACCAACTAAAGCCGAAGGGGTGACGGCGGCGGGCAAGCGCGCCTTGCTGCTGCGGTTGAAGCGCGCCGAGGGGCAGGTGCGGGGCCTGCAGCGCATGGTGGAGGAGGAGCGTTACTGTCCCGAGGTGCTCACGCAAATCTCGGCCGTGCAGGAATCGCTGCGCGGCGTGGCGCGGTTGCTGATGCGGCGCCATTTGGAGCACTGCGCCACCTCGGCGCTGCGCTCGGGCGATGCCGAGCGGGCGGCGGCCACCTACGCCGAGCTGACGGATCTGTTCTACAAGCACGCGCGCTAACGCCAGGCGCGACGCCGGCTGTGATCGTATAACGACGGCCGTGGGGCCTTCGCGCCCCCGCGGGTTTTCCCGCGGGGACTCCCTGGCGCGATCCACTCGGGAGGAGGCACCACGGCCTCCCCGCGTCCGAGTAGAGTGGAATTGTCCAAAACCGAGCCACTCGGAACAAGGAGGCCGTAGATGGCTATTGTAATCGGTTGTGGCGCCGGCCGGAAGGTTGCTAGTTTTGCCCCGCCTGCTTTGCTTCGATCCTGGAAGCGGGGCCGCGGCGGTTCGCGTGCCGGGAGCGGTGAAAGCGCCAGTGGCGCTCTTACCCCATTGGAATTCCGCGGCCCTTCGCGGCGATTTCGCCCGCAGTGCAAACGGCGCGACGCCCGCGAACAGGCGGCGCGGCCGCCCTTCTCAGGACGCCCTCCCGGTGCTCCCACCCCAAAGCGCAAGCGCCTTGGGGGCCCCGGTGGTCCGGCCGCGGCCGGAATTCGCTTGGCGGCAACGCGCACGCGCTCTGCTCGGTGAACGCGCCACTGGCGCCTTCACCCGTCCAAGTTGCCTCGTCGGGCCCCGGGGCGTTTGCGCCCCCGGCAAATAAAGCCGCCCGGGCAGAAACGGGGCGCGCGGCGGTGCGAACGACTCTGCCGGCTCGCCCAGGGGCCTGCGCCAGGCGAAGCGCACGTCGGCTTCGCTCTGCGGGGCCCACGCGGCGCCGCACTCTTGCGGTACATGTACAATTGGACTGGTACAGGAATAAGCCATGGCAAGCCGTTTGGTCCCTATCTCCTCGGCGCGAGGCGAGCTGTTCGACTTGTTCGAGCAGGTCGTCCGCAAGGAGGGGGATAAAGTCCTGCTGAAGCGCCGCGGCTGGCGCCGGCAGGCGGCTCTGGTCAGCGCCGATTACCTGGCCTCGCTCGAAGCCCGGGCTCGCCCGGCCGCACCGGCCCGCCGCGCCAGCCTCCACATGGCCGGCACGGTCGTTATCGGTGGCGAGGTGGAGGCCATCCTTGCCCGGCACCGGCAGCGGCAGGCGCGGCAGGACGGCCGCCGGCTGGCGAAACTGGCGCGAAACGAGGCGACTTGGCGGCGCCCTGAGCAGGGCGGGCGTCCATTGCCGTCAAGCGAAATGCGGCCGCAGGCCGACCGCCGGGGGGGCGGCCCGAGAAGGGCGGCCGCGCCGTCCCCCGCCCGCCGTCCGTGATCACCGCCGTCGCGGACACGCATCTGCTGTTGTGGATGGGCGCCGCCCCCCGGAAACTGGGCCGCGCGGCGCGCCGGCTGCTGACGCTCGCCAGTGCAGGCCGGGCGCTGATTCTCGTGCCCACGGTCGCGTTGCTCGAGATTGCGGATCTGGAACATAGCGGCCACATTCGCCTGGCGGGCGGCTTCGACGCCTGGGTGGAGGCCCTGTTTGCGTGCCCCGGATTTCAGCCGGCGGAGCTGACCGCCGCCGTCGTGCGCCGTTCACACCAGATGGCGGCGCGGCCGCTCTTCTCAGGACGCCCTCCCGTTGGTCGGGCTGCGGCCGGAACTCGCTTGGCGGCAACGCGCGCCCGCTCTGCTCAGGGCGCGTCCAAGTTGCCTCGTTACGCCATTCGCGATCGCATGGATCGAGTCATCGCCGCCACCGCGGCGGAG
>JBOGKJ010000287.1:0-5563 GCA_050745565.1 Terriglobales bacterium | reverse complement strand
GAACTATCCGCCTCCTTGACACCTCCGCCGCTTTGACATAGATTGTCTATGTCGAGAGCGCGGAGGGCCCATGGGACGCGATGAGATACCGCCGGGCAGCCTGGTGCTGCTGATCCTGAAGACGCTGATGCGGCAGCAACCGCTGCACGGGTTTGAGATCGCCGAGGCGATCCGCGCGCGATCGGAGGACGTGCTGCGGGTGGAGGAAGGCTCGCTCTATCCAGCGCTGCAGCGCATGCTGCTGAAGGGCTGGGTGGTGGGCGAATGGGGCGCGACCGCCGAGAATCGGCGCGCGCGCTACTACCGGCTCACGGCGGCGGGAAGGCGGCAGCTCGAGCGCGAGCAGGCGCAGTTCACACGCGTGATGGGAGCAGTGGCTGCCGTCATCGGTCACCGGTTGTCGGTCGCCGGTGGGGACGAGGCATGAGCCGGATCGCGGAGCTGTGGCGGCGACTGCGGCACCTGCTGAGGTGGGGGCGATGGCGGCGGGAGCTGGCCGAGGAGCTGCAGTTGCACCAGGACTTGGCCGCCGAGTCCGGACGCAAGCTCGGCAACGAGTTGCGGCTGCTGGAGCGGAGCCAGCAGGTGTGGATTTGGCGTTGGCTGGAGGAGTTGGGCGGCGACGCGCGGCATGGGCTGCGGCTGCTGGGGCGGACGCCGCTGGTGACGGCGCTGGCGCTCGCTTCGCTCGCGCTCGGGATCGGGGCCAACACGGCGCTGTTCTCGCTGGCGGATGCCATCCTGATGCGGCCGCTGCCGGTCCAGCAGCCGAGCCAACTGGTGCGCGTGTTCCGGCAGCTTCCGGGGACGCCACGCGCGTCGGCGAGCTTCACCAATCCGATCTGGGAACAGGTGCGCGACCATCAGGCGGTGTTCAGCTCTGCTTTTGCCTGGTCACTGGAGCGGTTCGATTTGAAGCGGGCCGGTGGGCAGGATTTGGTGTGGGGCGCCTACGCCTCGGGCGGGTATTTCAGCACGCTCGGGGTCCATGCCGAACGCGGGCGGCTGTTCACCACCGCCGATGACCACCCCGGCTGCGCCCCGACCGCCGACATCAGCGACGGTTTCTGGCGCAGCCACTTTGGCGGGTCGGCGGGGGCAGTGGGCGCGACCGTGGCCACCGCGGACGGGGTATTCACGGTGGTCGGCGTGATGCCGCCGGCGTTTTTCGGGACCGACCCCGGGATTCGGGTGGATTTCGTGGCGCCGCTGTGCACGGAGGCCCTGAGCGGGCGCTCGATGCTGCAGATTCGCGACGCCTGGTGGCTGCAGGTGATGGGGCGGCTGCGACCGGGAGCGACGACAGCGGCAGCGGGGGCGCGGCTGGAGGCGCAGGCGCCAGCGTGGTGGCGGGCGACGGTGCCCGGGGACTGGAACGCCAAGCAACAGGCGCGTTATCTAGCGGCGCGCATCACGCTCGAACCGGGCGCGCGGGGCGCTTCCTTCCTGGAGTTCCGCTACGGCGAGCCGATCGAGGTGCTGCTGGCGGTTGCCGGGCTGGTGCTGCTGCTGGCCTGCGCCAATTTGGCGGGGCTGATGCAGGCGCGGGGGGCGGCGCGGCGCGCCGAGCTGGAGGTGCGGCGGGCGCTGGGCGCCAGCCGCGGCCGCCTCGTGCGCCAACTGCTTGCCGAGGCGGTGCTGCTGGCTGTGGCCGGCGCGGCTGTAGGCGCCGCGCTGGCGGTGGGGCTGTGCCGATGGGGCGAGCAATACTTGTCCGCGGGCGCATTCACGGTATCGCTCGCGCTCACCCCGGATGGCCGCGTGCTCGCTTTCATGGCCGGCATCACGGTGCTGACCGCGCTGCTGGTGGGACTCTTCCCCGCGGTGGCGGCGACGCGCGGGGAGCGGCCACGGGCGCGGGTGCGCAGCGGGCGCGTGGCGGCGGCGCTGCAGTTGGCGTTGGCGCTGGTGCTGATGGCCGCCGCCGGGCTCTTCCTCGGCAGCTTCGCGGCGCTCACGCGCACCGACCCCGGCTTTGAGCCAGGCCACGTGTCGCTGGTCGAGCTGGCGCCGCCCAATGCGCCGCGGCCCGCCGCAGCCTCGACGGCCGAGTTCCAGAACGTGCGGAGGGTGCTCGGCGCGCTGCCCGGCGTTACCGCCGTGGGCGAATCCTTCATGGTCCCGCTCCAGGGCCTGCAGTGGGACAACATCCTCAGCAGTTCCCAGGGCTCGGCCCCGGACGCCTACTTGAACGCCATCGCCCCGGGCTACTTCGCCACGCTGCGCACGCCGCTGCTCGCCGGCCGCGACTTCAGCGAAGGCGACAGCGCCTCGGCGCCGCCGGTGATCATTCTGAACCGCGCTGCGGCCCGGCAACTCTTCCCCCATGGCGGCGCGCTGGGCGCAACCGTGAGCCAGCCTGCCGAGCCCGACGCCACCACCAAGCCCGCGCGGGTGATTGGCATCGTCGCCGATAGCGCCTACAAATCGCTGCGGGATGGCGCGTTGCCTCAGGCGTTCTATCCGCTGGTGCAACTGCAGCACCCGTTTGACAGCGTCAGCTTCGAGCTGCGCTCGCCGCTGCCGCTCGAGGCGCTCACGCCCGAGGTGCGGGAGGCGATGCGGCGGGCCGCACCCTCCACCAGCTACGATTTGGAAAGTTGGGAAGGCCTGGTGGCCACCACCACGAAGCCCGAGCGCCTGCTGGCGGCGGTGGCGGCGCTGTTTGGCGGGCTGGCGCTGCTGCTGAGCGGGCTGGGACTTTATGGCGTGATGGCGTTCCAGGCCAGCCGGCGCCAGCGCGAGTTTGGGGTGCGGGTGGCGCTGGGCGCGTCGCGGGGCGCCATCACGCGGCTGGTGGTCGCTGACGCCGTCCGCACGCTCGCCTTGGGCGCGGGTGCGGGCGTGATTGCCGCCTTCCTCGGCGCGCGCGCGGCCGCGGCCACGCTGAGCCCACTGCTGTACGAGCTGCGGCCCACCGACCTGGCGACGCTCGCCGCCGCCGCGGCGGTATTGGCGGCGGTGGCGCTCGTGGCCGCGTACGTCCCGGCCCGGCGGGCGGCGCGAGCCGACCCGCTGGCCGCGTTGCGCAGGGAGTAGTGCCATGAACGCCTTGTACCGCCGACTACGCTGGATGGCCGGCTGGCGCCGCCGGCGGCGCGAGCTGCGCGAGGAAATGGCGCTGCACGAGGAGCTGGCAGCCGGCGCGGGGCGGCGCATGGGCAATGAGCTGCAACTGCTGGAGCGCAGCCAGCGGGTCTGGGTTTGGCGCTGGCTGGACGAGCTCGCGGGCGACGTCCGGCACGGGCTGCGGCTGCTGGGACGGACGCCGCTGGTGACGGCGCTGGCGCTCGCTTCGCTCGCCCTCGGCATCGGCGCTAATACCGCCGCCTTCTCGCTCGCCGAAGCGGTCATCTTCCGGCCGCTACCCGTCGCCGCACCGCAGCAGTTGGTGCAATTCCATTTTGTGCGCGACCGGCAGGCCTTCAGCGATTTCGTCTTTGACGCCATCCGCGACAACCAGCACGCCTTCAGCGCGGTATGGGCCGAGGGAAACAGTTACTTCACCCTGTCGCCCAGCCCGCCGGTGACCGCGCACGCCGTCTACGTCAGCGGCAGCTATTTCAGCGCGCTGGGGCTGCGGCCCGAGCGCGGACGCTTCTTCGACGCCCGCGACGATTCCAGCCGCTGTCCGCTGGTGGCCGTCATCAGCGACGCCTTCTGGCACAGCCATTTCGGCGGCGTGGCGGCGGCGGTGGGAGCGACCTTGCCGGTGCGCGGGCATGCCGTGACCATCATTGGTGTCACGCCGCGGTCATTCTTCGGCACCGAGGTGGGCCAGGACTATGGCGTCGCCTTCCCGTTGTGCGCGCAGCCGGTGCTTGGCGCCTACCATCTGCTCCATGCGCGTGGCGGCTGGCTGGCGCTCTTCGGCCGCCGGCGCGCGGGCGTGACACCGGCGGCGGCGCAGGCGGATCTTGACACGCTGCAGGCGGCGGTGAAGGCCGCGCTGCCCGCGGACACGGCGAAGGCGGAACTGCCGAACTACCGCGTCCGCGTCGAGTCGGCCGCCAATGGCTCGCCCTGGCTGCGCGGCGGCTTGGGGCTGCCGCTGGAAAGCCTGCTGGTGGTGACGGGCCTGGTGCTGTTGCTGGCCTGCGCCAATCTGAGCGGCCTGATGCTGGCGCGGGCTTCGGCACGGCGGGCGGAGATCGCCACCCGGGTGGCGCTGGGGGCGGGGCGGTTGCGGCTGGTGCGGCAACTGCTGACCGAGACGGCGCTGCTGGCGGTGGGCGGGGCGGGGCTGGGGTCGGCGGCGGCGGCGTGGGCATGCGGGGCGGTGGTGCGGTTCTGGTCGCCGCCGCATAGCGCGCTGCGGTTGAACCTGACGCCCGACAGTCAGGTGCTGGGCTTTACCGCGGCTGTGACCGTGCTGACGGCGCTACTGGTGGGTCTGGGGCCGGCGCTGGGCGCCACACGAGCGGGCAAGCCCGGACCAAGGCGGCGGCCGGGGCGGTGGCTGGCGGCGGCGCAGTTGGCGATGGCGCTGGTGCTGCTGGCCGCGGCGGGGCTGTTCCTACGCAGCTTCCGGCAGTTGACCGGTCCGGCAAAGGGCTTCAACGCCCGCGGCCTGACGGTGGTCACGTCCATCAGCTACCAATCGTTTTCAGCAATTGCGCAGGCGCAACTGGAGGCCCGTCTACGCGCGCTGCCCGGGGTCGCCGCCGTCAGCGCCTCCGAAATCGCCCCCACCCAAGATTCGTTCTGGGGCGGATTCGAACTCGGAGTTGCCCCTGCGTCGGGCGGCGGCGGGACCCGAACCGTCTCCGGCGTCTACCTGAACGCCGTTTCCCCTGGCTACTTCGCCATGCTGAGCACGCCGCTATTGGCTGGGCGCGCCTTTGACGATGGCGACCGCTCCGGCCGACCGCCGGTGGCTGTTGTCAATCAAAGGCTGGCGCGCTCTATCGCCCCGGGCGGCACGGCGCTGGATCGCTATATCCTGCTGCCGCTGGCCCCCGCTCAAAAGACCGTCGCCGCACGCGTCGTTGGCATTGTCGCCGACGCCAAGTACAGTCAACTGGACCGCGACGCTCCACCCACCGCCTATATCCCACTGGCGATGTCCTTGTCGGCAGGCACGTGGCACCTGCCGGCGTTCTACCTACGCTCGCCGCTTTCGACCGCCGCGCTGGCGCGGGAGACGATGCCGCTGCTGAGCGCTGCCTCGCCCCGCTCGCTAATCACCATCGAGCCCTTCACCGAGCTGGTGGACCGCTCGGTGACACCGCAGCAGATGCTGGCGTTGCTGTCGGAGCTGTTTGGCGGGCTGGCGCTGTTGCTCGCCGCGCTCGGGCTCTATGGTGTCGTCAGCTTCAACGCCGCCCGCCGCCGGGCCGAGTTCGGCATCCGGGTGGCGCTGGGGGCGACGCCGGCGGCGATCGCCCGTCTGGTGCTCGCCGACGCGGCCGCCACCCTGGCCTTGGGCGCCTCCGCCGGCGCCGCGCTCGCCTGGCTCGGCGGCCGCGCCGCCGCCGCCACGCTTGGCCAGCTGCTCTATGGCGTCGGCCCCACCGACGCGGCCTCGCTCCTGGGCGCGGCGGCGCTGCTCGCCGCCCTGGCC
>JBOGKJ010000286.1:0-17539 GCA_050745565.1 Terriglobales bacterium | reverse complement strand
CCTCCAGCCTTTAGCCGTTAGCCTTTAGCCGTTAGGAACGCTCCGACTACGAGCGAGGCGAGAACCTTGGGCGTCTGCCGCCGCGGTGCCCCTACTCGCGGCCGCGATGCCGCCGCGGCCGCACCCTGGCGCCCAGCGATCTCCCGATCCAGTGCGGCCGAGGCCCTAATACCTAACACCTAATACCTAACACCTAATGCCTAATCGCCAAACTCCTGCTCCCACGCGCTCAGCTTCTTCACCAGCGCATGCTTCACCTTGAACCCCAGCCCCGGGGCCTCCGGCGCCGTGATGAGCCCGTCGGGTGACACCGTCACCTCCGGCTCGATGATGTCCTCGTGCCAGTAGCGCCGGCTGGCGCTGACGTCGCCGGGCAGGGAAAAGTTCTCCAGTGTCGAGAGCGCAATGTTGTGCGCCCGTCCCACGCCCGATTCCAGCATCCCGCCGCACCACACCGGCGCCCCCGCCCGCCACGCCGTCTCGTGCACTGCCAGCGCCGACTGAAACCCTCCCACCCGGCCCAGCTTGATGTTGAGGATCCGGCAGGCGTTCATCTCCAGCGCCTGCTGCGCGTCGCGCGCGTGATGGATGGATTCGTCCAGGCAGATCGGCGTCCGCAGCACCCGCTGCAGGCGCGCGTGCAGCCAGATGTCGTCGTGCCACAGCGGCTGCTCCAGCATCATCAGGTGAAAGCCGTCGAAGGCGCGCAGGTGGTCCAGATCGTCCAGCGTGTAGGCCGAGTTGGCGTCGGCCATCAGCGGTATGTCCGGGAAACGCGCCCGCACCTGCTCCAGCACCCGCACGTCCCAGCCCGGCTTGATCTTGATCTTGATGCGCCGGTAGCCCGCCTCCAGCTCGCGCGCAATCGTCTCCAGCAGCTCCTCAACCGTGTCCTTGATCCCGATCGAGACCCCGCAGGCGATCTCGCGCCGGCTGCCGCCCAGTGTTCGCCACAACGGCTGCCCCGCCATCTCCGCCTGCGCCGCCCAGGCCGCATTCTCGATCGCCGCCTTCGCCATCGCATGCCCGCGCACCCGCGCCATCATCCGCCCCAGTTCGCCCACATGGTCGAAATCGCGGCCCACGACCAGCGGCAGCAGAAAATCGCGCAGCACCGTGGCCGCCGTGTCCGTGCTCTCCGCGCTGTAATAGGGCGCCTCCCCGCAGGTCACCTCGCCCCAGCCTTCCACCCCGTCCACCCTCGCCTGCAGCAGCAGGATCCGGCGCTGGTGCATGCGCGCAAAACTGGTTTCAAAAAACGTCACCAGCGGCATCCGGATCTCGCGCAACGTGGCGTGCTCGATTTTCATGCTTCCGCCTCCACCAGCGGCATGTCCTCCGGCGCCCGGCCCAGCAGAAACACGCCCCCCTCTCGCCGCCGCATGTACCCCACGCAGGCCAGCCCCGCCCCGAACGCCCGCTGCAGCGTCTCGCGGTTGAGCTGCTGCAACTCCACCGCGCGCTCGTCCCCCGCCGCCTTCCATTCCGCCACCTCGCGCGGCACCGCCACCCCGGCCTGCGCCGGCAGCCCCGCCGCCACCGGCTCCCGCGCCGGTTCCCGCCGCCCGCTCTCGCCCGGCTCCGCCAGTTCCCGCACCCGCTCCGATTCCAGCCACCACTCCGCCACCAGCCGGTCGCTCGGCAAACTGCCTTGCAGCCGGCTACTGCTGCTGCCGTACAAATCCGTGTAGTAGCGCCGCGCAATCGCTCCCAGCACCGACAGGTTGAAATAGCTGTTCTTGATCTCCAGCGGATCAAACGTCCATTCCATCCATCCGATCCCCGCCCCCAGCGCTGCCCTCCGCTGCGCCAGCTTCAGTTGCCGTCCCAGCCCCAAGTCCCGGTACGGCTCCGCCACCGCCAGCATATGCGAGTGCCAGTACATCTGACGCCCCCGCCGCCCTGGGAGCGCCAGCGCAAACCCCGCCAACTGCTCCCGGTCCCACGCCCCCAGCGCCAGCCCCCCAATCTTGGTCGCCACCACGAACATGCGCCGCGGCACCAGGTCGCGCTCGCTGAATCCCCAGGCTTCCTGTTGCAGCTGCACACACTGCTCCAGCTCCTCCACCCGGCTCAGCGCCCGTATGTCGATCGCCGGCGTTACGCCTTCGCCTGCCGCCATAATGCCTCCCACTGCTCCGCGGTTTGCCGCGCCACGTCGCCGCCCCCCGCCAGCTCCTCCATCCGCTCAAAGCGCTGCTGGAACTTGCGGTTGGCCCGCTTCAGCGCCGTTTCCGGCTCCAGCCCCAACTGCCGCGCCAGGCTCGCCAGTGTCAACAGCACATCCCCCAGCTCCTCCTCCACCCGCCCGGTTTCCGCCGGCGTGCGCTGCAACTCCGCGCGCAACTCGTCCATCTCCTCGTCCAGCTTATCCATCACCCCCGCCACGCTCGTCCAGTCGAATCCCACCCCCGCCGCCCGCTGCCCCAGCTTGTGCGCCTCCGCCAGCGCCGGCAACCCCCGCGCCACGCCCGCCATCACCGAGCCCGCCCGCTCGCCTGCCTTCCCCTCGGCCCGCTTCGCCGCGTTCCATCGCGCCAGCGCCTGCTCCGCGCTCATCCCCTCCGTCGCCTGCTCCGCAAACACGTGCGGATGCCGCCGCACCAGCTTCGCCGCCAACTCCGTCAACACCCCGTGCAGATCGAAGTACCCTTCCTCGCTCGCGATCTCGGCATAAAACAGCACCTGCAGCAGCAGGTCGCCCAGCTCCTCCCGCAGCCCCGGCCAGTTGCGGTCGCTGATCGCCTCCAGCACCTCGTAAGTCTCTTCCAGCGTGTGCGGCCGGATGCTCTCGAGCGTCTGCTTCCGGTCCCACGGACACCCGTCCGGCGCCCGCAGTTGCCGCAAGATCTCGACGACCCGGCTGAATTCGGCATCTATAGTGGTTTCAGGATGCAAGCCTGGATTCTGACACATCCCCAACCGGTCGGCCAACAGCCGCTCCGGCTCGCCGAACTGCCTCTCCCCGAGCCCGGCCCTGGGCAGTTGCTGGTCCGGGTTCGGGCCTGCGGCATCTGCCGCACCGATCTCCATGTGGTCGAGGGCGACCTGCCCGAACGCTTCCCGCACGTTACCCCCGGCCATCAGGTGGTCGGCGAAGTGGCCGCTCTCGGCCCCGCCCTCGCTCCTGGCCCCGACAGCACCCTCGCCCCCGGCCAGCGCGTCGGCGTCGCCTGGCTGCACCGCACCGACCGCTCCTGCCGCTTCTGCCGCAGCGGCCGCGAAAACCTCTGCGAGCATGCCGACTTCACCGGCTGGACCGTGCCCGGCGGCTACGCCCAGTTCCTGCTCGCCGAGCAGGATTTCGTCTACCCCCTGCCCGAGCCCCTCAGCGATGCCCAGGCCGCACCGCTGTTGTGCGCCGGCATCATCGGCTACCGTTGCCTGAAGCTGGCCGGCTTGGGCGAGCCCGGCGCCCCCGGCAGCCGTTGGGACGGCGCCGCCCTCGGCATCTACGGCTTCGGCGCCGCCGGCCACATCGCCATCCAGATTGCCCGCGCCCGCGGTGCCCGCGTCTACGTCTGCACCCGCGACCATGAACACCACCAGAAACTCGCCCAACAGCTCGGCGCCGCCTGGTTCGGCGGCGCCACCGCCGCCCCGCCCGTCCCCCTCGACGCCGCCCTGATGTTCGCCCCCGCCGGCGAACTCGTCCCCGCGGCCCTCCAGGCCCTCGACCGCGGCGGCGTGCTCGTGCTCGGCGGCATCCACATGAGCCCCATCCCCGCCCTCAACTACGACTGGCTCTACGGTGAACGCGTCATCCGCAGCGTCGCCAACAACACCCGCGCCGATGGTCGCGAGTTCCTCGCCGAAGCCGCCCGCGCCGGCGTCCATACCCACGTCTGCGAGTTCGACTTCACCGAAGCAAACCAGGCCCTGCTCGCCCTCAAACAGGACGCCATCGCCGGCGCCGCCGTCCTCATGGTTCGCTGAGGACGCTCCCCGCGCCCGCCCAACGAGGCAACTGGGACGGGCGAATGCGCCGGCGGCGCGTTCACCGGGCAGAGCGGGCGCGCGTTGCCGCCAAGCGAATTCTTGCCGCAGGCCGCCCCCCCGGGGCCCCCAAAGGCGCTTGCACCTTCGGGCGGGGCCATCGGGAGGGCGTCCAGCGAAAGGCGGCCGCGCCGCCGCAACCGGTCGGCTGCCGGCGCATCCCATCCTTATGCACAACCTGGCCGCCCTGCTGCTTGGTTGGGCGCTCGCCGCCGGCATCGTTTCCATCCCTGCCACTGCGGAATGCCCGGGACTGAGTTCGGGGCCAGCCCCTACAACCTCGGCCACTCTCGACCCTGCCCACAGCGCCGTCCATTTCACCCTTGGGGCGTTCCTACACGCCGTGCACGGCACATTCGCCGTTCGCAGCGGCAGCCTCTGCTGGGATCCGGGCTCCGGTATGGCGAGCGGCGCCATCGTGATCTCCGCCGCCTCCGGCACCAGCGGCAATAGCGGCCGCGACAAGGACATGCGCAATCAAGTCTTGCTCGTGGGCCGCTACCCGGAAATCGTCTTCACCCCCGGGCGTCTCAGCGGCATTGTCGCGCCAGCCGGCACCTCTCACGTCACCGTGCATGGAACGCTCGCGCTTGAAGGTTTAACTCACCCGCTGGATTTGCCGCTGACCATCGAAGTCACCGGGAATGCCTTTGTCGCTCAGGGCCGCGTCGAAATTCCTTACGTGGCCTGGGGGCTCCACGACCCCAGCCGGGCCCTGCTGCGCGTCGCCAAGTCCGTCACCCTCGATTTTGACGCGGCCGGCAGCATCGCCGCCCCAAGCGCTGCACGGCAGCCCGCAGGGCCCCGGAGCCGGGAGCCCGGGCCGCGCCCAAAGCGGGAACGGCCGCCGCCGCGCTATCGTTAGGGGTGGTGAGCCCAGAAGGCATCGAACCGCTGCTCAGCCTCTTCCTGTTGTTCGTGGCGGCCAAAGCCGGCGAAGAGGCTTTCGAACGTATCGGCCAGCCCGGCCTCATCGGCCAGATCGTCGCTGGCTTCCTCGTCGGCCCCGGCGTGCTGCACTGGGTGCGACCCTCGAGCGTGCTCGACTTCATGGCTGAGGTCGGCGTCATCTTCCTGCTCTTCGAAACCGGCATCAAGACCCGCCCCGGGGAAATGACCGAGCACGGCTACGTCAGCCTCGCCGTCGGCTTTTTCGGCGTCATCACCCCGCTGGCGCTGGGCTGGGCCTTTGCCGCCGCCATCGGCGAAAACCCCGTCACCGCCCGCTTCGTCGGCACCCTCCTGGTCGCCACCAGCATCGGCATCACCGCCAAAATCCTCGCCGACTTCGGCGCCACCGACACCACCTTCGGCCGCGTCATCCTCGGCGCCGCGGTGCTCGACGATATTCTCGGCTTGCTGGCGCTCTCCATGCTTTCCAGTTTTGCCGCGCAGCAATCGCACTGGATCAATTTGCTGCTGACGCTGGTGTTTGTTGGCGCCTTCTTCGTCGTCGTGCTCTTTCTCCGTCACGCCGCCTTCCCCCGCCTCCGCCAACGCCTGGGCTCGCTCCGTCTCAGCGCCCCGCAGTGGTCGTTCGCGCTTGTCATCCTGCTTGGCTTCTCCGCCATGTCCGCCTATATCGGCCTCGCCGCCATCATCGGCTCCTTCCTCGCCGGCATGTTCGTCAGCGACTCCGAGGAGGCCCCCGCCCTGCGCTCCCGTGCCGAGGCCGTCAGCAGCTTCGTGGTCCCCTTTTTCCTCGCCAACATCGGCCTCAAACTCAGCCCCCGCGTGCTCGAACAAGGCCACGCCCTGCTGCTCATCGCCGCCCTCACCGCCATCGCCATCCTCACCAAACTGTTCGCCTGCGGACTCTCCGCGCTGCCGCTCGGCCGCCGCTCCGCCCTCCTCGTCGGCCTCGGCATGATCCCCCGCGGCGAGGTCGGCATCGTCGTCGCCGATCAAAGCCTTCGCATCCCCGCCATCCCCAACTCCTACTACTCCATCGGCATCGCCATGGCCGTGCTCACCAGCATCATCGGCCCCCTCCTGCTCCGCCTCGTCATCCGCCCCGCCCGCCGCCCCCCGCTGCCCGCCGCCGCCGACTGAGCCGCCGCCATTCGCGGCGTGACCTACGAGCCCAACGGCGACCTGGCCGCGGCCACCGACAGCGTGAACGGCGCCTGGAGTTACGGCTACAACGACCTGGACCAGTTGACCACGGCCAACAGCTACGCCTACGGCTACGACCGCTACGGGAACCGCTGGACGGCGACCACGCCCGGCAGCATGGCGGCGAGCTTCAGCGGCGGCTCGAACCGGATCGCCGGCGCGAGCTATGACGCCTCGGGCGACCTGCTGCAGGCGAACGGCTGCGCGTTCACCTACGACGCCGAGCACCGGCTGAGCACGATCTCCGGCTGCGCCACCGCCAGCTAACTCGACGACGCCGAGGGGCGGCGAGTGCATGAGACGGTCAATGGTGTGGCAAAAGAGTTCATATATGGGGAAGGGGCGCAGGAGCTGACCGTGGTGGACGGCAGCCAGAACCTGCTCGAGCAGGAGGACTACCTGGGCTCGCGTAATCTCGGCACCGATACGCCCGGGGGCTTTTACTGGGCGCACGCGGACGAACTGGGGACGGTGCAGGCGCGGACGAACGCCTCGGGCGCGCTGGCGACGCCGCCTACGGCTCCGCCAGCACCTCCGACGGCTTGGCCGCGGACATGGCCCCCTGGCCTCGCCAGCAGCGACGTCAGCGTCGCGCGGAACGGCAGCGAGCTGGGCCTCACCTCGACCACCACCGGCTCCGCAACCAACTACGCCGTCGCCTGCAGCTCCTATCTGGAACGACCCCGGCGACTTCGATCCGCCCTCGTTTGAGGTCTGCTGCTCGGGCATGTCGGGCGGCGCCGACGGCTACCGGGTGAACGGAACTGCCGACTATCAGGTGAGCGGCGTCGACTACGAACCCGACGGCGATTTGGCCGCGGCTGGCGGGAGATCGGCGAAGGTTCGGCAAAGAGGCGTTAGCGGCAAGCCAACATAAAACCCAACGCCGCAGTAATTAGGCCAGCTACCCACCGCCGCCGACTAGAGCCGAGGCCGTTCGCCTTCGCCGCCTGCGCCCCGCGCGGCGCACCCCCAACCTACCCCCCGTTACCTTCAACCCTCAACCCTCAACCCTCAACTTCTCCCCCCAGCGGCCAACTCCGCTGCCGCCGCGCCCGCAGCAGAAACAGTCCCACCCCCACCGCCACCACCACTCCCCCGTACCCCAGCATCCGCATCGCCCCCGCCGGCCAGAACAACAAAAACATATACCCGCCCAGCGCCCCCAGTACCGGTAGCGGATACCACGGCATCCTGAAGTGGCGCTCCTCGCCGCCGCCACCCCCGCCGCGCGCCCGCCACACGATGAGTGCCACCGCCTGCAACACATATTGCAGTACCAGCTTGATCACCACCAGCGCCGCAATCACCTCGTCCAGCCGGAACAGGCAAAACGCGGCCGCCACCACGCCCAGCGCCAGCAGCGCCACGCGCGGGAACTTTTGCTGCGGGTGCAGATCGGCGAAGGCGCGGAAGAAATTGCCGTCCTCGGCGGCGGCATAGAGCACGCGCGAGTACCCCAGCAGCAGCGAAAACACCGAGGCGAACGCGGTCCACAGGATCAAAAGCGTCACCGCCTTGGCGGCGAAGCCGGCGCCGTAGATCCGCCGCATGAAGTCGCTGATCACATACGATGACGCGCCGCCGGGCGCGCCCGCCAGCAGCGTGCGCCACGGTACCACGCCCAGCACGCTCACGTTCATCGCCAGGTAGAGCACGCCGACGACGACAATCGAGATGACGATGGCGCGCGGCAGCGTGCGCTCCGGCCGCACCACCTCGCCCGCCAGGAAGTTGGAGGTTTCGTAGCCGCCGAAATCATAGAAGGCGATCATCATCGCCGAGGCCAGCCCGGCGAAGAACCCGGCGGTGGGGCTGAAGGCATGCGGCGGCGCGCTCAACAGCCGGGCCGCGTGAAAATGCGTCAGGCCGGCCACCAGAATCCAGCCGATGGTCGCCAGCACCCCCCACCACAGCCATTGCGCCAGCCGCCCGATCCAGCGCACCTGCCGGTAGGCCAGCGCCAGCGCCAGCAGGCAGGCGCCGATGGCCACCAGCGTGGCCCGGCTGAACACCAGGTGCGGCCCCAGCGCCGCCAGCGGATGGTCCAACCCCGGCCACAAAAACGTCGCATACAGCGCCAGCCCGATGCAGCCGCTCGCGATCAGCAGCGGCGCGCTGAACAACACCTGCCACACGTACAGAAACGACCACAGCCGCCCCCAGCGCCGCGCGCCGAAAATATGGCTGAGGTAGTGATAGCTGCCGCCCTCGCCCGGCAGCGCCGAGCCCAGCTCCGCCCAGATCATCCCGTCGCAGAGCGCGAACACCGCCCCCAGCATCCACCCCACCAGCGCCTGCGGCCCGCCCATCGCCTGAATCACCAGCGGGATGGTGATGAACGGCCCCACGCCGATCATGTCAATCATGTTCAGCGCGGTGGCCGAGCGCAGCGTGATGCCGCGCGTGAGCTTAGGTGCGCTCGCGGCGCCCGGCACGTTGGCGGAAGCCATAGAGGATCAGCCCGACAATCAGAATCACGCCAGCGTAGCGCAACTGCCGCCAGGAGTGCGTCCGCGCCAGCAACACGTAGAGAAAGCCCAGGATGGCGAGCACCACCGGAACCGGGTACCACCACATCCGGAACGGCCGCCGCAGCTCCGGGCGCCGCACCCGCACCACCAACAGCCCAATCGCCTGCACCAGAAACTGCAGCGCGATGCGGATCACCACTAGCGCCGCGATCACCTCCACCAGGCTGAAAAAGCAGAACAGCGCCGCCACCCCGCCCAGCCACAGCAGCGACACGGCGGGGAACTGGCCGCGCGGGTGCAGCTTGGCGAAGCTGGGGAAGTAGTTGCCGTCGAGGGCGGCGGCATACGGCACGCGCGAGTAGCCCAGCAGCAGTGCAAACACCGAGGCGAAAGCCGTCCACATCACCAGCGCGGTGGCCAGTTTCGCCGCCCATCCGCCATAGATGTGCAGCATCATCAGCGACACCATGTAGTTCTGCGCCGGGCCCCGCGCCTGCGCCAACTGCTGCCACGGCAGCACGCCGAGGATGCCGATGTTCATCACAATGTAGATCACCGCCACCAGCGCGATGGACCAGACAATCGCCCGCGGAATGGTGCGCTCCGGCGCCGCCACCTCGCCCCCCAGGAACCCCACGTTGTAATAGCCCCAGTAATCGTAGGTGGCGATCAGCATGGCCGAGCCCAGCCCCAGAAAGAATCCGGCCGAGGGCGCAAACGCGTGCGCCGGAAAGCTGAAGGCGCGCCCGGCGCTGAAATGCGTCAGCGCCGCCACGATCACCCATGCCACCGTGGCCAGCACCACCACCCACAGGTACTGCGCCAGTCGTCCGACGCGCCCCACTTGCCGGTAGGCCAGCGCCAACGCCGCCAGGCACGCCCCCGCCGCCACCAGGCTCACGCCCCAGTGGTTCAGCCCGGGGAAGAAATAGGTGGCATACAGCGCCAGTCCAATGCAGCCGCTGGCAATCGAAAGCGGAGCGCTGAAGCTGAGTTGGAAGACGAATAAAAACGACAGCAGCCGTCCCCAGCGCGGACCGTAGCATTCGGCCAGATAGCGGTAGCTGCCCCCGGCCTGCGGGAACGTGGCACCCAGTTCGGCCCAGATCAGCCCGTCGCACAGCGCGAAGCCGGCCCCCAGTATCCAGCCCAGCATCGCCTGCGGACCACCCATGGCGGCAATGATCAGCGGCAGGGTGATGAACGGCCCCACCCCGATCATGTCAATCATGTTCACCGCCACCGCCTGCGGCAGCGATAACCCACGCACCAGCCGGGCCCCATCGGCGGCGCCTGCTCCGGCGGTGGGCGGGTGGGTGGCGTCGCGCTCAGGCATAGACGGCCAGCGTGGCCTCCGCGGCCCGCGCCCATGAGAGTTCGTAAGCGGTGCGGTGGCCGGCCTCGGCCAGTTGCCGCCGGAGTTCCGGATTGCACCACAACCGCGCCATCGCGCCCGCCAGCGCAGCGGCGTCGCGCGGCGGGGTGATCAGGGCGTCGTGTCCGTCGCGCAGCCACTCGGCCGCGCCCACTGCACTGCTGCAGATCACCGGCAGGCGCTGGCTCAGCGCCTCCACCACCACCAGCCCAAACGCCTCGACGTTGGAGGGCAGCACCAGGAAATCATGCCGCCGGTACTGGGCGAACACCGCGTCGGCGTCACGGGTGCGCGGCAGCACCGTGAGCAGCGGTTGGCACTCGGCGGCAAACACCCCCCGAATCCACCGCTCCTCGGCGGCGAACTCGGCCGGCTCCTCCATGCCCGCCAGCAGCGTCAGCGGCATGGGTAGCCCCGCCGCCAGCAAACGCGCGTGCGCCTCCCCCAGGTAGCGGATGCCTTTGCCGTTGTGCCAGGCGCCGGAAAACAGCACCCCGGCGCCGCGCCTGGCGCCCGCTTCGGGTGCCTCGCGCCAGCGCCTCCGCTCCACCCCGTGCGGAATCTGGTGAATGCGCTCCGGCGGCTGCCAGCCGCGCCCCGCCAGCGTCGCCACCTCGCGCCGGTTGAGCACGATGGCGGCGTCGGCCAGTCGGTAGGCGCCGGCTTCCTGGCTCAGCCGCGTCAGCGGGTACAAGATGCGCCTGTACCACGGCTTCGCCTGGTGCCCGGCGTAGTGATCGGCAATCAAACCGGCGAAATACAGCCGCTCCAGCCCGTGGCTGCGCACGATCAGCCGCGCACGCCGGTGGCAACTGATGCGGCGCAGCGCCCCCAGCACAAACCCGTCCGGACCGCTGGCGTCAATCACGTCGTAGGGCCCGCGCTCGCGCCACGCCCGCCCCACCGCCCGCCACGCCAGCAGCGGCGACAACGCCAGCCGCAGCCGTTCCCCCTTCGGCCACCGCCCCAGGTCCTCCCGGAACAGCAGGTCGCAGCTCCACCCCCGCTCCCGCAGGAACTCCGCCAGCCGGTGCGGGGCGTTGACTGCCCCGATCCGGCAGTCGTTGGGATCGTCGCTCACGAACAGCACCCGCGGCATATCCGCCATCTTACCCGCGCCCGTACCTTCGGAACGTTTTTCCTGCTCTAATAACCGGATGGAATCTCCGGCGATACGCACCGGCGGGCTCTGCCGCAGCTTCGGCGCGCTGATGGCGGTGGATCACCTCAACCTGGAAGTCGCGCCCGGCCAGTTCTTCGGCTTTCTCGGCCCCAACGGCGCCGGCAAGTCCACCACCATCAAAATGCTCACCGGCCTGCTGGCTCCCACCGCTGGCACCATGGAAATTCTGGGCCTGGATCTGGTGGCGCATCCGGCCGAGGTGAAGCGGCACATCGGCGTGGTACCGGAGGGCATGGCGCTGTTCGGACGCCTCACCGGAGCCGAGTACCTGAACTTCGTTGGCCGCATGTATGGCCTCGATCGCCCCACCGCCGCCCAACGCGCCAGCGAGCTGCTGGCATTTATGCAGCTTGCCGACGCCGGCCGCAAGCTCATCACCGACTATTCCCACGGCATGCAGAAAAAGCTGGCGCTCGCGGCCGCCGTCATCCATGGCCCCCGCATCCTGTTCCTGGATGAGCCCTTCGAGGGCGTGGACGCGGTCGCCGCCGTCACCCTCAAGGCCATGCTGCAGAACATGATCGCGCGCGGCGCCACGATTTTCCTCACCTCGCACGTGCTCGAAATCGTCGAGCGCCTGTGCAGCCACATGGCCATCATCCATCGCGGCAAGCTCGTGGCCCAGGGCTCACTCGAAGAACTTCGCCAGGGCGTGCAGGCCTCCACCGCCGTCGCCGCCGCCGAGGGCGCCTCAGGCGGCAAACTCACGCTCGAGCAGATCTTCCTCAGCATTGTCGGCGCCGGCCCCGGCGCCGCCAGCCCCGCCCAGGAACTGTCGTGGCTGAGTTGACCGCTAAGTTGAGCGCTGAGCCCGGCCGCGGACAGCGGCGCGGAGCGCCGGCATGGGGCTCACGGGCCCCCGTGGCGGCGCGAGCACAAGCGGGGCGCGCGGCGGGGCCGCGCCGGGGCCCGCGCCAGGAGAAGCCCTCTCGTGGCTGAGTTGACCGCACCGCCGCGCGGCGTGAGCGCCCAGCAAATGCTGGCGCTGGCGCAACTGCGCTGGCAATTGCTGCTGAACTCGGTGCGCACCGGCCGCGGCCAGCTCGAGCTCATCGCCCGCATCTGGACTGGCTTCTGGTTTGCGGTGCTGGCGCTGGGGGCGGGCGTCGGCTGCGCGGTGGCGACGGTGTACTTTTTCGAACGCGGCGTGCCCGCTGACACCGCCCTTCTGTTCTGGCTGCTGCTGGCGTTCTGGCAACTGTTCCCTCTGGCGACCAGCGCCTTCACCGAACAGCCCGACAGCAGTTACCTGCTCCGCTTCCCGCTGCGCTACCGCGACTACCTGCTGGTCCGGCTCGCGCTCAGCGCCTTTGACGTCTCCACGCTCGTGTGCGGCCTGGGCACGCTCGGCATCGTCATTGGTGTCGCGCTGGCGCGCTGGACGATGTTGCCTTGGGCAATCGCGGCGGGGGTGCTGTTTGCCGCCTTCAACCTGTTGTTGGCGCAGGCCATTTTCGCCTGGCTCGAGCGCTGGCTCGCCCGCCGCCGCACCCGCGAGATTCTAGGCGCCCTATTTTTCCTGGCCATCATCAGCGCCAACTTCGTTGGCCCCATGGGCCGGCAATGGCGCCAGCATGGCCTCGCCTTCCACCCCTTTGCGCCCGGGCTCGCCGGGCTGCCGCCCAGCCTGAGCGCCCGTATGCTCGCTCCCGGCGCCGCGGCATTTGCGTCCCTGGTCGGCCTCGCCATCTGGATAGCGGTCGTGTTCGGGCTGCTGCAGTTGCGTCTCCGGGCCGAATTCCGCGGCGAGACTCTCGATCAATCCGCCCCCGCCCACCCGGTCGCCGCCAGACCCCGGAAAGCGGTGCACCCGCCGGCGCCGGCGGTCGCCGGGCGCCAGCCCGGATGGAGTGGCGGAGGTCCGGCGCTGGCGGTGGCCCAAAAGGAGCTGCGCTACCTGCTGCGCAGCCCAATGATGTTTTTCTCCCTTGCCATGCCGGTGGTGTTGCTGGTGCTGTTCCGCATGAATGGCGCCGGCATGACCCGCCGCCACGGCTCCCAGTTGTCGCACGCGCTGGCCGGCGGTTTTGGTTTCCCGCTCTGCTGTGCTTACGCGCTGCTGGTGCTCACCAACCTGGTCTTCAACGCATTCGGCACGGACGCCAACGGCGTGCAGTTCTACTTCATGTCTCCGGTGCGCTTCCGCCAGGTGCTGGCGGGGAAAAACCTTGCCTATGCGGCCATGGTCGCATGCGAGATCGTTATCATCTACATCGCCGCCGCGCTGCTTGACGGCCCCCCGCCCGCCTGGATCGTCGCCGCCACACTCATCGGCATCACCTTCGCCGCCATGTGCGACTTCGCCGCCGGCAACCTGCTGTCGCTCACCATGCCCAAGGCCATTGACCTCAGCCGCCTCGGCCGCCAGGGCGGCCGAGGCGTCAGCAACTTTGTCGCGCTCGGCATTCAGGCCGTCGTCGTCGGCCTCGCCGCCATCGCGGTGCTTGCCGGCGTCCTGCTGCATCGTCACTGGCTGGCGCTCGTGCTGCTGGCGCTGCTGCTCGTGGCCGCCGCCGCCACCTACCGCCTGCTGCTCGAACGCACCGACGCCCTCGCCCTCGCCCGCCGCGAAGTGCTCATCACCGAGCTCTCCAAAACCGCCAAGAGCTAACCCGCGGCAGCGCCTGCGCCCGTCAATTCCGGCTCGCTCCGGCTGGCTTCGCCGCTCTCGACGTGGCCCGCCAGTTGCCGCCGCCACCCGGGATCATCCGCGCACGTCAGCGTCAGCTCGTACCAGCCTTGGCTGGCGTCAAGCGGCCACGCCTGCCGCCAATGCTGGCCGCGGTCGAGCGCCACCATCGTGACCTTGCGCGAGTAGCCCTCCGCCATCCGTACCCGCCGCTGGGCTCCGCCGTTCTCCAGGTGCAGCACCGCCGGCTGGCCCGGCGGCGCCTCCAGCCAGCTTTCCACCTCTTGATCGGCGTTCGCGCCCAACCGTCCCTCGAAGAGGCGGAAAAAGCCGTTGGGTCCATGGACGCTCAATCCGTAGGTGGGCGCCGCGCTATCGGCTGCAGCCCAGTGGTCGGTCCAGCGCTCGCTTGGCAGCAGCGTATAGCTGCGCGGCGTCTCGCCGTTGGCCGAGCGAACCTGCAGCACCGCGGCCGTGCGGCCGGCGTTGTGCATCTGCAACTCGACTGCGCCTCGATCGGGCCGTGCCACCGCCCGCACCTCCAGCGCATAGGGCAGCGCGCGCGCCGGCCGCGTGCCCGGCTCCTGCACTGGCATGGCCTGTTCCGCCGGCGGCAGCGGCTTGTAGTCGGCATGCCGTTCGCGGTCCGGAGGCGCATAGGCCGCCGTCGGCGGCAGCGAAACCACGGCCTCGCGAGGCCACTTGGACGCGCCCTGAGCAGAGCGGGCGCGCGTTGCCGCCAAGCGAGTTCCGGCCGCAGCCCGACTAGCGGGGCCCCCAAGGCGCTTGTGCCTTGGGGTGGGAGCAGCGGAAGGGCGCCCTGAGAAGGACGGCCGTGCGGCTTTCGCCGGCCACGGTCGGCGGTTATAATAAAAGCAGCCGCCGCCGGGCCGACGCGGGCTCGCGGCTTCCACAACATGATTCAGCTTTCCGGCGCCGCCAAACACTTTGGCGGCCGTACTCTCTTCAGCAACGTGGACCTGCTCATCCCCGACCGCGCCCGCTACGGGCTGGTCGGCGCCAATGGCAGCGGCAAAACCACGCTCATGCGCATCCTCGCCGGCCTCGAACCGCTGGACGAGGGCAAGCTGGTCCAGAACAAGGATCAAACCGTCGGCTACCTGCCCCAGGAAGGCCTGCGCATGGAAGGCCGCTCCCTGCTCGAGGAGTGCCGCTCGGTCTTCGCCAACCTGATCGCCATCGCCGCCGAAATCGAAACCCTCGAGGCCCAGCTCGAGCACACCGACGATCTTTCCCTCTTCGAGCGCTACGCCGATCTGCAGCACCAGTTTCAGGTCGGCGGCGGCCCCTCGCTCGACGCCAAAATCGGCGTCATCCTCAGCGGCCTCGCCTTCTCCGCCGACGACTTCGCCCGCCCCTGCGAGGACTTCAGCGGTGGCTGGCAAATGCGCATCGCGCTCGCCAAGCTGCTGCTGGCCGAACCCAAACTGCTGCTGCTCGACGAGCCCACCAACCACCTCGACCTCGAAACCCGCAACTGGCTGGAGGCCTACCTCGGCGCCTACCCCAACGCCTGCCTGCTGGTCTCCCACGACCGCTACTTCCTCGACGCCGTCGTCGAGCGCGTCCTGGATATGGCTCTGGCCAAGGCCACGCTGTACACCGGCAACTACACCAGCTTCCTGCGCCAGAAGCAGGAGCGGCTGGACCAGATTCGCGCCGCCTACAACAACCAGCGCGTCCGGCGCGAGCAGCTCGAAGCCTTCATCAACCGCTTCCGCTATACCGCCACCAAGGCCTCCCAGGTGCAGAGCCGCATCAAGGAACTCGACCGGTTGGAGACGATCGAGGTGCCCCCGGCCGAAGAGGTCATCCATTTCTCCTTTGTCCAGCCCAAGCCCAGCGGCCGGCGCGCGCTCGAGCTGCGCCGCGCCGGCAAAAGCTACGGCAGCAAGCACGTCTTCGAAAACCTCGACCTCGTGCTCGAGCGCGGCGACAAGATCGGCCTCATCGGCCACAACGGCGCCGGCAAGTCCACCTTGCTGCGCCTGCTCGCCGGCACCGAGCCGCCCGATGCTGGCGAGCGCGTCGTCGGCCACCAGGTATCGCTCGACTATTTCGCCCAGGACCAGTACAAGGCGCTCGACGAGAACAGCCGCATCCTCGACGACCTTACCAGCGTCAGCCCGTCCATGATGGTGCCGCAGCTCCGCAGCCTGCTCGGCAGCTTCCTGTTCCACGGCGACGATGTCTACAAACGCATCGGCGTGCTCAGCGGCGGCGAGCGCAACCGCTATGCGCTCGCCCGCATGCTGCTGCAGCCCTCCAATTGCCTGCTGCTCGACGAGCCCACCAACCACCTCGACCTGCAGGCCAAGGAAGTGCTGCTCGAGGCGCTGCAGCGCTATAACGGCACCGTCATCTTCGTCTCCCACGACCGCGCCTTTATTGACGGGCTCGCCAACAAGATCATTCATGTCACGCCGTGCGAGTCGGGCGGCGGCGTCGAAGTCTACCCCGGCAATTACGAGGAATACCTCGATCACGTCGCCCGCCTGCAGGCCCCCGCAGCACCGGAGCCGGAAGCCCCCGCCGCGGCGGCCTCCAACGGCAATGGCGCCAAGTCCCGCCGCGTCAACCCGCAGCGCCAGCAGGCCCTCCGCACTCAAATCACCGAGTTGGAACAATCCATCGCCACAGTCGAGGGCGAAGTCAAACAGTTGGAAGCCGCCATGGCCGAAGGCGCAACCTACCAGGACCGCGCCCGCGCCCAGCAAACCATGGCGCGCTATCAGAGCCAGCTCGAGTTGCGCGGACGCCTCTATGCCGAGTGGGAAGAAAAAACCGCCGCCATGGCCGCACTCATCGGCGCCTGAGCGCCGGGTCGGAGCGGCCGCGCGGCGCGGAACCTGCGGCCGTGTTCGCGGCCGTGGCTCGCCAAGCCTATAGGTCTCGCGGCAGCAGCCGAGGCCGCGATCGCAACCGCACCGGGCCAAAGTGGCGCAGATCGAGCGTCGCAATCGCCTCCGCCTTCAGGCGCTCGGCGCAGGCCATCACCATCCCGTCCACCAGGCCGAACCGCAAGGCCCGGTACTGACGGGTCAGGTCTACGGCACGCGCCAGGTCCGCGCCGTCCGCCCACGCGATCTCGTATTCGCCCCGCGCCAGATCGGCCAGGACCGCCGCCTGGGCATCCGCCCCCAAATGGCCCGAAGCCAGGTAATCCAGCTCCGGGAGAACAGCCGATGGCACAACCCACGACGCACGGTTCGCGATGAATATCTCGCGCAGGCTGCCGTGGTGCTGCTCATCCCGATCGAGCAGCGCCAGCATCGCGCTGGTGTCGGCAACTACGATCACTCGCCGAATCCGCCCAGCAACTGTTCGGCGCGCGAGCCCAGATCGGGCCTGCCGCTCCGGAAGCGTCCCAGGCTGCTCGGCAGCCGGCGGCGGCCATGGGCGCGGGCAAACTCGACCACCGCCAGCCGGATCAGGGCCGCCGGTGCCTGCTTGCGCCGCGCCGCCACCTGTTTCAGCGCGCGGTAGGAGGATTCCTCCAGGTAAACGGTCGTTTTTACCATATATGGTCGAAGGTTACCATATATGGCATCCGGGCGTTGCCGCGCGCCGGCGGCGCCCGCTGCGGCTCGTCAGGCCGAGCGCATGCTGACGCTTGGACGCAGCAGGCGGCGGGCGCCATCCACCATGGCGAGCGCGCCCGTGATGCCGAGAAAAGCGGCCAGGCAGGCCGGGCGCGGAGCGGCGGTGCGAGGCTCGCGCCGGCTTGGGCTCGTCGGGCCCCGGGC
>JBOGKJ010000285.1:0-73845 GCA_050745565.1 Terriglobales bacterium | reverse complement strand
CAGAACATTAACAGCTCGCGGGAGTCGCGCCGTTTGCACCGCGGGCAAAATCTGCGCGAAGGGCCGCGGAATTCCAAGGGGATGAAAGCGCCAGTGGCGCTTTCACCGCTCCCGGCAAACGAAGCGGCGCGGCCCCCTTCCAACCATGCCGCTCGCGCCCCCTTGGGCTCACCGGACCCCGGGCCGGCGCTCCACAGCCCTTCGAGCGCGGGCACGGCGCTGCGAGCGTCTCAGCCGAGCAGGGGCAGGGGCCCGCGCCCGTCAATCCGGAAGCGCCGCACGCTGCCGCCCGAAGCGGACCACGTCTACGCTGCTTCTGCCCAAGGCGTTTCATTGCCCTCCGGGCCGACTGTGCCCACGGTGCAAAAGGCGCGGCCTGCGCGATTTGAGCGGAATCGAGCCCGGGCCGCTCTGATTGCGGCGGCCGCGCTGTTGGCCGGAGTGCTGGCGGCAAGCGCGGTTGCAAGCCCGGAGGGGGGCGTGGCGGCGCTGCTGAAGCGCCTGCAGTTGAGTTCGAACCCGCAGCAGTTGGGAGAGATGCGCTTGGTGGCGACGGAGACCTGGAAGCAGGACGGCCGCGGCGGTGTTGACCGCGAGACCGATGACGTTACGTTTTATCATGCGGTGCCGCTGGAGCTGCAAGCCACGCACAATGGACACCCGCTCGACGCCGAGGCGCGGGCGCGGCAGCAGCACGCGGAGTCGGCCACCGAACGGCGGATTGACCGGGTGTTGGCGGCGCGAACCGGGCAGAGCGCCAAGCTGCTGAACCTGGACGGTGAGATTTGGCCGCTGGCCCGCTTTGTCGCTCAATTCCAATGGGCGGTCGGCACCGCTACCCAACGCGGCACGGCGGTTTTGGAGTTCAGGCCGGGCTCCCGGGCGCCTTCGCACACGCGGATGCAAACCCTGCTGCGCCACACTGCCGGCAGCTTCACCGTGGACGCCGCCACGGGACAGGTTATATCCGGCGAATTCCACAGCCTCGGGCACGTGAACTTCGGCGGCGGCCTGCTGGCGCATTTCACTGCCTTCCGCGGCAGCTTTCAGTTGCAGTCCATCGGAGGGTGTTGGGTCATGCGGCGCATCGAGGTGCACGTGGATGGCCGCCGGTTGCTGCACAGGATTCACGGCACCGAGATCATCACCTATGCGCCCGCCGCGGCCGGCGCCGCCGCCCCGGCGCCGGCCGGACACATGAGCAGGTGATATGCTTCGGTAATGCGCATTGCCCGCGAGTTCGTCAGCTATTTGTCGCGCCAGCTTGCCGGGCATCTGGCCGCCGAAAAACTGGTGACCGCCGAACCGCACGCGCTGCAGGCGGCGATTCACCGGGCGCTGGAAGAGGAGTTCGCGGTTGAAGACCGCATCAACGAAGAGGCCCGGGCCATCCTGGCCACCCATACCGAAGAGATGCAACGGCTGGGCGCGACCTATAGCGACGCCTTCAAGAAGATCAAGGCCGAGCTGGTGCGCCAGCGCAAGGTGGTGCTCTGATGCGGGTCTCGCGCGACAAGGTCAACCAACTCGCCCATGTGGTGGCCGCCGCCCTGGCCGCCGACTCCGCCGTCGAGCTGCATGAGGACCGCAACGGGTTACGGCTGGAGATTCGCCGCCTGCTGGAACAATCCTTCGCCACCGAAGCCCGCATGGATGAATCCGTGCGCACCAAAATCACCTCGCAGAAAAAGAACATTCTCGAAGGCTCCGACGAGTGGGACATCCTGTACCGCAAGTACTATCAGGATGAACTCAAGCGCCTCGGCGCCTAACCCCCGGGAGACCATCACCCATGCCTGCCGCCTCCACCCCGACGCGGGTCAAAATTCTGCAACGCGCCGACTATCGGGAAAGCTATGCCAACTCGGTGCAGATACGGCCGAGCACCTGGGATTTCTTCCTCCAGTTCGGCACCCTGGAGCAGAAGCAGCCTGACGAAGTTGAACTGCATATGTTTCAGGGTGTCTATCTGAGTCCGCAGCAGGCCAAGGCCGTGCTCCACCTTCTGCAGTCGCACATGGAAGGCTACGAGAAGGCCTTCGGTGAAGTGCAACTCCAGCCGCTGTCCACTCCGGGCGCGGTGCAGTAGCGCGCCGGGCAAGACTTCCGGCGGGCGGCGCAGCCGTGGCAACCATCGGAACTTCAACCGAGGGCGCGAAGGCCGGGCGCGGTGTGGCCGCCGCGGGTGGCTGGCGGTGGACGTGGCCTTTCGCCCTCTACGCCGCACTGCTGGCGCTGCACGCTCCGCTGCTCAACCTGCCGTATTTCTGGGACGAGGCGGGTTATTTCGTCTTCGCCGCGCTCGACTGCTTTCAGCACGGCTGGCTGGTGCCGCACTCAACGCTGGCGAACGGCCACCCGCCACTGCTATCGCTATACCTGGCCGGAGCGTGGCGCTTGGCCGGTTTTCATCCCTCGGTAACGCGCGCCGCCATGCTGGTCTGGGCGGCGGCGCTGATTTGCGGTGCTTATCGGTTGGCCCGGCCCCGGCTGGGTCGCGCGGCCTGGATTCCGGCTCTACTGCTGGCGCTGACGCCGCTGGTGTTTGCCCAGGCCACGCTCGCCCAACTCGATCTGCCAGTGGCGGCGCTGGTGGTGTGGGCGCTCGCCGAAGAGACCCATCTCTGGCGCTGCGCGCTGCTGCTTTCCGCCGCCTGCCTGATGAAGGAAACGGCGGTGATCGTGCCGCTGGCGCTGCTGGCGGTTGCCGGCGTTCGAGGTTGGCGCGCCCGGCGGCGCGGCCAGCAGGCAACCTGGGAATGGCTCAGCTTGCTGGTGCCGGTGGCGGTGCTCGGGCTCTGGTTCGTCTACTACCATCACCGCACCGGCTACTGGTTCGGCAACCCGCAGTATTTCGCCTATAATGTCGCGCAAGATGCCCGCTCGCTGCCGCGCATTGGGCTGGCGCTGTTGCGGCGCGGCTGGCAACTGGTGGGCTACGACGGCACCTGGCTGCTGACGTTGCTGGCGCTGCTGGCGCTCGTTCGCGTCCGGCGCCACGGCGGCAAAATTGGCGCGGACCCCAGCGCGGCTTCGCCGCGCACCGCGCGAGCGGCGATGCCGGCTTCCTGGCTGACGGTCGTCGCCGCCTATGTGATCTTCCACGCCGTGGTGGGCGGGGCGGTGCTGGCCCGCTATCTGCTGCCGGCGCTGGCGCTTTATTACATCTGGCTGGGCGGCATGCTGGCGCGCCTGCCGCGCGCCGGCTGGTGGGTGGCCGGCTGTGCCGGCTTTCTGGTGACCGGCTGGTTCTGGAACCCGCCCTACCCGTTTCCGTACGAGGACAACCTGGCTTACGTCAGCTACGTCAAGCTGCACCAGGCGGCGGCGCAGCAGCTCGAGCGCCAAGGCTCGGCGGCGCCCATTGTCACCGCCTGGCCGGCGACCGACGAGTTGACGCGCCCGGCGCTGGGTTACGTCACCCGCCCGCTGCCGGTGCAAGCCCTGGAGGATTTCACACCGGCGTCAATGGCCGGGATTCATCCACCGGTGGAAAGGCTCTATCTGTTCAGCCGCATCTACCAGCCGCGGCGGGATATCGCCCGCCTGCCGCTGTGGGCGCGCTGGGCACGCCGCTACTTTCGATATACGCCGCCCGCCGACGCCGGCGTGTGGCTCGCGCGTTTCCACCTGCGGCCGGAGTTTGAGCGGCACCGTGCGGGTCAGTGGGTTATGGTTGCAGGGCCATCAGGGCCTTAATCCGGGCCTCGGTCCGCCGCATCGGGCCCGCCGTCGCGGATTCGCCTCCGACCGGTTGCGCGCTGGCGGCATCGCGCGACGCCTTCCGCGCCGTCTCCTGCTCCTGCAGCGCGCCCCGTGTCGCCGGGCCGCCCAAGCGCCGGCCGGCAAGTCACAGCGCGACCTGCAGGTCGCTCTCGGCGGCGGCGCTGCTTTCCGCCTCACACAGGGCGTCACAGGGACTGCATGCAACCGGCGTATGCAGCAGCGCCGTGGGCTGGCCATCGTTGCCGATGAAATAGGTCGCCGTTCCCGCCGGCACGCTCGCGGTCGGCCGCCACTGCGCGTAGCCCTGGACGCAGTGGGCCGGCAATTGGTCCAGGGCGGTCACCGGCCCCGGAATCTGGTTGGAAAACACGGCCGGCGCCGGTGACGGTTGCCCATTGGTGAAATAGAGGAAGAGGCCGCCGACCGCGGTGCCGCTGCAGAGATCCACCCACAGGAATGATTGGCCCCGCCCGCCTCCGCCCCGCCGGGGCGGGCCTGGATCAGGGATGGGTTAGCGCGCGCCCGGCGACCTCACATGCACGCAAGCGACTCAGCCGCTGCCGTCGCGTTGGCGCAAGGGCGATAGCGCAGCAAGCAACGCGAAGGCGATGACGATCAGGCCCAGCGAGTGGCCATAAGTGTAGTCGAAAAGTCCCGCAATCATAAAGACCGCCAAGGCCAGCACCCCGGCCTGGGCCAGGCACTGGGCGGCGCGGTCGCTGGCCTGGCGCCTGGCGCGAGCCAGATCGAGTACCACCACCGCCAGTACCAGCAGCACCGGCAAGAGCACGGGCCAGCCGAACACCGCCAACAGTTGCACCAGATTGTTGTGGAGGTGGCCGTGATAATCCGGAACCGTAGCCCCCGGGCTCAGATAGCTGGTGTATACCAGATCTACACGGCCGACGCCCACCCAGGGGTGGCTGCGCAACATGCGCCACCCGACCTTGAGCATTTGCCAGCGCTCGGCATTGGAGAAGTACCCGGGCCGGAATGTCTGCAGCACGCGCAGCCGGATAACCGCGGGTCCGAACCGCCACACTAGCGCCGCCGCCACCGGTGCCACTGCCAGCCAGCGCCAGCGCTGCCGACCCAACGCGATGAACGCCAGAACGGCGCAGCAGAGCCAAAGCGTCCGGGTCAAGCTGAGCGCGACGGCAATGGCGTTCACCGCGGCGAGCACCGTCCATTGCCAGCGTTGTTCGGGAAAATGCATCCATAAGCTGGCCAGGCCTGCCATGGCAACGGCTTCCACCGAGGCATACACCATCCAATTGCCGAGCAGGCCTCCGGTCCGCAGCCCCAGGCTTAGCTGGTCGCCGGTAAGCAGGTGACGATAGTGCCACCATAGCCGCAGGAAGGCGATAGTGAGCACCGCCGATCCCAAGGTGGCGGAGTAGACCATGCCGCGCCACACCCACAGCCGCTGGGCGCTCGTGGTGAGCGCGGGGACAACCAGAAAAAGCGCCAGCAACAGCGCCAAGTGCCGCATTTCGCTCCATCCCCGCGGCGGCGGCGCCAAGAGGCGAACTCCCACTTCCCACCCTGCCCAGCCGAGCAGCCACCACCAGAAGACCCGCGGCAGCTCCCAACAGCAGCGGTCCCGCGCCCGCCCATATAAGCGCGTGGCCAGGGCCGCCGCCAACAGCGTTTCGGAGACGGCAATCGACAGCGGAGCCATGACCACGGCGGCCGCCAGCCAGCGTCCGTCCGGGCGCCATCCCGTCACGCCGCTCCCTCTCGCCCACATCCCCTGAGCGTGCACCGAAATCAGCGAATCTGCCGGGTAAGGTCGAAGCCTATGAATAAACCGCCGGGTGTGTCCGCGCCGGGATCCCGCAAAAATGTCGCCCGCGTGCCCGCGCGCTGAGCCGTGATGGTGCCGGGGCCAGTGGTGAAGCCCAACGTGAAGGCATGGCGGAAGATTTTTTCCTGAATTGCGAACGAGTACACGGGGCGATGGATGCCGAGCGCGTCGGCATGGACCAGGGTCGGGATGATCTCGGCGATCAGCGCCACCGAGGGCCGCACGTCCACGGCGCCGGCCAAGCCCAGGGAAAAACTGTTGATGGCGGGCAACGTGGGCGGTCCGTCGGTGAGCGCTCCGTGATCGGACTCCAACTGCCGGTCATTGATCAACCAGGTCGGCACGGCATATAACTGCGCACGGTGGCTGAGGCTGCGCGATACGACCGCCTCGAGGGATTCGGTGAAGTTCTTGCCGAAATCGTTCTGGCCGGCTATTCCAGCCCTCAGCATGATGTTGAGCGCTCGCCCGTCGTTCTCATCCCACACGGTATAGCCAGTGGAAAGCTCGATCGGCCGGCCAATGATGCTCGGTGACCGGTAGGCCTCCACCGAAAGCCGATCAGTGATGCCATAGCGAAAGCCGAACGATGAGATGGCAAACGAGTCCAACCCGCCGAGCAGGTGACCGCGGGCGTCGCCAGAGAAGGCCGGCTCGAAGGCGAAGCGATGACTGAAGTTGACGTACAAGCCGTGCCGCGTCAGGCGCCGCCCGCTGGGCAGCGTGAATAGCACATCATCACCGGGCTGATAGATCTGGCGCGAGACCCTGGACACGGTCTTCGGCGCGGCGCCCCCGGCTGGAGGAGTGGCCGCTGGCGCTGCCGGGGCCGCTGCCTGGGCCATTTCTACTTCGGTGATGCTGTGGGTGAGCAGGTCCACCCGAAAGCGTTTCCCGTTGCGTTGCACGATCAAGGTTGAGTTCGAGTTCGGAACAAACTCGATGCCCAGTTGGGCCGCCAGCGCTTCGCTGCCGTCGGCGGCCGCGGGGGCGCTCTGTGGTCCCGGCGCGCCACTCTGGATCCAACTCCGAATGGTGGCCAGTTCGGCGACGTTAAGCGGCGGCTCGCTCAAGGGCATGCGGGGCGAGAGCTTGCCCTCCAGCAGTAGCATCATGCGGCTCGACACTGAGTGAAAGGGCACGACCACCGCTCCATGCTTGCCCCCCTCCCGCAGGCTGGCGTAGCTCGCCAGCACCAGGCCTCCAGCCTTCACCGTCTGGTTGTGGCAGCCCAGGCAATGGGCGCGGAAAATCGGCTCGACCGAGGCAAACCCATCCGCCGGAGTGGGAGTCGAATTGGGTGCCTGGGCGGCCACCGCCATCAGCCCGAGTGCGAAGATCGCTAGAATCCGAACAAGATTTCTGATCATCATTTTTTTCGTTTCGGCCACGCCGGCTTTGTGGCCGGGTCCATTTACATGGTTCCATCAACGCGGCCGCTTCCGGGTTAAGCCCCAGTCGAGTCCCTGTCAATTTTGTGTGGCGGTAACGGCCTTGTGGGGCCGCATCGGACCCGTGCCGCCCCGCGCTGCAGCCAACCGCTGGTGCCTGGCAGGCCGGTCGGTGGAGGCTCCGTCCAGTCGCCGTCAAAATGTTATGCAACCAATGGCGCCCGAAACGCTCTAGGCTCTAAGCCGGGTGTAATCTGCGGACGACCTATGAAGCGTGTACTTATCATCGAGGATGACCCGGTGGTGCAGGAGGTGCTGCAGCTCCTGCTCGAGGTCGAAGGCTACGAGGTCAAAGTCGCTAGCGATGGCCCCAGCGGCTTGGAGTACTTCCAACGTAATCCCCCCAGTGCCGTGATTCTGGACTTGAGCCTGCCCGGAATGCACGGCCGTGATGTCTGCCGGGCACTGCAGCAACAGGCGCCCCGTATACCCATGATCGTATTGAGCGGCGCCCTGGACGAGATTGACAAGGTGTTGCTGCTTGAACTGGGCGCCGATGATTACGTGACCAAGCCCTTCAGTTCCAGGGAGTTGCTTGCACGCTTGCACGCGGTGCAAAGGCGAGCGGCCAGCTGCGCTGGCTCCGACGCCGGCCTGCGGCTGCGCTTCGCCGACGTGCTGGTGGACTTTGAGCAGATGGAATCGTTCCGGGGCTCGCGGCCGGTGCCGCTAACCTCGTTGGAGTTCAAGATTCTGCGATACTTCGCCGAACGCCCCAAACGAGTGATACCGCGCGAGGCTCTGCTGAAGGAGGTTTGGGGATACCAGTGCTATCCCTCAACCCGCACCGTGGACACCCACATGCTGAACCTGCGCCAGAAACTGGAACCCGATCCCAATCGCCCGGCTCACTTCCTTACCGTGCACGGCACCGGCTATAAGTTCGTGCCCTGAGCGGTCGAAGCAACCTTTACAAATAGTTGACACCAGTCCGACACAACGACGCCCTCCGCCCCATTACGCTGGTCAGCGGAGAACAGCAAAGATGGCGGCTCGTCAATCGGACATGGTCCCGGCCTCGCGGCGATTGCCCTGGGAGGGCAGTTTTTGGCTGGCGGGCGTGTGCTGCCAGGTGGCGACCAACTGCCCCGAGCTGCTCGGGATGTTTTCCAGCAGTCTGCCGAGCAGCGACGATGCCGGTCTGGCGGGTTCCGGCTACTTCCGGCTGCGCTGTTGGGTGGACGAGAGCCTGACAGGCGCGGCGCCCTGGCCCAAGCCGTATTTCCGCGGGTTGAAGCACCTGGTGTTCGCCAGCTTTGGGCTGGACAACGCGCTGCTGCTCGACCTGCGCAGCCTGCATGCGGTGGCCCGGATTTCAGCGGCAATGGCCCGGGACCGCACCTACTGGCAGCGGGTGCTGCTGCCGGTGCTGCTCACTGTTTTGGGAGGGCAGGCGGGGGTGGTGGGGGTGCACGCCGCGTGCGTGGTGCGCGACGGCCGTGCGCTGCTGCTGGCGGGCGGCAGCGGCGCGGGCAAATCCACGCTGGCGCTGGCACTGGCTCAACGCGACTTCCAATTCGTCGCTGACGATCGCACCTATGTGACCGAGCAGGGTGAGGTGGCGGTGGCATGGCCGCTGCCCGGATGCGCGAAGCTCCGCCCGGAAGCGGCACGATTTTTTCCGGCTCTCGCCGGCCGTCCCCTGGAGATGGGCGCCGATCAGGAATTCTCGCTGTTCGTGCCACTCCCGGCACCGGCGGTGCCGGAGGCGGGCTGCTCCCGCGGAATCCCGATCGCCCGGGTGCTGGTGCTGCAGCGGCAGGCCGGTCACGCGGCGCAGTGCAGCCCGATATCGTCGCAGGAAATTCTAGGGCGGTGGGACGCGGAACTGATGGCCGCCGAGCCTTCCGTCCTGGCCGGCCAACGCCGCACGTTGGCACGCGTTTGCGAGGCCGCCGATTGCCGGCGTTTGAGTTACGCCGCCGAGCCCCACGAGGTGGCCCGCTATCTGGATTTGTTTTGCCAGCGTGGCTCGGAATGCCGGGAGGAGGTGCTGAAGTGACGGAGGCGGCAGCCATCCTTCCGGCCACATTCGATCCCCTGCGCCGATTTGAGCCGTCGCCTCTGTGCCGGCGGGCCCTGGTGATGGGCAGGCAACTGCAGGTGGCGACCAACTCCGCCCGCCTGCTCGCCGGGGTGGAAGCCGCCCTGCCGGTGTCCAGCGAGGCGCCGGCGGAGGTTGACGCCAACGATTTCCGCTGGACGCTCATCGAGGACACCGCGCTACGGCGCCCGGCCCCGGTTTGCCCTCCGAGCCTCCCCGCCTGGCCCGAACTGTCGCTTTACAGCGACGGTCAACTCGGCTATATCAACGTCGGAGAGCGCGGCTTTGCCGCGGTGGACGCGAAATTACGTCAAGCGGTCGCGGTGTTACCCCCGGATCTGGTCGAGTCCAACTGCCCGCTGGCGGCTGTCTTCCTGGCGACGCTGTTTCAGTTGACCGCGCCGTGGCTGGGGCTGACGCCGCTGGCGTGTGGCTGTGTGGCGGCAGGTCCGCGGGCGGTGCTGATCTTGGGCCCGCCGGAAAGCGGTAAGACCAGTTCGGTGTACGCCGCCGGCGCGCTCGGGCTGGAGATGCGCGCCGATCAGGCATGCTTCCTGGACGGCGACCTCGGCGAGATGCGCGTGTGGGGGCAATTTTGGCCGGCGGTGTTCCGCCCTTCCGCTCTCGGCCACTCTCCACAGTTGCGCGATCAGGTGCGGCGATTTGAATACCAGGGAGTGCCATTCCTGGGTGCGGACCTCTTCAGCGTGTCCGGGCCGACGGTGCCGGTGCGGCCGATCGGTCTGGTCTTTCTCGATCGTGGCGGCCGCGGGCAGGGCCGGCTCGAGCGCCTCAGCCTGGCTGAGCGCGAATCGCGACTTGAAGAATTTGGCGGCCTAGCCCGAACATCGGGCGGTGGCGCCCACCGCGCCGCTTTGCTGGCCCTTCCCGCCTACGACCTCGCCTATGGCAACGATCCCGCCACGGCTGCGGCAGTGTACCGTCAATTGCTGGAGAATGGCGCGACAGCGGCGGTGGCGTCGTGAACCGAACTTTGGCGCGTGACGTCGTGGCCGCTCTCGGCACGTCGGGCGGCTCGGTGGCGGCGCGGGAGCGGTGCGGCCGGTACACGGCGCGGGCATGGCGTCGGAACCGGTTCTGGCTGGACCTTTCCGGGTTGACGCTTTACCTGCATTCGCGGTTGCGGGCCGATGCCGCCGCGCCGACGTGCGAACGCCGGCACTGGCAGGAGTGTGCGCGGCAAAACCACCACCGCATGCAGCTGATGCGCCAGGAGTTCGCCGCCACCAACCGCTTGTTCCGGCGGCACGACATTCCTTTCGCCGTGCTCAAGGGATTCAGTCTGTATCCACTGTTCTGTCCCGATTTGGGGATGCGCGTCACCTACGACTTCGACTACCTGATACCAGCCAGCGCGCGGGAATCGGCGCGTCGCGTCCTGCTGCAAGCGGGCTACCGGCTGCGTCGCGAGGATAGCGGCCACGGTGAGACGTACTGGTGTCCGGGTGCGGGGGCGCCGCCGCCCGGCGGAGCGCGGTTGTTTGCGCCAGGTATGCCCCGTTCCGTCGAGGTACACACGCAGCTCTGGAACCCCACTGAGGATGGCGTCGGTATTCCGGCGCTTCGCGACGCCTTCGAGCGGCGACGGCGCGTGGTTTGGAACGACCTCGAATTCGAGGTACTGGCCCCGGGCGACGCCTTGATTTTTCAGACGCTCCACATCTTCCGCCACATCCTGCACAATTGGTGCCGCCTGGCCTGGCTGCTGGAACTGGCGTGGTTTTTCGAGCGTGGCCGGGAAGAGGCTGTCGCAGCGGCTGGGCACCCGGCGTGGGCGCATACCCAACTGGCGGAAGCGGCCGGAGCCGTATTCCTGCTGAGCGAGCGGCTTTTCGAGGCGGACCTGCCGCCGGGGCTGCGGAGCGCCACGGTCGGCCAGTTGCGACCGGCGACCGCGATCTGGGTGCAGCGACTGGGCGTAGGGGCGGCACTGGACAACTTCAGCGCCAACAAAGACGGTTTGCTGCTCCACCGGCACTTCGTGACCGACGCGCGGGTTTGGAGCGGCCTCCGGCGGCGCCGGCTGTGCCCGCGGCATCGTCCTCACCGCGGACACGCGGCGGCCCGCCCTGGGCGGTGGTCGGCGGCGACCTCCGCGGTCCATGTGCTCCGCCGGCTCGGGTTTCATCTCCACGCCGCCGTGCGCTACGGTTGGGCCGCCGGGCGCTGGCCGTTCTGGCTGCGGCGGCACCAGCACGCCAGGACGATGCGCCGAGTCGAGGGCATGGCCTACAACGGAATAAAACGCAGCATGGACGCGACGATTGCACTGCTGGCGCTGGGGTTGCTGTCGCCGGTGCTGCTGGCGATAAGTATCGCGCTCCTGCTGACCTCGCCGGAACCGGTCTTGTTGCGGCAGGTCCGCGTGGGCCGGCTTGGCCATTACTTCCGCATGCTGAAGTTTCGCACCATGCGGCCGGCATTGGAGTTCAACCCTGACACCCACTGGGGTCGAGCCGATGATCGCCACATTACCCGGCTGGGGGCGTGGCTTCGGCGAACCAACTTGGACGAGTTGCCGCAGTTGGTGAACGTCTTGCGCGGCCAGATGAGCCTGGTGGGACCGCGTCCAGAGCGGCCCTTTTTCGTGGAGCGCTTCAGCGGCGAGATACCGGGCTATGCGCTCCGGCACCAGGGCCACGTGGGCATCACCGGCTGGGCGCAGGTGAACGGATGGCGGGGCGACACTTCGATTCACCAGCGCCTGGAATGCGATCTGGAATATTTTGAACGTTGGTCGCTGGGTCACGACCTATGGATTCTCGCCCGCACCGTCTGCGGCTGGGTTCGTCCGCTGGATCGGCCTCGGCCCGCGCATGGCGCCGCTGCCGCCAGCCCGCGGCATCAGCGGGGCGGTAATTATCGGGAACTTCCCCAGGCAACGCGTGCACCGGGTTGGGGCGAACGGACCCCCCGAGCCAGCGCGCACACAAGCGGGATGCGCGGCGAAGCCGCGCCGGAGCCCGCGTCAACTGACAATGTTTGATCAACGCGATCAGCCGTGGCTTGCGCGCTTGCGCCGCCTGCGTCGGGGCCGTAACTGGATTCTTGGCGGGGGCGTTTTATGCGGTCTGGCAGCGCTGCTGTTCAGTCTGGCGTCGCCGCGAATCTACCGCGCCACCACCTACGTGCTGGTGTCGGACTCGAAATTGGACGCCAGCGTACTGCCTTCGCCACTGGAATATTCACTGCTGCCGACCTACATCAGCTTCATCGACAATGATGGGTTGGTGGCGCAGGCGCTGCATCATTTTCAACTCGACCAGCCCCCCTACCGCCTGACTCCACGCTTGCTGCGGAGCCGCTACGGCTTCGATGTGGAGATTCCTCGCTCGACCCGCCTCCTGCAGATCGAGGTGGATTTCCCTAGCGCGGCCATGGCGGCCCAACTGGCCAATTACCTGGCGCTGACCGCTTCCAGCTTCAACCAACACCTCACCGAGGCCGACGCCGACGCCACCCAGCGCTTCCTGAGCGACCGCATGGGCCGCGCCGCGGCGGCGCTGCAACAAGCGGCGACGGCCCGGCTCCGTGTCAATTTGGCGGCAAAGATGGACGAACGGGAGAAGGAGGTGGCGGGTTTGCTGGTGCGCCAGCAGGAGCTGGCCGCGACGCTGGGGAATCTTAACCTCGCCCTGGCCCAGGCGACCGGCGAGAGCCAGGCTCTGGCCGGCGCCGTCCAGCAGCAGCCGCCGCTGGTGCATCTGCAGAAGAGCCTCGATCAGGACCGTTTTCTGGAGCAGGCGCTGCAGCGCCTCCAGCTCGACTCTGACAGCCGGATCGGCGTCACCGAGGACGTGCTCAACCCGGTCCGCGATCAACTGCTGGCGCGGCGGGATCAGGCGGGAGCAGAGGCGGCCGCGGATCGCCAGGGCATCGCCGCGGCCAACGCCGAACTGACTGCCGTGAACGCCACCCTGCGCGCGCGCATGCCGGACCTGGTGCGGCAACGGGACGAGGTCGCGAAGCAGCAGCAAGCCTATGACGTGGCGAGCGCCACCTATACCGCATCGGCGCGGGATTACCGCAACGCCTCGGTCAGCGTCAACGCCCGTTCGCAGCAATTCCAGCAGATTGCGCCCGCGCTGCCTCCGGAGAAGCCGGTGCGGCCGCGAACACTGCTCAATACGGTGTTGGCGGTGTTGCTGGGCTGGCTGATGCTGGCGGGTCTGGCGCTGGCCCGGGAGAGTTACCGGGAAATTCGCGCTGCCGATCCGGTTTACTCACTGGCTGCGATTCCGGCCACGCCGGAGGATGGGCGCGTTCCTTAATGGCGGCCAGTAGTCCACCGCGGGGGTTTCTGCTGAACCTGCTCTCGGTGCTGGGGGGCGAGTCGGCGGCACGGATCGCCACGCTGGCAATGGCGGTCCTCGTTGGGCATCGTTTCGGGGCGGCAGGGCTGGGGGCCTATGGCTATGCGGTGGCGCTGGCAAGTGTGCTCCTGCTCGTGCCGGATTGCGGTTCGCATCTGCTGGTCACGCGGGAAGTGGCGGCGCGGCCGGACGAACTGGCCGGGTGGTTCTGGGCCATGCAGGCGTTGAAGTGGCGCCTGGCCACGGTGGTGGTGGTGGGCACGGTGGCGCTGGAGCTGTGGGGTCTGCACGACCCGGGCCGACGGCTGCTGCTAGGGCTGCTCATGGCACGGGCGCTGCTGCAGACCTACAGCCAGGGATGCGCGGCGGTATTCCGCGCCCTGGAACGCATGCACTTCATCGCGGGAGTGCAGGGGGCCAATGCCGCCACCGTGCTGACGTGCGTCGGCGTGGCCTGGTTCTGGCACGCCAGCCTGGGCATGGTTACCGCCTGCCTGCTGGCAGGTCAAATGGTGGAAACCGGACTGGCCTGGAGATTCGTGCGCGTATGTTTCCCCACCGGGCCGCACCCGCGCCGCTTCTCGCCCACGCCAGCGGCGATGTTTCTCGCCGCCTTGCCGCTGGGCGTGACGACGCTGTTGCAGGCGCTCAGCCTCCGGCTCGACGTGTTGGTGCTTTCGCTGCGCAGCCCCAATGCGGTGCTGGGCCGCTTTCAGGCATGTGCGTACCTGCTGCTTGCCGCCTATCTCGCCGCCAGCCTATTGATGACAGTGTTGTTCCCCAAACTTGCGCGTGTTTTGCGGGGCCCACGCCAACGGGGCCGGGTATACGCCGCCCATTTGACCAAATACAGCCTGCTCACGTCCGTTCCGATCTCTCTGTTGGTTTGGAAGATGGCGCCGCGGGTGTTGGCGGTGTTGTTTGGGCCGCGCCTGGCGAGTGCCTCGGGTTTACTGCGCCTGCTCATTCCTGCGCTGCCGCTGCTATTTCTCAACACGGTCTTGTTTTACGTGCTGGTGGCGGCACGGCGCCGCGCCGCGTACCTAGGTGTGACCGCCGCCGGCGTGGGAGTAGGGGTCGTGCTGCAGTTCGTCCTGGCCGGCGCGGCCGGTGCGCGGGGCAGCGCCATCGCCGATGTGGTGACGCAGTTGGTCATGGCCGCCGGGTTCCTGGGTTGCGTGCTGCGGGCGATTTGGACGCCGCGGCTGATGCGGCATGCGGTGCGGATCGGGTTGGGCGCGGTCGCCATCGCGCTGGCGGCGGCGGCGCTGAGCTGGCTGCGCCCGCCGCTGGACCGGACGGCGATCAGCGAGGTGGCGCTGCTGGCCGGCAGTCTGTGGATATTCGGACGGCCGCGGCTGCGCGAGCTGCTGTTCCTGTCGTCGCCGCAGGTGCTGCCATGAACGCCGGTGCGGTCCGGGCGCTGCCCGCCCGCCCTGCGTTTCGTCGCTGGCAGCGATGGATGGCACTGTCCGGATTTGCGGCGCTGGCCGGCTATGCCGTGGTGGCGGGCGCGGCCCATCCCGCCGGGGCGGGCGCGACGATGGTGGCGGCGCTGTACGCAGGGTTCGCCCTCGCCTGTGTCCGCCATCCGTATTTGTTCGTAGCGGTGGATCTGTTGGCGGTCATTGTTCCGCCGCCGTTTTACATCCCGGCCGCTTCCGCCACCCAGAGCGCCATCCCGGTGTTTGCTCCGATCCTGCTGCTCCCGGCCGGGATGGCCGTGCTGCTGCTCCGCTATCCGGACCTGACGCTGGGGCAAGGGGGCAAACATTCGCCCGATATTCTATTGCGCGGGCTGGTCGTCTTTATGTTCGCGCTACTGCCTTCCATCGCGTTTGCTTTCTGGCTCTCCGGAGCGGCGGTGGGCGCGCAAAGCCTGCTGCACTGGCTGGTATTGGCGCAGATCATTCCGGTTTACGTGCTGGCGCGGGCCCCCGCGCCAGCGAGTTGGCTGCGGCAGGCGCTGGCGCCGCTGGTGATGGGGGCGGCGCTGGTGGCCGCGCTCTACGGTATTGTGGATTTTATCCACCCTCTGAACCCGATCCATCCCAGTGGCGATGAGTTCATCTGGCTGGGGGGGGCGCTGTTGCGGCGCGCCCAGGGCTTCTTCTACGAAGCGTCCAACTTCGCCAACTTCTGCACGCTGTTGTTGCTGCTGAGCGCGGCCGCGTTTCTCGCGCGGCGCGAGGACGAGATCGGTTTGCGGGCGGCCTGGGGTCTGGCGTCGGCTGCGGTGTTCAGCGTGGCGGCGTTCCTGTCGTTTTCCAGGAACGCCTGGGGCGGCGCTCTGGTGGGCGTGGTGATTTTCGTCTGGCTGGCGCGCCCGGTGCGATGGTCGGGAATGTGGGCGCTGACGGGGGTGCTGGCGCTACCGCTGGTGCTGACCTGGGTGCTTTCGCCCGGACTTTGGGGTTACTTCCTGCACCGGCGGATCAGCAGTCTCGGGCTGCTGTTGTCGGATCCGTACGCCGCCACCAGCGGACGGGTCGCCACCTGGGAGCATTTGCGGACGATCCTTTTGTCACGGCCGGGGCTCTTGGTGTTCGGAGTGGGCTACAAGACGCTTGGCATCACGCGCCTGTTTCACACGCCCATCACGACCGACAACGGCTATCTCAGTCTGCTGGCGGAAACAGGATGTGCCGGCCTGCTCGGGTACGCGGTGTTGAGCATCAGCGTATTGCGGCAGGCGCGTCGGCTGCTGGGCCAGGCGCAGGCTCGGTTCTGGGGCGCGTTTCTGGCAGCGGCATGGGGCGCCGAACTGGTGGAGATGCTGGCGGTGGATGCCCAGACCTACTGGCGGGGCCTGTTGGTGCTGCTGACGCTGGCCGCCTGGGCGCAGAGCCGGGCGGAGGCCGCGGCGCGCCAAAGGCCGGACGACCCGCGGGGCCGGCCGCCATGCTGAATTCCACGCCCGCCAAAATCGCCCTGGTGCACCACTGGCTGGTGACGCCGCGGGGCGGGGAACAGGTGCTGGCGGCCATCGCCGAACTGTATCCCCAAGCGGACCTGTTCACACTGGTCCGAGAGCCCGGCCTCGCCAGAGCCCTGTTTCCGGGGCGCAGCATCCAGGTTTCGCCGTTGCAGCGCATACCCGGGATTCGGCGCGGGTATCGTCTCTGCCTGCCATGGTTCGGCTGGGCCAGCGCCCGGTTGCAAGTCGAGGGACATGCCCTGGTGATCAGCTCCGACGCCGCCACGGTAAAATCCGTGCGCGCCGGGGCGGAGGCGCTGCACGTTTGTTACTGTCACTCGCCCATGCGATACGTCTGGAGCGGCTATGACACGTATCGCCAGACCGGCGGCCGGCTGGCCCGCCACCTGCTGCCGGTTCTGGTGGAGCGGCTGCGGCGGCAGGACTTCGCAGCGGCGCAGCGGGTGGATGTATTCGTCGCCAACTCCGAAACCGTGCGCGCCCGCATCCGGCGCTATTACCAACGCGAGAGCCTGGTGATACCTCCGCCGGTTGCGGTGGATGTGTTCCGTCCGGCGGTGGGTGGGCGCGGCGGAGCGCGTTCCCCCGAGTTCCTGGCGGTCTCGTCGCTGGTGCCGTACAAACGCCTCGATATTGCCATAGAGGCGTTCAACCACAACGGTTTGCCGTTGTGCATCGTGGGCGAAGGCAGCGAACGGGCCAGGCTGCAGCGCCGGGCCCGCCCGAACATCCGCTTTCTGGGCGCGGTGCCGCGGCCGGAGTTGGTCACTCGGCTGCAAACCAGCCGGGCGCTTGTGTTTCCCGGCGAGGAGGATTTCGGCATCATCATGGCCGAAGCGTTGGCGTGCGGCTGCCCGGTGGTGGCCTACAATGCCGGAGGCGCCACCGAAATTGTCCGGCACGGCGTCTCGGGATTGCTGTTCGCGCCCCAATCCGCGGCGGGATTGATCGGCGCGCTGGAGGCGTTGCCGCAATACAGCTTTCGAGAGGACGTGCTTCGCGCCTCGGTGCTGCGTTTCAGCCGCGTCCGGTTTCAGGCCGACTTTGCCCGGTGCGTCGAACAGGCCTGGCAGACGCACTTGCGCTCACGCCGGCCGGCCGCCGCAGCCGGAGCATAGCCGTGGCGCCCCGTCCCAGGCCGGCGCTGCTCTACGATGGCCGCTGGGACGGCGATCATGGACTGGGGCGGTTCGCGCGGGAAGTCACGCGCGCGCTCAGGGATGCGACGGCGCTGACCGGCGGACCGCCCTGCCTGCATCCCTTGGAGCCACTCTGGCTGCGTGCTCAGTTGCGGTGCCATCGCCCGCGCCTGTACTTCACCCCCGGCTTCAATCCGCCCTGGGGAGGGGCGACCCCACTGGTGTTCAACATCGCCGACCTCATCCATCTGCACTGTGCCGATGAAACTGGGCGGCGCAAGCGAGCCTACTATCGCCACATAGTGTTGCCGGCGGCCCGCCGGGCGCTGTTTGTGCTGACGCCTTCGGAGTTCTCGCGGCAGGAGATCGTAGACTGGAGCGGCATCTCGCCGGAGAAGGTGGTGGTTACCGGTCTGGGAACGGGTCCGGAGTTTCACCCCAAGGGCCCCAAGCATTCGCCCGGTTATCCCTACATCCTCTCTCTGGGCAACGCCCGCCCCCATAAGAATCGCGCCCGGTTGGTGGCGGCGTACGCCGCCGCCGGGCTGGCGCACCGCGGCATTCACCTCGTGTTTAATGGCGCCCCGGAGGCGGATTTGTTGACGCTCGCTCGCCGCCTGGGCGTGGCCGCGCAGATTCGCTTTGTGGGCCGGATTCCGGAGTCGGATTTGGGTGCGTATTATCGCGGCGCCCTGGGCGTTGCCGTGCCCTCCACGCACGAAGGGTTCGGCCTGGTGGCGCTGGAGGCGATGGCGTGCGGGGCGCCGGTGCTCACCAGCAACACCACGGCCGTGCCCGAAGTGGTCGGCGAAGCCGCCCTCGCCGTAGACCCTCGCGAAGTTGAGGCCATCGGCGCCGGGCTGGTCGAACTGGTGGACAACGGGGGGCTGCGGCTGGAGTTGCGGGAACGGGGCCTGCGACGCGCGACCAGTTGGACATGGGCGGCCTGCACTCACCGGGTGCAAGCGGCTTTGGACGCCGCCCTCGCGGCTGCAAACGGGCGTTGACTAAGAGTTTGCATGGGTCTCATCAGTGCTTGACATCTTCACTGGGCCCTCCGTTTATGCTCAATCTGCATTGAGTCACCAGCGTCCATCCCGCAAGGTCGTCTTCTTCTTCCCGGCCTTTTCCAGCCAGGAGGCCACGGCGCCGCTCGGCATTCTGGCGGTGGCCGCCCCGCTGCTGAGTGCCGGCTTCCAAGTCCAGCTTATTGATTCCACCATCACCCCGCAGTTCGAAAAACGGGTGCTGGCGGAGGTGCAGGACGCCCTCTGCCTCGCCGTGTCGCTGGTCACCGGGCCCATGATCCGGGAGACGCTTCAGGTCGCCCGCGCCGTCAAAGCCTGGAATCCGGCGTTTCCGATCATTGTGGGCGGCTGGCACCCCTCGCTGCTTCCCCGCCAAACTCTCGAAACGGCTTGCATTGATGCCGTGGTGCAGGGCCAGGGTGAGCAGGCCATGCTGGCGGTCGTGCAACGTCTGGCCGCCGGCGAAACGTTGGACGGCATCGCCGGCGTCGGCTTTAAACGCGGCGGCGAGCTTGTGCTCAATCCGCCACGGGGGCTGCTACGCCTGGCCGAATTGCCGCCCAAGGCCTACCAGATCGCCGACTTCGACGCCTATGAACGGCTGTGCGGCAAACGTTGGGCGATGTACACGTCGAGCCTGGGATGCCCCTTCCACTGCGCCTACTGCACCAATGCCGCCGTCTACGGACGCCAATGGAATGCGCTGCCCGCTGACCAGACGGCGGCCGAGATGCTGGAGCTGACCCGCCGCTACCGCCTGCAGCTGCTCTGGGTGGTGGACGACAACTTTCTGGTGGATCTGGAGCGCGCCCTGCACATCGCCGAAGACCTGGTGCGCGGCGGTGCCCGTTTCGACTGGAGCATCCAGGCGACCAGCAATCTGACCGCCCGCCTGACGCCCGATAATTTGCGCCTGTTGCGCCGAGCCGGCTTGTCCCAGATCTGCCATGGCGTGGACTCGGCGTCTCCCAAAGTGCTGGCGCTGATGAACAAGACGTTCCAAAACTTCGACGACATTGACCAGACCGCGTCCCGCTGCTTGCAAGCCGGTATTCGCCCCTCGTTCAACATCATTTTTGGATTTCCCGGCGAGGGCCGGGCCGAGCGCCGCGAAACCGTTCGTTTCATGATGGACATGTGCCGCCGCCACTCCGGCGCGGAGTTTTGGACGAACATCTTTACGCCCTACCCCGGCGCGCCGGTCCTGCACAAGGCCCAGGAACTGGGCCTGGAGCTGCCGGCGACGCTGGCGGGCTGGGCGGATTTCTTCCCCCGCTACACCGTGCTGCCGTGGCTGCGCGGACGGGAACATCAGCGGCTGCAGACGATGCGCGATTATCTCCGCATCGCCTTTGACCGCATTCCCATCGCCGCTGACCGGCGCAAGGTCTGGCGCCGCAAACTGCAGCACGCCACCAGCTATCCGGCGCGCTGGCGGCTCGATCACGATATCTACGCCCTGCCGGTGGAGCTGTGGATCAACCGCAAGCTGAAGCACATTCTGCCCCCCGCCAAGCCCTCGGTGGACGCCAAGCAGTTGCAGACGCAGGCGAGCTGCCCATGAGCGCGCCACGCACGATCGTCCTGTTCTATCCGCCATACTCGGGGCCGGCGCTCAGCGCGCCGCTCAGTCTTCTGTGCCTGGCTGCGCCGCTGTTGGAAGCCGGTTTCCCGGTGCGTCTGGTTGATGCCGCCGTCACGCCCGATTTCGAAGCCGTGGTGATGCGGGCGATTCCGGATGCGCTCTGCCTGGGTATTTCCATGCTTACCGGTCCGATGATTCAGCACGGCGCGCGCCTGGCCCGACGCGTGAAACAGATGCGGCCGGAGCTGCCCATCATCCTGGGCGGCTGGCATCCCAGTCTGCTTCCGGATCAGTCGCTCGAACCGGACTACGTGGACATGGTGGTGCGGCGGCAGGGGGAGCGCACGCTGCTGGAGATTGCCGAGCGCCTTGCCGCGGGCCGCGGCATGGAGGAAGTTGCCGGGGTGAGCTTCAAGCGCAACGGCGCGCACGTCCACAACCCCGATCGGCCGCTGGAAAACATCAACCGACTGACGCCTCCCGCCTACCACCTGGCCGACTTCGATGCCTACGCCCGCCTGAGCGGCGTACGCAAGGCGGGATACGCCAGTAGTATTGGCTGCCCCTACGCCTGCAATTACTGCACCGACATGGTGTTTTACCAGCGGCGCTTCAACGCGTACAAGGCCGGACGCGTGGTGGGCGAGGTGGTCGAGTTGGTGCGGCGGCATGGACTGGAGGAAGTGGCGCTGCTGGACTCCAATTTTCTCGTGGACGGCAAGCGCGCGATCGAGATCGCCGAGGGCTTTATCGCCTCCGGCGAGCGCTTCCGCTGGACCTTTCAGGCCTCGACGGACCTGCTATGCCGTCTCAGTGACGCCGACGTGGGCCGCCTCGCGGCCAGTGGCGTCAGCCATATGGGGTTCGGGACCGAATCTGCTTCGGAAGGCGTGCTGCTGGCCATGAACAAGAAGCATCAGCGCGTGGAGGAGATGTTCGAGACCGCGCGCAAGGCCGACCAGGCCGGCATCCGGGTGACCTTCAATTTGATTCTAGGCTACCCCGGCGAAACCGAAGCCGACCGCCTGCACACCTTCCGAGTGATGAGCGACATCGCGCGCCGGTATGGGGTCGTGAGCTTTTCCCCCAACATTTTCACCCCCTATCCCGGCATCCCGATCTGGCCGCAGTTGCGGACGCTGGGGGTGCACGAGCCGGGGAACTTGGAAGCGTGGGCGGACCTGCCGCTGGGGCGGAACATACTGCCCTGGCTGCAGGGTGAAGAGCGCCGCCGGCTGCGCCGCATGCTCGAGTACTTTCTGTTGAACAACCAGATCCGGCGCGCCGCGCAGCGTTCGCGGTGGTTCCGAGCCCGGCGCCGAGTGCTGGGCGCGCCCTTGCGCTGGCGCCTGCGGGTGAACCGCTTTGGTTTTCCGTGGGAGCTGTGGTTGGCCCGGGCCACCGAAGGCGTGGTCTCGCGCCGCTCCCTGCTGACCGGTCAGAGCTTGAGTCACTCCATGGAGGAGGCGTGCTGAACCGCGGCAGGCGGCGGCGCCGGGAGCAGACCGATGACTGACATACTCTTCACCCACGCCAATCACGTTCCGTCGGACACGAAGCAGGCGCGGAAGATGCAGCCCTACCCGCCGCTGAGCGGGCTGTACGCGGCCGCGCTACTGCGCGCGGCCGGGCACTCGGTGGCGTTCTTCGATAGCACCTTCGAGCCGCCGTTGCCCGGCTTGCGCTCCGCGCTTGCTCGCCACCGGCCCCGAGTGCTGGCGATTTGCGAGGACAATTTTAATTTTCTGTCCAAGATGTGCCTGACCGCAAACCGGCAATTGGCGTGGACGATGGCGGAGATGGCGCACGACGCAGGCGTGGTGGTCGTGGGCAACAGCTCGGATGCCAGCGACCATGTGGAGGAGTACCTGCATGCCGGATTCGACTGGGTGGTGATGGGTGAGCCGGAACAGACGTTGCTCGAGCTCGCCCGGGCCTTGGCCCAAAATCCCCAGCAAGTCACCTCGATCGCCGGTTTGGCATGGCTGACGGCGGACGGGCGCGTGGCGCGAACCCCGCCCCGGAGCGCGATTGCGGCACTGGACGCGCTGCCGCTACCCGCCCGTGACCTGGTGGATATTGAGCCCTACCGGCGCGCCTGGCGGGCCCACCACGGCTACTTTTCGCTCAACCTGGTGGCGAGCCGCGGCTGCCCCTATGGCTGCAATTGGTGCGCGAAGCCCATCTATGGCAACGCCTGGCACGGCCGCTCTGCGGCGGCCGTGGCAGGCGAGATGCACGAGCTGCGCACGCGCTGGGGCGCCGACCAGTTGTGGTTCGCGGATGACGTGTTTGCCCTCCGGCCGGGGTGGGCGGAGGAGCTGGCCCAGGCCGTCCAGGGGCTGCAGGCGGTGACCCCGTTCAAGATTCAAACGCGCGCCAATCTGATCTCCGCCGCCGCCAGTGCCGCCCTGCGACGCGCCGGTTGCCGCGAGGTCTGGCTCGGTGCGGAATCGGGCGCGCAAGAGGTGCTCGACCGCATGGACAAAGGCCTGCGCGTCCGCCAAGTGCTGGAGGCACGGGCAGCACTCGCCGCGCAGAATATTCGCGCTGGGTTCTTTTTGCAGTTTGGCTACCCTGGCGAGGGCTGGGCCGAAATCGCTGCGACGATTGCCTTGGTGCGCACGGCGCGGCCGGACGACATCGGCGTCTCAGTCTCCTACCCCCTGCCCGGCACCGGCTTCCACCGGCAAGTGCGAGGGCAGTTGGGGGCGAAGCGGAACTGGAGCGATAGTGACGACCTTGAGGTCATGTTTCAGGCCACCTACACCAGCGAGTTCTACCGCGCGCTGCGGGACGCCCTGCACGCCGAAGTGAGCCTGTACCACCGCGACGCTACCGCGGCGGGGGCTGCGCGGGTGGGGATGCTGTGGCAGCGGGTCGAGGCCCTGGAGCCGGCGAGCCGCCACCCACAACCCACCACCCTGGCGCGAACGGCAGCGGGTTAGCCATGGATCTGCTGCTGACCCACGGTTACTTCCTCGCCGACGATGCCAAAGAGCAGCGCATCATGAAGCCCTACGTGCCGCTCGGCATCCTCTATTTGTCGTCTCATCTGCGGCGGCAGGGGATGGCCGTGGAGGTGTTCGACAGCACCTTCAGCACATTCGACGAGCTCGAGTCGGTGCTGGAGGCCGGCCCTCCGGCGGTGCTCGGCATTTACGCCAATCTGATGACCCGGCGCAACGCGGTGCGAATTCTGCAGGCGGCGAAGCGCAGCGGCTGGGTCACGGTGGCCGGCGGTCCGGAGCCGGGCGCGTATGCCGCGGAATACCTGGCGGCGGGCGCTGACGTGGTGGTGTATGGGGAGGGCGAACTGACGCTGGAGGAGTTGGTGCCGGTGCTGCGCGAGCGGCAGCGGTGCGCGCGCGACAGCGGCAGGGGGTTGGATCTGACGGGCTGCGAGGGGATTCGAGGGCTTGCGTTTTTGCAGGCCGACGGCCGAGTGTGCCAGACTGCGCCCCGGCCGCTGATCGCCGATCTGGATGCCCAGCCCTGGCCGGATCGCGAACGCGTGCCGGTCGAACGCTATCTGGCGGCTTGGCGCCAGCACCACGGCACCGGCTCCGTGGCTCTCATCACGGCGCGCGGCTGCCCCTACCGCTGCCGCTGGTGCAGCCACGCCGTCTACGGCCGCACCCACCGCCGGCGCGACCCCGACCGTGTCGTGGAAGAGCTCGAGTGGGTGCTGGGCCGCTACGCCCCCGACATGCTCTGGATCGCCGATGACGTCTTCACGATACATCACGCCTGGCTTGAACGCTATGCGGCGGCAATGCGGGAACGGCGACTGCACATTCCATTCGAGTGCATTTCGCGCGCCGACCGGCTCAACCCCGCCGTGCTCGACCGGCTGGCGGAGTTGGGCTGCTTCCGGCTCTGGATCGGATCGGAGAGCGGCTCGCAGCGGCTGCTCGACGCCATGCAGCGCGACGTCAAGGTGGAACAGGTGCAGGCGGCGGCGGACATGGCGCGGGCGCGTGGCATTCAGGTCGGCATGTTCCTGATGTGGGGCTATGCGGACGAGGAGATGGCCGATATCGAGGCGACCGTGGCCCATGTCAAACGCGCCGACCCGGATATTTTTCTGACGACCGTCTCCTACCCCATCAAAGGGACGCCGTACTTCGCCGAGTTGGAGAACTCGCTGACGGCTTCGGCGCCGTGGACGGAGACTTCCGATCGCGAGCTGCACATCCGTGGCCGGCACTCCCGCCGCTTTTACAGCTACGCCGACCAGCTTCTCGAAGCCGAGGTGCAGCTGCACCGCCGCCAGCGCGCCGGCGCGGCAGAGCCGGACCTGAACGCGTTTCGAACCGCGGTCCAGAGCGCCCGCTCGGGCCTGCTGGGAGCCGCCGCTGAGGTGGAGGCGTAATGGACGCCGCCGCAGTTGCCTCGGCGCCCTTTGACGGCCTCGCCGGCGAGTACGACCGGGTGTTCACCGATTCCCGCATCGGCGGCGCCCAGCGCCGCCTGGTGTGGCGGGTCATGGATCGCGTGTTTCAACCCGGCCAGCACGTGCTGGAAATCAACTGCGGCACAGGCGTGGACGCGGCGCGGCTGGCCGGAAGGGGTGTGAGCGTCTGGGCCTGCGATCAATCCGCCCGCATGGTGGAACAGGCGCGCTGGCGCATGCGCCGCGTCCCGGCCGCGGGCTCGGCAGAGGTCCACGTGCTGGCGATCGAAGCTCTCCAGGAACTGCAACCAGCCGAGCGGTTTGATGGAGTGTTTTCCAATTTCTCGGGATTGAACTGTGTGGAGGACCTTCGGGCGGCGGCGGAACAACTGGCGCGGTTGTTGCGGCCGGCCGCGCCGGCGCTGTTGTGCGTGTCGGGCCGATGGGGGGGCTGGGAGATGGCCGGCCTGCTCGCCCAAGGCCAGCTCGGCAAAGGGCTGCGGCGGCTGCGGCACGGCGTCGTCGAGGCCCGCATTGCCGGTGCGCCAATTCGGGTGCGCTATTACTGCGCTCCCGCCCTGGCGCGCCGCTTCGCCCCCCATTTTCGTTTGCTGCGGTGGCGCGGCGTAGGCGTTGCGGTGCCTTCATCCCGCTGGGAACCCTGGGCTCGACGGCATCCCCGCCTGCTGACCCGGATGGAGCGATTGGACCGACACTTTGGCGCTTGGTGGGGATACCGCTCCTTGGCGGATCACCTGCTGATCGAGTTGCAACGAACATGAGCACTCCGGCCGCCATGGCGCCCACCGCCGCCGCTTTCGGCTTGCGTCTGCGCTGCCCGGCCTGCGCCCGTGGGCTGCCGCCGGCGGGCGACTCCGCCATCCTGTGTCCGCATTGCGGTTTCGAGGTGGGTCTGCGTGACGGCATCTGGCGCGCTTTGGCCGCCGACCGGGCCCGGCACTTCGCCGCCTTCGCGACGAGCTACACCACCATCCGATCGCAGGAGGGGCGGGGCTCACCCGACCCCGCCTATTATCTTGATCTCCCCTACAGTGACCGCACCGGCCGCCACGCCTGGGAGTGGGCCATCCGGGGCTGTAGTTACCGCCACTTGGCGACCAACCTCGTCCCGCGCCTCGCCGCCGCCCGGGGCGGCGGCCTCGACATCCTCGACCTCGGAGCCGGCAACGGTTGGTTGAGCCATCGCCTCACCGCCATGGGCCACCGCCCAGTCGCGGTGGATCTGCTCGACCATCCCGACGACGGCCTCGGCGCGGCGCGCCACTATCTGGCCGAAGACGTCCGCTTTTCCCGATATCAGGCGGACATGGATCACTTGCCGTTCTGCGAGGCGCAATTCGACTTGGCGATTTACAATGCCGTGTTCCATTACTCGGAGGATTACCGGTCCACGCTCGCCGAAGCGCTGCGGTGTCTGCGGGTGGACGGCGCGGTGGCGATTCTGGATTCGCCCTTCTACGCGCAGGCGGTCAGCGGCGATCGCATGGTTGAGGAAAAACACCAGCGCTTTCAGCGTCAGTTTGGGCAGCGCTCGGACGCGCTGCGCAGCCGCGAGTACCTGGTGCAGGAAACGATGGAATCGCTAGCCGCGGCCCTGGGTTTGCGCTGGGAGCGCCACCTGCCCGATTACGGCCTGGCCTGGCGCCTGCGGCCCTGGAAGGCGAGGTTGTTGCGGCGCCGCGAGCCCTCGCGTTTCTACCTGTGGCTTGGATACCGCCTTTAATGCCCATGGCATGATTATTCTCTTCAACCCCCGAGCCACCCGGCCCCGCAGCCGCCGCTTTCCGCTGTCGGTCCTGACCATCGCCGCCGTGCTGGAGGGCCGGTGGCCGTATACGATCGTCGACGGCAACCTCGACCCCGATCCTGTGGCTAGCATCAGCGCGATCTTGAAACAGCACCCGCAAGCGGTGCTGGCTGCCACGGTCATGCCGGGGCCGCAGATGCGCGCGGCCATCAGCTGTTGCCGGCCATTGCGGGCCGCGTTTCCGGGAGTGACCATCGTCTGGGGCGGATATTTTCCCACCTTGTATCCCGACGCCGCGCTCAATGCGCCCTACGTCGATTACGTGGTACGCGGCCAGGGCGAGGACACCTTTTTGGAGCTGCTCGCCGCCCTGCCGGACCGCGCCGGCCGTGCGGAAATCCGGGGCCTCTCGTATAGGGATGCCGCGGGCGCGCATCACCACAATCCTGAGCGGGTCATGAAGAACCCGGGCACTTTCCCCTGGCTCCCTTATCACCGTCTGCCGGTGGACCGCTATCTGCTACCGTCGTTTCTGGGCCGGCGCACCGCCGTCCACCAGGCCAGCCTCGGCTGTCCCTATCCGTGCAGCTTTTGTGGTGTCGCCACCGCCTTCGGCAGCCGCGAGAAAATGGAGGCGCCCGTTCGCACCGCCGCCGTGCTCCAACATCTGAGCTCGCACTACGGCGCCGACGCGGTGCAGTTCTACGACAACAATTTTTTTCTGCGCGAAGACACCGCGCGCGAGCTGGCGGAGCGGTTGACGCCGCTGCATCTGCGCTGGTGGTGCGAGGCCCGCATCGACGCCATGCTGCGGTTTTCCGACGCCACCTTTGCGGCGTTGCGCCGTTCCGGCGCCACCATGATCTTCTTTGGCGCCGAATCGGGCTCCAACTGGGTCTTGCAGGACATGAACAAGCACCTGCGGGTGGAGCAGACGCTGGAATTGGCGGCCCGCATTCGTGGCTTTGGCATCATCCCGGAATTTTCCTTCGTGGTCGGCAATCCCAAGGATCCGGACCGTGACACGCGGGAATGCCTGGCGTTCATCCGCCGGTTGAAACGCATTCACCCCGCCTCGGAGATCATTCTCTATCACTACACGCCGGTACCGCAGCGCGACCGCATGTACGGTGACGTCGAAGCGCAGATTCAGTTTCCCAACACCCCCGAGGAGTGGGCCACCGAACGGTGGTTCAACTTCACCATTCGCCGCAGCCCGCACAGTCCCTGGCTGGCGGCGCGTACGCGGCGAACGATTGATAATTTCCGGCTCGTGGTGGCCAGCCACTGGCCCACCATTCAGGACATCCGCATGCCGCGGTGGGGGCGCTGGCTGTTGCGGGGCCTGAGCGCCTGGCGCTATCTCTGCCGCATCTACGCCTGGCCGGTGGAACTGCGATGGCTGCAGAGATTGCTGCGTCAGCGGCAGCCTGAGAGCGAGAGCCTATGAGTGCAGTGCCGGGGTACATGGTCCGAAAACCCTGCCCCCACGACGCCTGGGCGGAGGTCTACGACCAGCAACCCAATCCGTTGTTAGCGCTGGCGGAGCGCACGCTGACGCCGCTGCTGCCCGATCTGCGGGGCCGGGCTGTACTCGACGTCGCTTGCGGTACCGGGCGAGGGCTGGAACGGATGATGGCGCTGGGGGCCGGCACTGCGGTCGGGGTGGACCGTTCCGCCGCGATGCTCGCCCGTGCTCGTTCGCGCTTGGCGGGTCGCGCCCGGTTGGTGCGCGCCGACGTGCTCCGCCTGCCTCTGGCGGCGCATTGGGCCGAGTGCATCCTTTGTTGCTTGGCCCTCGCGTATCTGCCTGATGTCCCGGCGCTGGCGCGGGAGTTGAGCCGTCAGTCGCGCCCCGGCGCCTACATCCTGATCGCCGACGTCCATCCTGAAGCCGGCTGGCGGCGTGGCTTCACCTCCCCGGACGGGCACTGGACTGAGGTTCCGCATTACCCGCAACCTCCGCGCCGGCTGGAGGCGGCATTCACGGCGGCCGGCTGCCAATTGCTGAGCTGCCAGCAGGCGCGGTTGGGCGAGCCGGAGCGACCCATCTTCGCCGCCGCTGGCCGCCCGGACCTCTTTGACGCCGCAGGCGCGGTGCCGGCACTGCTCACCTTCGTGTGGCGGGTATCGCCGCCCGTCCAACCATGAGCGCACCCGCATCCGCCCCGATTCTCATCTCCGGGGCGCGGATCGCGCTCGACGCCGCCACCAGCATTCCGGCCCGGATACTCATCGCCGGCTCGACCATCCGCCAAATCCCCGACGCCGGTGAGGCCGTGCCGCTCGCCTATGCGCGCCGCGCCCAGCACCTCGATCTGTCCGGCTACATGATCCTGCCCGGCCTGATCAATGCCCATGAGCATCTCGAGTTCAATCTGTTCCCGCGTCTCGGCCGCGGACCTTACCCCAATTTTCTGGCCTGGGCCGCCGATATCTACCAGCCCGACCGTTCTCCGGTTCAGGAGCATTCCAGGCTTTCCAAGGAGGTGCGTTGCTGGTGGGGCGGCCTGAAGAACCTGTTGTGCGGCGTCACCACCGTCTGCCATCACAACCCCTGCTACGCCGCATGCCTGGATGCGGACTTTCCGGTTCGGGTTCTGCGCCGCTATGGTTGGATCCACTCACTTGCGCTGGGCGGTGATGCCGCCGCCGCGTGGAGGCGCGCGCCCTCCGATGCGCCCTTCATCCTGCATCTGGCGGAAGGCACCGACGAGGCCAGCCGCCAGGAAGCCGGGAAGCTTGACAAACTCGGGGTCCTCGATGCGAGAACCGTGGCCGTTCACTGTGTCGGCCTGGATGCGGACGGTCACCGCCTTCTGCGCGAGCGGCGGGCCACTCTGGTCTGGTGTCCGAGTTCGAACTTGTTCATGCTGGGGACGACGGTCGCGCCCGATCTGATCCGCGACAACCCCAAGGCTATCCTCGGAAGCGACTCGGCACTGACCGCCGCCGGCGATCTCCTGGACGAGATGTCCGACGCCGCGCAGGTCTTCGGCGATGGATTGCATCCCCGAGCCCTGCTCTACGACATGGTCACCCGGCGCGCCGGCTCGGTCCTGGGCCTGACGGGTGGTATCGGGCGGATAGCGCGCGGTGGCGCCGCGGACTTGATCGCGGTACGCTGCGCGGGCGGAATGGAGCGGAGTACGCCCGCCGAGCTGTTGGTGGGGGCACGCCACCACGATGTGGCGCTGGTGCTAAAGGACGGCCGCGTGCAGCTGCTGGCCCCAGAACTGGGCGAGCGCTGGAGTGGATCCGCGCGAAATCTACTTCACGGCCTGGAGCCGCTCGTGGCCGGCGGGCATGAACGTCTGGTGCGGGCGCCGGTGCGCCATTTGCTCGCCGCCGCCCGGCAGTGTTTGGGCTCTGAACTCCGGCTCGGCGGCAAGCTGCTGGGGTCTGCTCCCTCGCGCCCTCGGGCGCTGCCCGCCGCCGCCGGCGCCGTTGGCGCGGAGGGCGACCCGTCCGACCCCCACTACATCCGGCAACTACCAATCCTGGTGCTGCTTCCGCACAACCGTTGCAACTGCCGCTGCCTAATGTGCGACATCTGGCGCATCCGCCAGACCCGCGAGCTCAATACTTCCGATCTCGATGGCCTGCGGAACTCGCTACGCTCGCTGGCGGTGCGATGGGTCGTGTTGTCCGGCGGGGAGGCGCTGATGCACTCCGACCTGCCGGCCCTCGCCCGGATACTACGGGGCGAGCGGGTGCGGCTAACGTTGCTCAGTTCGGGTTTGCTGCTGGCGCCACGGGCGTGTCTGGTGGCCGACAACGTGGATGACGTGATTGTTTCGCTGGATGGTCCGCCTGCGGCCCATGATCAGGTGCGGAATGTCTCCGGGGCTTACGCCCACTTGGCACGCGGTATCAAGGCGCTGCGGGATCTACGCCCGGGGATGACAATTGCCGGTCGCTGCACCATTTCGCAAGCCAACTTCGGCTGCCTTCGCGCCACCGTCCGTTCCGCCCTGGAACTCGGACTCAGCTCGATTTCGTTCCTCGCGGCCGACCTTTCGCCGGAAGCTTTTCAACACGACGCGCGGCCCGGAGGGTGGTCGGCCTCCGCCCACGAGGCACTCGGTCTTACCGCCGAGCACACTCGCGGGCTGCGGGCCGAGATGGACGCCCTGGTCCGGGAGTGCGCGCCAGAAATCGCCTCCGGCTACATCGTCGAGGGGCCCGCCAAGTTGGACCGTCTGGTGCGGCACTTCGAATCCCAACTGGGCCTGGCGCCGGCGGTCGCTCCTCGCTGCAATGCGCCCTGGGTGTCGGCCGTGGTCGAGTCCGACGGCCAGGTCCGCCCCTGCTTTTTTCACGCGCCGCTTGGCAATATCCGCCAGCAGCCGTTGCTCACGATTCTCAACAGCCCGGAGGCGTTGAGCTTCCGCCGCACGCTCGATGTGGGCAGTAACCCGATTTGCCGTCGCTGCGTGTGTTCGCTTTACGTCAATGCTGGCGCCGACCCCGGTGCGGCTCCGCTGGCGTGAGGCGTTGGGACCTGGAATCGGGGAGAAGAGTAGTGGGTTGGGGCTCAAACGCCGACCCAGTACAGTTGAAGCAGGGGCAGGCGTTGGGCGAGGGCGGCGAGTTCGGGGTCGCCGGTATAGCTCCTCCGCATGGATACGGGGCTGCGGTTGTTGCGCGCCGAAGCAACCGAGCCGTTTCTCACCGTGGTCCATCTGGAGAGGGCGACGCCGAATTAGGCCTGGGGACGGCGCGCAGCGGTTACTCGTAGCGCAGGGCTTCGACCGGGTCCAGTTTGGCAGCCTGCATGGCGGGGAAGAGGCCGAAGAAGATGCCAATGGCAACGGAAATGCCAAACCCTGCCGCCACCGACCAGAGCGGCACGGAGGTGGGGATGCTGGGGATGGCGAGTTTGATGGCCTCGCTGATGAGCCAGCCGCCGATGATGCCGAGAATGCCGCCGAGGCCGGTGAGGAACACGGCCTCGGCGAGGAACTGCTGCGAGATGTCGGCGCGGCGGGCGCCGATGGCTTTGCGGATGCCGATCTCGCGTGTGCGCTCGGTGACTGAGACCAGCATGATATTCATCACCCCAATGCCGCCAATCAGCATGCCGATCGAGGCGATCACCACGATCACCAGCGCCACCTCGCCGGTGATGTCGTGGAACTGGCCGATGATGCTGCTGGCGGTGGCCATGCCGAAGCTGTCCGGGGCGCCCCACTTGTCGCGCCGGGAGCGGCGCAGCGCGACTTCAATCTGATCCTGAGCGACGGTCAGCATCCCGGGCCGGGCCAGGGCCTCGATGGAGTGCTCCTTGGCGGCGGGATAAAGCTTTTCGAAGGTGAGAAACGGGATGCGGGCCGACAGATCCTGCGCCGAGGGCCCGGCGCCCTTGCGCGGCGCCAACACGCCGATCAGACGGAAGGAGGTCCCGTCAATCTGGAAGTTCTGGCCGACGGGGTTTTGGCCGGGGAAGAGGGCGTCGGCAATGGAATGGCCGACGACCACGACATTGTCGCGGTGCAGGTTTTCGACTTGGGTGAAATAGCGGCCCTGCTCGATGGACTGGTTGGTGGCCTGAGGGAAGTTGGCTTCGGTGCCGCTGAACTGGAGTCCGTCCACCTCGTGGCTGCGGTAGCGGGCGTTGGTGGGGCCGCTGCCGGGCGGGCCGTTGAAGGCGCTGTCCGGCAGCACCTGGGCGCTGATGGCGACGCAGGCGCCGCAGCCCTCGCGCACGGCCTCAATGTCGCGGTCGCTGAGCGGTTTGCGCATGCGCTCCTCGCGCGTAAGCTGGCCGAGGTGGATGCCGGGGGCAAACTTGTAAATGAAGATGGTGTTGGTGCCGAAGCTCTCGATTTGATCCACCACGTACTTGTTCATGCCGGTGAGGATGCTGCCGATCGCCATCAGCGTCACCGTCCCGACAAACACGCCCAGGATGGTCAGCGCCGAGCGCACCTTGTGCTGGCGCACGGTGTCATAGGCCAAATGCAGGTTTTCATTCAAACTGCTGGCCATGTCAGATCTCGGCGCGCAGGGCGGCGATGGGCTCGAGCTTGGCCGCCTTCTGCGCGGGGTAGATGCCGAAGAACAGGCCCACGGCGGTGGCGATGAACAGCGCCACCAGCACCGCCAGCCAGGGCAGGGCAAACGGCAGCGGGGTCAGCGCCGAGGCCAGCAGCGTGAAGCCCCAGGCCAGGCCGATGCCGATGGCGCCGCCAAGGGAACTGAGCACCGCTGCCTCGACCAGGAATTGGGAGAGGATGTCCTGCCGGCGGGCGCCCACGGCCTTGCGGATGCCAACTTCCTGAGTGCGCTCGGTGACCGCCGCCAGCATGATGTTCATGATGACGATGCCGCCGACGACGAGAAACACCGCGCTGACGCCGATCATCACCGTGGCGATGACGCCGGTGAGCTGGTGGAACAGCGACATGAGGGCTTCGGCGCCAATGATGCCGAAGTTGTCGTCGTCCTGGTAGTGGAGGTGCCGCAGGCTGCGCATGAGCATGCGCACTTCGTCCGTCATGGGCGCCATCAGGGCGGCCGACGGGGCCTGGATCTGGACGTCGAGCGAGTCGCGCGTGCCGTACATGGCACGGTAGACCTCGATGGGGACGTCCACGAAGCTGTCCTGCGACTGGCCGAAGACGTTGCCCTGGACGCTGGCCTCGCCCACGACCAGAAAGTTGTGGCCGTCGAGGTTCAGGGTTTTGCCGATGGGGTTGACGCCGGGGAAGAGCTGGTTGGCGACGTCGGCGCCGATGAAAGCGACCGAATTGGCGTGGCTGGCATCGGTGGGAGTGAGGAAGCGGCCGGCCTCGACCGTCCAGGTGGCGAGGGCGGCGGCGTTGGCGGTGACGCCCTGCACGCTGATGTCGGTCATCAGGTGGTTGGCGGCCTTGAGCGTGGTGCCGGTTTGGCGGCCGACGTCGGCGGCGACTTGGGCGGCCAGCCGGGTGTGGGCGCGCAGATACTGGTACTCGGCCATCGAGACCGGCAGATTGCGCCGCCGGGCCACGCGGAACCGCTTGACGTCAGTCATGTCGTCGAGGCTGAACTGCTGGACGTCAATCACGTTGCTGCCCAGGCCGGCGATTTTCTGGCCGACGTAGGCATTGACGCCATCCACCAGCGACACTACCGCCACCAGCGTCCAAATCGAGATGACGATGCCGAGCAGCGTCAGGCAACTGCGGAGTTTGTGGCTCCACAGCGTGTCGAGCGCCACCAGCAGCGAATCACGTAGAGGCATGGCGAGCGCCGCGGCCAGGGCCGGCGGTCAGGCGCGGGTGTTCTCGCGCCCGCGCCGGGTAGATTCATCGCGCGCCACCTTGCCATCACGGATGTGGATGACGCGGTGCGCGTACTCGGAAATATCGGGCTCGTGCGTCACCAGCACGATGGTGTTGCCCAGCTCCCAGAGCCGGTCCATCAGCCCCATGATTTCGTTGCTGGTCACCGAATCCAGGTTGCCGGTGGGTTCGTCGGCCAGCAGGATGCTGGGGTTGTTGATCAGCGCCCGCGCTATCGCGACGCGCTGGCGCTGGCCGCCGCTGAGCTCGTTGGGGCGGTGGTGCTGGCGGTCGAGCAGGTCTACTTTCTTGAGCGCCTCGGCCGCCATGGCCGCACGGTCGCCGGCGGCAATGCCGGCGTAGATCAGCGGCAGCTCGACGTTGTGCAGCGCCGTGGCGCGCGCTAGCAGGTTGAAGGTCTGGAACACGAACCCGATCTCGTGGTTGCGGATGTGCGCCAGCTCATCGTCATCGAGCTCCGACACCAGTTGGTGGTTCAGCCAGTACTGGCCGCGCGTGGGTGAGTCGAGGCAGCCGATCAGGTTCATGAGCGTGCTCTTGCCCGAACCCGAAGGCCCCATGATCGCCACGTACTCGTTGCGCTTGATCTCGATCGAGACTCCGCGCAGCGCGGCCACCTGTTCGGTGCCCATTTGATAGATCTTCCACAAATCAACGGTCTGGATGATGGCGTCGGGCGAGGGTGAAACCAGCGTGCCGGAGTGGACGCCGGACGCGAGCGGGCCAGGGTCGGTGGCAGGGACGGCAGAGGGAATGGGCATGGGCGTTAGTTGGAACTGCTGGGGGTGGTGGATGCGGCCACGGCCACCAGCGAGTTGTCCACCTTGATTTTCGCGTGATTGGCCAGCGTGCGCAAGGCATCATAGGGCCCGGTGACGATCTCATCGCCGGGCTTGACGCCGCTCAGCACCTGGATGTGGTCAATGCCGCTCACGCCGGTGGTGGCGGGGACGAAGTTGGCCGTCATGGTCCCCGGATCCACCACGAAGATGCCCTGCACCGGCTGCTCCTGCGCTTTGACAGAGCTCGGTACCGCCGGCAGGGCCGCCCCCGGCGCCGGGGTCTTTAACTGGCTGGGGTCGCGCTCGACTATCGCCTGCAGGGGAACGCTGATGGCGTTGTCGGCGGTGGCGGTGGTGATCTGGGCCGTACAGCTCAGGCCGGGGCGAATGTCGGACGGCGGTGAGTCGAGTTGCACGACCACTTTGAAATCTTTTGCCTGTTGGGCATCGGAACCGTTGGAGCTGGCGGCGACGCCGGTCGAGCGCAGGATGGCGGTGTCGCCAACTTCGGTGACGTGGGCGGGGAACTTGGTGTCGCCAAACGCGTCAATGGTGATGGTGGCGGGCTGGCCCACGCGGACATTGGCAATGTCGGTTTCGTCCACCTGCACTTCGGCCGTAACCACGCTCATGTCGGCGATCCGCATCAGCGTGCTGCCGGGCGAGTTCTGAATGCCCATCACCACCGTGTCGCCGACGTGCACCGGCAGATAGGTCACGATGCCGGTCAGCGGACTGCGGAACTCGGTCCGGCTCAGCGCGTCGCTGGCGGACCGCAAGTTGGCTTTGGACTGGTTGATCTGGGCCTGCAGGGCATCCACCTGGGCCTGACCCTGCTTGAGCGCCGCCTGAGAAACCTGCAGCTGCGCCTCGGCAGTCTTGTAGGCGGCCTCTTTGGCTTCATAGTCCGAGCGCGCCAGCAATTTGTCTTCATACAGCGCCTGGGTGCGGCGCCAGTCCTGGCGCACCTGGGCCAGTTGGGCCGTGTCGCGGGCGACATTGGCGTGGGCCGTGCCCAGTGCCGCCTGTTGCGCCGCCAGATTAGCCGAGCTGGTCTTCAATGCCGCCTGCATGCCGGAGACCTGCGCCGCTTCCTGCACATTCCAGAGCTTGGCCAAAAGTTGGCCAGCCTTGACGTGATCGCCTTCCTTCACGTAAAGGTCGGTGATCTGGCCGACATTGTTGGGGCTGATGTCGGCGTAGGTCTTGGGCGTGATCTCGCCCGAGGCGGTCACCACGGCAGTGAGGTTCTGGCGCGCGACTTGAACCGTCTGGATCGTGACCCGGTCCCGGCCCTGCTGCGTGAGCGAGACGGCGACCGCCCCGCCCAACCCAACCACAATGACAATGAAAATGATGAGTTTTTTAGCGGTGGACATGTGGCGCAGTTCTTCTCAGTTTAACCCGTAGTGGTTGTACGCGCGGCCGCGCACCCCAGTTCAGTTCCTATTTACTGCGATTCCAGACCGCCCGTTTTCCACCCCTTCGCGGGAGTCGCGCCGTTTGCACTGCGGGCAAAATCGGCGCGAAGGGCCGCGGAATTCCAACGAGGTGAAAGCGCCAGTGGCGCTTTCACCGCTCCCGGTAAACGAAGCGGCGCGGCCCCCTTCCCACCATGCCGCTCGCGCCCCCTTGGGCTCACCGGGCCCCGGGCCGGCGCTCCACAGCCCTTCGAGTGCGGGCATGGCGCTGCGAGCGTCTCAGCGAGCAGGGGCAGGGGCCCGCGCCCGTCAATTGACTGCCGTGGTGCCCGGCACGCCTGTCAACTCCCGGCGCCGAATATTGCTTGACCCGCCCCGGCCCGGGCGCTTAACATCTGAGCAGAGAGTTCCACTGCGGGCGAGCAGCCCTGCCGTGCGCCATGTCTTGTCGCAGCAGCTTCAATAAGGTCGCCTTTTTCGCCCCCGCGCTGGTGGCGGTCCTCTGCCTGCTCGCCACCGTCTCCGGTCGCGCCCAGGGCGCCGCCCAGCAGACGGCCCAGGCTACCTCCCAGCAACAGCAGGCCGTCCCGCCGCCCAAACACGCCCTCACCCCAAGACAGCGGCGCAAGCAGCAGAAAGAACTTGAAAAGGAGCTTAACCCGGAAGACAAGAAGTGGCTCAATGAGGATGTCGCCTACATCATCACCCCGGAGGAGCGGCAGACGTTTTTGCAGCTCCATAACGAAGATGAGCGCGAGGCCTTCATTGAGTCGTTCTGGCAGCGGCGGAATCCTGACCCGGAAGACCCCTATAACACTTACAAAGAGGAATACTACCGTCGCATCGCTTACGCCAACCAGCATTTTGCCTCCGGTGAACCGGGCTGGAAGACCGACCGCGGCCGCATCTACATCAGTTGGGGCAAGCCGGACGATCAGGACGACCACGATGCCGGCGGTGCCTACGACCGTCCCATCAACCTGGGCGGGGGCTCGACCTCAACCTATCCATTCGAGGATTGGACCTACAACTACCTGCCCGGCATCGGCAGCAACATCCAATTGGAGTTCGTGGATAAGTGCTGGTGCGGCGAGTTTCAGCTCACTACCGATCCCTGCGCCAAGGACGCGCTGGCCGAGGTGCCCGGCGCCGGTCTGTCCATGGGCGAGTCCATGGGGACGGCCAGCAAAACCAGCCGCATGACCAATGCCAACGGCACCTCCTGTCCGGGCGACGCCTATTTCACCGAAGATCAAAGCGAGTTCAACCGCATCGACACCTATGCCAAGGTATTCACGCCCCCGCCAGTCAAATATACAGACCTGCAGGAACTGGTAACCCACAGTGTCAACTACAACCTGCTACCGTTCCGCTACCGCACCGACATAGTCAAAATCACCGACGACACGGTGATGGTGCCGATCACGCTGCAGATCGCCTACCGCAACATGACCATGAAGGACTCCAGCGGTGTGGATATGGGGCAGGTCGATATTTACGGCCAGATCAGCACCATCAGCGGCCGCGTCGTGGACCGCTGGGACGACACCGCCAACGCCCAGTTTCCGGCCGAGTTGCTGCCCGACTACGCCAGCAAGACGGCGCGCTACTGGCACGGAGCGCTGCTCAAGCCCGGCCGGTACAAAGTCAGCTTGGCGCTGAAGGATGCCAACGCCCCCAATAAACTTGGGACGAAGAGCTTCTCCATCGTGGTACCCGAGTACAAGGATGACCAATTGGCATCCTCCAGCATCATCCTCTCCGACGACATCGAAAAGGTTCCTGATAAGGACGTCGGGCAGGGCCAGTTCATCCTGGGCGACACCAAGGTGCGTCCGGTGATGGGCGGCATTGGCGCGCCGGCGCAGTTCAAGCAAAGCCAATCGCTTGGCCTGTGGATGCAGGTTTACAACCTCCAAACCGACAAGGTGACCCATAAGCCCTCCGCCACCATCACCTACACCATCGAAAACCTGGCCACGCTCAAAACCGTACTCCAGACCACCCAGGGTGCGGCCTCGATGACCAACGCGGCCGATCAGCTCACGCTCGAAAAGACGCTGCCGCTCGCCAGCCTGCCGCCCAGCACCTACCGGCTCACGATCTCCGTGACCGACAATTTGAACAAACAGACGATCAAGCCCCAAACCACGTTCCTTGTACTAAAATAACCGCAAGGATCCGGATGCGCTCCCTCCGCACCGCCGCCGTCGCGTTGACCGCCACCCTGCTGGCGGCGGGACTGGCCGTGCCAGCGGTGGCGCAGCAAGCCGGCGTCAACCCGGCGGTGGCGGTGACGGCCACGGGCGTAATTTTTGGCGTCGTCACCGATGCGCGCGGGCGCCGCGAGGCCGACGCCGTGGTGGAGGTGCGCGCGGCGGCGCTCAACAGCCGCCCACTCGAGCAGTTGAGCGACGCTCACGGCTTGTTCACAGTCACCGGACTTCAGCCCGGTACCTATTACGTGCAGGTGGGCAAGGGTACTCGGATCGCTACCCGCTACCAAGTGCAGGTGCATGCTTCCGAGCGTGCCCTGCTGCTGGTCAGCCTGCCCAGCCTGCTGCACCAGGTGCAGTTCGGGCCGCCGGCGGGGGTCAACGCCGACCAGGCGTTTCTATGGGCGCTGCGGCAGGCCAGCATTTGGAAGCCGATTCTGCGCCTCGACGGAAATGGGGCAGGGCCGGGCGGCGATAGTGACGCGGTTCAGGGCTTCGTGGCACTCACCGCCGGCAGTGGGAGCGGAGCCTTCGAGGGACCGGGCTTGACCACCAACTTCCGCGTGGACTCCAGCCTCTGGGATGGCGCCCGGGTGGCGGTCAGCGGCGCAGTCGGTACCAACGTCCAGGGCGGCGGTGCCGACACCAAAGTCGCAGCAACCTTCCACTCCGCCGACCCCACTGCGCCAGCCAGATTGATGGTGGCTGTCCATCAGATTGCCGTGCCCGGACTGCCGGCGCTGCCGTCGCTGCGGCTGGTTTCACTGAACTACGCCAATGCGTTCAATCTGGGCAACCGCGTGCGCGTGCAGTACGGCTCGATGCTGAACATGGTCACCATGACCGACACGGTGGCGACGGTGGACCCTTACCTGCGGGCGACCCTGGAGATTTCGCCGCAGTCCCAACTGGAGTACCGGGCCGCCTCGGCAGTGCCGCCGCTGGAGTTCAATCGAGACTACGCCGACATGCCTGACCCCGCCCCCAAGGTCACCCTCAACCAAGGCCGGGCGCGGCTGGAGCATGCCCGCCACCAGGAGCTGCGCTACACCGACAACTTGGGCGCCAACACCACCTGGAGCGCGGCCGTCTACACCGAGCACTACGCGGGCACAGCCATCAACGGTGCCTATTCGCTGGACGCGGCCGCGCCGATGGTGGGCGGCACCGCCAGCCTCAACGGCAACCTGCTGCCCGATCTGCTCAACAACATGTTCATCGCCAACGGCGGCAACTACGGAGGCGCCGGTTACCGGGTGGCGCTCGAACAGAGCCTCGGCCAGGGCTGGCACGCCGCCATAGGTTTCAGCGAAGGCCCGGTGCTGGCGCCAAATGGGGCGGTCTGGTCCAACCAGTTGGCTGAAGCGCTGGCGCCGGCCCGCGCCCATGCCGTGACGCTAAAACTCAGCGGCAAGCTGCCGGCCACCCACACCTCCATCATTTGCAGTTACCGGGCCCTGAGCCGGGCCACCGCTACGGGGCTGGACCTGTACGACGATGGGCCGGCCCAGAGCGACTCCTACGCCAACCTGTATGTGCGCCAGCCCCTGCCTGGCCTCATGAGCGGTGGCGGCAAAATTGCCGCGCTCATGGAGATCCACAACCTTCTGGCGCAAGGCTATCTCCCCATGCTGGGCACGGATGGCCGGACGCTTTACTTGATGCAAACGGCCCGCTCGCTGCGGGGTGGCATCAGCATCAGTTTTTAGCCGGGCTGCCGCAGCCGCAGCCCGGCCTTGGGTCACGTGGTGGATGCTGAAAATCAATACCGGGTACAAGGCGGGAGCGCGGCAACGCGAGCCTCGCAGCCGGGCGCGAGCCGGAGCACGCGCCCGGGCTTGAGCCTGCGCACCGTAGTGTTGGCGCTGGCCACGGCCACGATCGTGGTTCTGGCGCTGCTGAATCTGCATCAACTCTGGATCTACCGCCATCCCACCGACGCCGCGCTGTGGCGGCCCACGGCGGCAGGGCTGGTGGTGGCGGCCACCGCGCCCGGCGCCGCTACGCCGCTCCGCGCCGGCGATGCGCTGGTGACCGTCAACGGCGCGCCCATGGCCTCGCCCGGCGACGTCGCGCGCGCCCTGTATGGGGCCGCGATCGGCGGCACGCTGCGCTACATCGTCATCCGCGACGGCCGGCTGCTCGAACTTCAGGTGCCGGTCACGGCGAGCCAGCCGCCGCTTGCGCGCTACGGGTTTCTGGACGCCGTGGGCCTGCTGTACCTGATGATCGGCCTGTTTGTCCTCGGCCGACGGCGCAGCGCGCCGCAGGCGGTGAGTTTTTATCTGTTCTGCCTGGCGTCGTTTGCGCTCTACGCGTTTCATTTCACCGGCAAACTTAACCTGTTTGACCGCACCATTTTCTGGGGCAACGAGGCCGCCCTGCTGGTGGCGCCCTGCCTGCTGCTGCACTTTGCGCTACGCTTCCCCGCCTCCGCCACGCCGCTGCGCTCGAACCGGGCGCTGCAGCGGGCCGAGGCGCTGCTCTATGTCCCCGCGCTGTTGCTCGGGCTGCTGGAGGTCGCACTGGCGAGCGGAGCGGTGTGGCTACCGGTGACGCTCAGCGTCAGCCTGGACGTCATGGATCGCGCCAGCTACGGGCTGCTCGCCGGCTATTTCCTGGCGGCGCTGGCGGTGCTCGTGCGGCATCAGCGGGCGGCGCGCGCCCAGCCTGGACGCGTGGCGCAGCAGGCGCGGGTGATGGCATGGGGCATCGGGCTCGCGCTGGCGCCCTTTTTCGTCCTCTACGTTGCACCTTACCTGCTGGGCGCCGACATGCCGCGGTTCGCCAACTGGGCCGTTGCCTCGTTGGTGCTAGTGCCGCTGGCGTTTGCCTACGCCATCTGGCGGCACCATCTGCTGCAGGCCGATATGGTCTTCCGGCGCGGCCTTGCCTATACTCTCGCGACCGCCGCCGTGGTATTGGTGTACTTGGCGGTGATCGGCCTCGCCGGAGTGCTCATCCACACCCGGCTGCCGGCATGGGGTTGGAGCGGCTGGCTGCTTGCCATCCTGGTCACGGCACTGTTGTTCGAGCCCATGAAGGCGTGGCTGCAGGAGCGCCTGGATCGCCTGTTCTATCGCGAGCGTTATGACGACCGCCGCACGCTCATCGAGTTCGGGCGGCAGATGAGCGCGCAGCCGGAGCTGGAGCGGCTGCTGGAACTGGCCACCTCGCGCCTGCGGCAAACACTGTCGGTACCGCGGGTGTCGGTGCTGCTGATGGAGGAACCCGCGCGCGGCTGGCGCTGTGCCCAAAGCCTACCGGGCGCAGGCGGCGCGGCGGCGTTGCTGCCACTGCTCAGCCACTTCGCCGCCCCCAATGCCTGCCGGCTCGTGCTCGAGGCCGTCCCCGACGCGGTCCGGCGGTCGGGCCTCGACTACCTCATACCCTGCCAGCTCCAGGGGCGCACCGTGGCGCTGGTGGGACTGGGCCGCACCCAGCGCGGCGAGCTGCTGCCGGGCGAGGACCTCGCGCTGGTGGAAGCGCTTGCCGGCTATCTGGCCATCGGGATCGAAAACGCTCAACTCTACGAGCGGCTCCGGCTCAAGGCGGAGGAGTACGAACGGCTCAAGGATTTCAACCAGAGCATCGTCGAAAGCATTCAGGTGGGCGTGGTGGCGGTCAATCTGCAGGGCAGGGTGGAAAGCTGGAATGCCCAGATGGAGGTGCTCACGGCCCGGCCGCGTCAGTTGGCCCTGGGCCAGCCGATTGCCAGCCTGCTGGGCGGGGAATTTGCCCGCGTATTCGGTCAGGCGTCGGCCACAGGCGGCATCCACACCCATCCGAAGTTCCCCATGCCGGCGTTGGGCCCGCAAACACTTGGACCCAAGATCATGGACCTCGCCATTGCGCCGCTCGTGACGTCGCAGTTCGAACGCATTGGCCACATCATCCTGCTCGATGACGTCACCGCCACCGCCGCCATGGAGCAGCAACTCATTCAGGCCGACCGGCTGCGCTCGGTGGGCCTGCTGGCCGCCGGCGTGGCGCACGAGGTCAACACGCCGCTGGCGGTCATCTCCAGCCACAGTCAGATGCTGGCCAAGCTGACCCCGTCCGGAGACCCGCGCGCCGCCGTGCTGGATACCATCACGCGCCAGACGTTCCGGGCCTCGGAAATCATCGCCAACCTGCTGAATTTCTCCCGCACCGGCGCCGCGCGCTTCCTGCGGGTGGAGCTGAACGCGGTGCTGCGCGATTCGCTGGCGCTGGTCGAGCACCCGCTGCGCGGCGCCAACATCCACGTCATTCTCGCCCTGCATCCGGAGCCGGTCGAGGTGCTGGGCGACGCCGGCAAACTGCAGCAGGTCTTCCTGAACCTCATCCTGAACGCCCGCGATGCCATGCCGCACGGCGGCACGCTGCGGCTGGCCTCAGGACTGCAACGGGCCAACCGCGCCCCCGCCCTCGGCTGGGTCTCGGTGTCGGACAGCGGCGAAGGCATCCCCGCCGCGCTCCAGCACCGCATTTTCGATCCCTTCTTTACCACCAAGCTGGCCAACCGCCCGGCCGAGCCCCGCCCCGCCGAGAGTGCTACCATGAGCACAGGAACGGGCCTGGGCCTGGCCGTAACCTATGGGATTGTCCAGGAGCACGGCGGCGCCATCCGCGTCCACAGCGTCACCGGACACGGCGCCGAGTTTACCGTCGAGTTGCCCTTGCTGGCGTCGGCCGAGGCGGCCAACCCGGTGGTGACCATGGCCCGCCCGGCGTGATTGCCACCATGTCGGCCGCCATTGCCCCCCCGGACTCGCTGCTTCCCGCGGCCGCCGGCTCCGGCAGCCGCATCTTGATCGTGGACGACGAGGCCGCAATCCGCCAGAGCCTCGAGACGCTGCTGAGAATGGAAGGGTTCGCCGTCTCCAGCGCCGCCGATCTAGACGGGGGCTGGGAGCGCTTCCAGGCCGCCCCGTTTGACGCCGTGCTCCTCGACGTCGCCCTGCCGGGCGCCAGCGGCATGGAGCTGTTGAGCCGCATCCGGGCCCATTCCACCGTCCCCGTGCTGATGATCTCGGCCTTCGCCACCGTCGAGATGGCGGTCGAGGCCATGCGGGCCGGCGCCCAGACCTTCCTGCAAAAGCCCTGGAACAACGAGAAGCTGCTCGCCGACATCCGCGCCGCCATCGCCGCGGCCCGCGTCAGTCAGGAGAACCTGCAGCTCAAGCGCGCGCTCAAGCAACGCTACAGCGCCGCCAACGTCATCGGCAAAAGCGAGGCCATGCTGCGTCTGCTGGATTGGGTAGCGCAGGTGGCTCCCAGCCGCTCGACTGTGCTGCTGCAGGGGGAAAGCGGCACCGGCAAGGAAGTGATCGCCAAGGCGATCCACGCCCAGTCCAGCCGCGCCGAACACGCCTTCGTGCCGGTCAACAGCGGCAGCATGACCACCGAGCTGCTCGAATCCACCTTGTTCGGCCACGTGCGCGGCGCCTTTACCGGCGCCATCGCGCCCAAGAAGGGGCTGTTCGAGGCCGCCGACCATGGCACGATCTTCCTCGACGAAATCGGCAACATGAGCCTCGAGACGCAGGCGAAAATCCTGCGCGTGCTGCAAGACAAGCGCTTCATGCGTCTGGGATCGGTCGAGGAAGTCCAGGTGGATGTGCGCGTCATCGCCGCCACCAACGTCAACCTCCAGGCCCAGGTCGCCGAGGGGCGCTTCCGTGAAGACCTGTTCTACCGGCTCAACGTGCTGGCCAGGACGCTGCCCGCGCTGCGCGAGCGGCGCGAGGACATCCCCTTGCTCGCCGAGCACTTCCTGGCGAAGTATGTGGCCGAAAACCAACTGCCGCCGCGGCGGCTCACGCCCGATGCCCTGCGCTGCCTGCTCGACTACAACTGGCCGGGACACGTGCGCGAACTGGAAAATGCCGTCGAACGCGCCGTGGTGCTGTCGAACGAGCCGCTCATCGGGCCCGAATTGCTGCCGGAGCCAATCGGAGGCCACGGCGCCGCCAACCCCACCAATGCCCCCTCCTCGCTGTTCGGCATGGTGGACGAGTACGAGCGGCGGCTCATCATCGAGATGCTCGAACAAACCCACGGCCGACAAACCGACGCCGCAGAGCGCTTCCAGATTCCGGTTTCAACCCTGAATCAAAAGATCAAGCGCCACGGTATTGACGTCAAAAAGCTGGCGAAGTAGCGGCTGGGTTGGCCTTGCTTAAAGCTCAGCCGCGTGCCGCTCGTCGGCCGTGGCCAACCACCAATAACCCTCGAGCTAGCTGAGTTGACCGCTGAGGCGGAAGTGCTCGTAGCGCTGCAGGGCCACGCGGTAGCGAGCGGCCTGGAAGGCGGCCAGACGCCCGAGTTCGTGCTGCAGCGGCTCGGCCGAAGGCTCGATGCGGGCTGCGATACGCAGCAGCAGGAAGTAGCCGTCGAGCACAAGATCCTGGCGCATGCAGATGACCGGGGCCATCTGGCGCAGTTGGTCGCGCATGGTCTCGATCTCGGCCATGACGCTCACATCGGTGGGCAGGTAGCCTTCATCGCGCAGCCGGTTGAGCTGGCGCGCGTCGGCTTCCTGAATGCGGCTATGGGCCACGGCGGCCAGGGTAAACACCGCCCCGCCCAAGCTCATCAGCAGAATCAGCAGCGACACCAGGTTGGCAGCGTGCGCCATTATGCCGCCTCCTCCACCCTGCGCAAGGCCATGGCGCGCCGGGCCGGCTCGCGCTCGGGCACCAAAAGCGAGTAGGCGATCAGCAGCGTGCTGGGCAGGCTGATTGCCGGAATGACGAAACGCCCAACCAGAGGGTAGCTCGTCGGGGCGAGCAGCGCGATCGCATAGGCGATCGCTCCAACGCTGTAAAGCAAGCTGAACGACAGCACGATCCGCCTGAAGCGAAGGCCTTCGACTAGGCTGAAGGCCACGATGGCGAACAGCACCAATGCCAGCGCCATGCCCAAGAAGGAGAAGTCCTGTTCCATCTGCAGGCTGAAGGTGATAACCGTCAGCCTGCCACGCAGCAGGAACACCGACAAGGCGCCGATGGCGGTCAGTCCGGCGAACAGCAGAATGGCGCCGGAGCGCAGACGAGTCAGCCGGAGTTTGGATTTTTCAAAAGCCAGTTCCAGAAGCCGCGAGAGCACCAAATAGCCCGCAAAGATGCACAGCAGGTCCGCGCCAAAATAGGCGTACGTGTATTGTGCTGAGCGGAACCCAAATACGAGAAGGGTCGAGTGGGTGAGGAAGTTACAGGCGAGCGCAACCGCAAAATACGCGCGGATACACCAGCGGACCGCACGGTCCAACTTGACGGTGAAACTGGCTGCCAACGCCAAGGCGTAGCAGGCGCAGACCCCGATCCAAATGGCCAAGCTCAAACTCACCCAGCCAGTCTATCCCAGCCGCGCACGACGGGACGAACTATTTTTGGCTAGGAGCGCGACCGGGGTAAAGGCTAAAACCAGCTAACACCTTTAGAATCTGCGACTTGAATTAATATCAATAATTTCAAGCAGTTGATTCTAAAGGGCTAACAATAATCTTCCTACAGGCCCCTTACCTGAGGCTGCCAGGGGCAGGGTCGGCGATGCCGATCTTGGAGGAGAAGCTACCGGGGGCAGGGTCGGCGATGCCGATCTTGGAGGAGAAGCTACCGGGGGCGGGGTCGGCGATGCCGATTTTGGAGGAGAAGCTACCGGGAGCGGGGTCGGCGATGCCGATAGCAAATGTATTGCTAGGTACAGTAGCCATGACTGACGAGGCGGTAATGGCGCTATCGGCCGCGTTGGCCCAGTTGCTCAATCCGACAGTGGCAGTCATCAAGGCCAGAACCGTAATCATCATTCCAAGCGTCTTGTTCACGGCAGTCCCTCCTAAAGTTGAACTCGGCTTTGACCGATAGGCAGCCAGAGCACTCCAGCGAGCATCCAACACTTTGGCCCGCGCATCAAGCCGGTTGAGGCGTGCTCACCAGTCTCCCACGGGCTTAAATTAGAAGTTTCTAATAAACACCTTAGCTGCTGTAACAATTTTGTTACAATGTCAGCCGAGATTGGGCGAGGATTCGGCCGGTGCAGGCGGAATATCCTCGGTGCGGCGCAGCAGTTCGGTCACGATTTCGCGGTAGCCGCGCACCGCCGCGAGCAGATCGGCCTTACGCACGTGCTCGTTTTCGGTGTGGGCCACGCGGATCGAGCCCGGCCCGTAGAGCAGCGGCTCGCCAAAGGCGCTCAATTTCGTGCAGTCGGTGCCAAAGGCGACGGTGCAGGTGGGAAAACCGGGCAGGGTCACGAAGCGCGTGGGCGGGATTTCAAGCACAAAGTCGCACTCGATCAGCGGGCCCAGGGCGGCGACGATTTGCTGCCGCAGGGGCGCGGCGTCCTCCACCAGCCGGATGAGGACCTCGGCGTGGGCTTCGTCGGCGATGACGTTGGGCGCAATGCCCCCCGCCAGTGTGCCCACGTTGACCGTGGTGGAGCCCAGCTCCGGGTTCCGGGGCAACTCCAGGCGTTGCAGCCGGTCCAGCGCCTCGATCAGCTTGTCCGTGGCGCTCTCGCCCAACTCGGGGTAGGCGGAGTGGGCGGCGCGGCCGCGGGCGCGCAGATTGAGCCGCAGCGCTCCTTTGCCGGCGGTGGCGAGGCACAGTTCGGTGGGCTCGCCATTGACCAGATAGCGCGCCAGCGGGGCCAGTTTGTCCTGCCGCTCGTTGGCGCTGGCGGCGCCCAGACTGTCGCGCTCCTCGCCCACCACGAACAGCAGTCCGAAGTTGACCTGGCCGGCGTCGAGCAACTCCTGGGCGGCGAAGATCTGAGCGGCGGCGACGCCTTTGGCATCGCAGGCGCCGCGCCCATGGATGGCCTCGTCGTCTTCGCGGCTGGCGATAAATGGCGGTACGGTGTCGAGGTGGGTGCTGAGGATTACGCGCGCCATGCCGCGGCAGGCGAACACGTTGAGCCGCCCGGGCGCCACCGCCCACACCTGGACCTGCATGCTGCCCCACTCCCGCAGATGGTCGGCGATGAGCATGGCCGCGGGGCCTTCTTCGCCGTGCGAAGTGTCCACGTCCATGAGGGCGCGGGTGAGGGCGAATAGTTTATCCTCTTGCATGCATGGCTCGGATAACGACGGGGCGGCTGGCCGGCCCGGCTGGCCCAATCGAATATACCCTAAACCTCGCTGACGCTACCACGCTCCCCGGGCGGCAGCTGGAAGGCAGCGCGCTGGTGTGCCATCCACACCCGCTCTACGGCGGCACCATGCACACCCGCATTGTCTTTCACACCGCCCAGGTGCTGATGGAGCAGGGCCTGGCGGTGCTGCGCTTTAATTTTCGCGGTGTCGGCGCAAGCGCCGGCGGCTACGACCACGGCCGGGGTGAGCAGGAGGATGTACTGGCGGCAATGCACTGGCTGCGCGAGCACCATCCCGGCCCGGTCACGCTTGCCGGCTTTTCCTTCGGCGCCAGCATGGTGGCGAGGCTGGTGGCGCGGCTTGAACTCGCCGAGGTCGCGCGCGCCGTTCTGCTGGGCCTGCCGGTGGGCCGGGCGCGCGCCGAGGACCCGCTGCCGGCGGTCTGGACCTGGCAGGGGCCAAAAATCATGCTCTCGGGCGGCAGCGATGAGTTCGCTCCGGTCGCCGATCTGGAGGCCTACTTTGCCGCGCTCGCCGAGCCCAAGGCGCGGCGCTGGATCGAGGGCGGCGACCACTTCATGGCGGGCCACATTGCGGAATTCCGGCAAGCGCTGACGGCGCTGCTGCTGAGCAGCGCCCGGTAAGCGAAAGTGGCAGCGACCCGGCTTATCGCTTTTTGCTTGTTGGCTACTTGGTGCCTTCCTCCGTCATTCCCAGGCTTTTCATTTTCCGGTACAAGTGGCTGCGTTCCAGCCCCAGAACTTCGGCGGTACGGGTCATGTTGCCGGCATTCTCCTCCAGTTTCTTGCGGATGAAGTCGCGCTCGTAGGCGGAGCGCGCCTCGTGCAGCGTGCTGAAGTCGGCATGCGGGAGGCGGCGGCCGCCCTGCAGCAACAGGGGCGGTAGATGGCGGCGCTCGATGACGCGCGCTCCGGGGGTCAGGATGGCGATCCGCTCCACCAGATTGCGCAACTCCCGGATGTTGCCCGGCCAGTGATGGGCCGAAAGCGCGGCCAGCGCTTCCGGGCTGAACTCGCGGCATTTGCGTCCGTAGGCGGCTGCGAATTCCTCCAGGAAATGCTGCGCCAGCGCGGGGATGTCTTCCTTGCGCTCACGCAGCGGGGGCACGGTGAAGGGAATCACGTTCAGCCGGTAGAACAGATCCTCGCGGAAGTTGCCGCGGCCGATTTCCTCTTCCAGGTTCTTGTTGGTGGCGGCGATGATGCGGCAATCGGCGGTGATGGGCAGGCTGGAGCCGAGCACCTCAAAGCGGCCCTCGTCGAGCGTGCGCAGCACCTTGGCCTGGGTTTTCAGGCTCATGTCCCCCACCTCGTCGAGAAACAGCGTGCCCTGGTCGGCGCGGCGGAATTTGCCCTCCTTGGCCTCACCGGCGGAAGCGAAGGCTCCGGCCACGTGGCCGAACAGCTCCGATTCAATCAACTCCTCGGGGATGGCGGCGCAGTTGAGTTCGACGAACAGCCCCTGGCGGCGCTCGCTTTGGGCGTGCAGCGCGCGCGCCACCAGTTCCTTGCCGGTGCCGCTTTCGCCATAGATGAGCACCCGGCCGTTGGTGGGGGCCATGACGGCAATCTGCTGCCGCAGGGCGCGCACCAAGACGCTGTCGCCGATCAAGGTGGCGGCGGCGGCAAAGTGCTGGCGCAGGTGCTGGTTTTCGCGCAGCAGTTGGCGCTGTTCCAGCGCGTGACGGGCGGTGAGCAGGGTTTTGTCCAGCGACAGCGGTTTTTCCAAAAAGTCAAAGGCGCCGAGCTTGGTCGCGCGCACGGCCGATTCGACGCTGCCATGCCCGCTGATGACCAGCACCGCCGGCGGTTGCGGACGCTGCTGGATCTGCGCCAGCAGGTCCAGTCCGTCCTGGTCGGGAAGCCAGATGTCGAGCAGCACCAGGTCGAACTCGGCCTCCTGCAGGGCGCGCTGGCAGCCGGCGCCATCGGCGGCGGTCTGCACGCTGTAGCCTTCATCTTCGAGGACGCCGCGCAGCGAATGGCGGATGCCCTGCTCATCGTCCACCACCAGGATCCGTCCGGTCATAGGCTCAGGATAGCGTGGCGGGCGCGGCCACGGTCTCGGCCGCGGCCACCGGCAGCTCGATCACGAAGCGCGCCCCCAGCGGGGCGTTGTCCTCGGCGCGCAGGGTGCCCCCGTTTTCCTCGACAATGCGCAGCACGATGGCCAGACCGAGGCCGCTGCCACGCTGCTTGGTCGAGTAATAGGGCAGGAAAAGACGTTGCTTGTCGCCCGCGGGCAGCCCGGGGCCGGTGTCGGCCACGATGGCCTCGACGGTGCCATCGGCCGTCTGGGTGGCGAGCGTGATTTGGCGGTAGGGAGAGCCCTGCAGGGCTTCGGCGGCGTTGTCAATCAGGTTGATGAATACCCGCTTCATGTCCTCCGGGTCGAGTCGCAGCGGCGGCAGCGGTTCCAGGTGGGTGCGGATCTCGATGCCGTCGAGGCGGCCGTCGAAGGCCCGCAGCGCGCGCTCGACGATTTCGTTCAGGTCGCAGGTCACGCGCTGGGCATGGGGAAAGCGGGCGAAGGCGCTGAATTCATTCACCAGCCGCTCGAGCGAATGCACCTCGCTTTCGATGGTGGCGGCGCACTCGGCGATCACCGCCTGGTCGCCGCTGCCGGTCTCGCCCAGGCGCCGGCGGATGCGCTGGGCGGAGAGCGCGATCGGGGTCAGCGGGTTCTTGATTTCGTGCGCGATGCGCTGGGCCACTTCCCGCCAGGCGGCGGTCTTTTGGATGCGCAGCATGTCGGTGAGATCCTCCAGCACCAGCACGTAACCGGACCAGGCCCGGCGGCTGCCCGAGGTCGGGGACGGCTCGGCAATGGCGGCGGCGGTGGCTGCCAGCGTCAGCGCGCGCCCGCCGGCATTGACTTCGATCTGGGCGGAGGCCGCCGGCAGGCGCTCGGCCCGGCGCAGCAGGTGATGGACTTCACGCAGGCTGGCGCCGTCGAACAACTCTGCCAGCGTGGCCGGGCGGCTGAGTTCGGGGCCGTAGAGCCGCGCCAAGGCCGGGCTGACGCGCTCGATCTTCAGTTGGCGATCCAGCGAGATCACCGCCGAAGGCGTGTTCTCGAGCAGCGCCTCGGTGTAGCGCCGCCGTGTTTCCAACTCCTGCCGCGACATCTCGAGCTGGCTGCGGTTGGCCTCGAGTTCGACCGCCATGCGGTTGAACGAGTCTACCACCACGCCAATTTCATCCCCGGCGCCCACCTGCACCCGGTAAGCCAGGTTGCCCCGGCCCAACTCCTGCGTGGCCGCCGCCAGTGCGCCCATCGGCACCGTCACCAGCTTGGAAAGCGCCAGCGCCAACCAAGTGGCGCCAAACAGGATTGCCAGCGTCAGCAGCAGCAGGTAGCCGGTGTAGATCAGCCGCAGCGAACGCCGCTCGTGCGCCAACCGGTCGTAGCGGTCCCGGTCCCGCCGCAGTTGCGCAATCTGGGCGGTCAGCGCCTCCGGCAGCGGCATGCCGACCTCGACCTGCGCGTCGCCGAACCCGGGCGTGCCCGCGAGCGCCTGCTCGCTGAGCGCATAGCTGGTGGACCCCAGCCGGAGTTGACCGCCGCCGCCGCGGGCAGAGGGGCCATAGCCCGGCGGGAGTCCGTAGCTGGCCAGGATCAGACCCGCCGGGTTGACCACCAGCGCGAAGCCCCCTTCCAGCGTGGTTCGGTGCTGCCTCAAGGCCGCGCGTGCCGCATCCCAGTTGCCGGCGGTCAGCGCCGTGCGCAGCGCGGGGTTCGCCGCCAGGGAGTTGGCTTCGTCCTGCGCGTTGCGGGATACGAAGCTGGCCAACAGATGCAGCATGCCGGCATTGTCGTCGCGCACGGTCTCCACCGGCTGGCTGAACCACTTGTCGAGCGTGCGGTTGATCAGTCCATAGGTGAAGCCGAACATGCATACCACCGGGGTCAGGCTCAGCGCCAGCGCCCCCAGCACCAGCTTGGTCTTGAAACGCGCGCCCAGCACCTGCGCCCGGCGCTCGTCGTAGAGCTTCACCATCTGGCGCCCGAGCACGAACACCAGGACCACAATCCCCAGGAAGCACAGCGTCGAGAGCAGAAACAGCAGCCAGGTGTGCTCCGGGCTGGGCTGGAAACGCAAGCTGAACGCCTGCGGCCAGAACAGCACCACGATCAGCACCACCAACAGCGCCGACAGCGCCCACACCCGCCGCCGCCGGCTGGAGTTGGGCCGCCTGGCCTCGTTCTCGTTACCGTGGATCACCGATGCCCTCCGGCCGGCAGCCCGCATTGCGCCCATCGAGGCAGCTTGGACGCGCCGTGAGCCGAGCGGGCGGGCACTGCCGCCAAGCCGATTCCTGCCGCAGCAGGACCAGCCCCGGGGCCCTCGGCGCGCTGGCGCGCCGGGGTGGCAACGAGAGGGCGTCCTGGAAAGGTCGGCCGCGCCGCCGCGCCGCTCTTGCGGTTCGCGGCCTGGCGCGCCAGACAAGTACAATCGGCGGCCCGGTACTTCCCGGCTCCGCCGCTCCTGCCCACGCCCGGGCATCGGCAAGGGAGACCCGCACCGCCCATTTTCTCCGGTGTGCCGCGGCCTTCCCGCTCGCGGAGTTCGCGCCCCATGCGCCCGGCGTAAGGTAGGCGCGAATCGCGGGAGTCGCGCCGTTTGCACCGTGGGCAAAATCGGCGCGAAGGGCCGCGGAATTCCAACGGGGTGAAAGCGCCGGTAGCGCTTTCACCGCTCCCGATAAAAGAAGCGGCGCGGCCCCGCGAGGCTCGCGCCGGCTTGGGCTCACCGGGCCCCGGGCCGGTGCTCCACAGCCCTTCGAGTGCGGGCACGGCGCAGCCGGGCAGGGGCCCGCGCCCGTCAATGGGCAGCGAACCGGGGCTCCAGGCATGCCCGCATGCCGGGGCGGTCGTATCGAGGCAACTGGGACTCGCCCTGAGCAGAGCGGACGCGTGTCGCCGCCAAGTGAATTTCGGTCGCAGCCCGACGAGGGCTCCCAGTGCGCTGCCGGGGTGGCAGCGGGAGGGCGTCCGGAAAAGGGCGGCCGCGCCGCATTCCGAAGGGGCAAACGCACGCGTTTGGGCTCCCGGGAAAAGAAGTTGGCGCGGCCCCAAGTTGACGTGGCAGTGCCACGTTAGCCGCCGGGCTGGGCGGGGGCTCACGGGAGTCCCCGCCGTTCGGGTCCCGCGGGGGTTCGAACCCCCTGCACCATATGGGGACGACGCTGGGAGCGTCTCAGCCCTGCACGCGCTGGGCCCGGCGCCGGCATTGACCGCGCCCCCTGGCGGGAAGGGATGCGGGCTAGCAGCGGTCCCAGCGGGCAGGCGTGGCAGTCCGGTTCGCGGCGGTGACAGTAACGCTTCCCGTTCTCAACCACCAGTGCGTGCCAGCGCCGCAACCAGACCGCCTGCCGAGGCACCGAGCGCTCCAATCGCTCGCGCGGGCTGCGGATGCCATGCCGCTCGAGCAGCCGCCGCATGTAGCTATCCACGATCAGGCGCGGATGGCTGCCGGCATAGAGCAACATGGTATCGGCCGTCTCCTCCCCGACCCCTTCGCGCTCAAGTAGCAGCGCGCGCACCGTCGCCGCCGGTTGGGCGAACAGCCGCTCCACGCTGCCGCCGTAACCGGTCACCAGCCACGCCGCCAGCGCCCGCAGCCGCCGCGCCTTTTGCCGCCAGCATCCCGAACTGCGGATAAGCGCGCCCAATTCGGCCTCGCTCAGTTCGGCAATCCGGTGCGGCGAGAGCCGCCCGGCGCGGCGCAAGGCGGCGAGCGCTTTGGCGGCATTGTTCCAGGCGGTGTTTTGCACCAGCAGCGCGCCCACCATCACCTCAAAGCCGCCGCCTCCCGGCCACCAGCGTTCCCCGTCCACGCCGGCATACGCGACCGCCAGCGTTGCGGCGAAGTGCGGAAGCGCGGCGGCACCTCGGGCGGGCGCGGCCGGCCGGGCGCCCGAAGGCATCTGAATTTCCGTTACCATGTTGGGGAGGCGCAAGACATGGCACTGCGGGTCGGGATCAATGGTTTCGGACGGATCGGCCGCAATTTTTTTCGGGCCTCGCTCGGCAATCCGCATTTCGAGATCGTGGCGGTCAACGACATCACCCCGCCGGCGATGTTGGCCCATTTGTTGCAGTATGACTCCATCCTGGGCCGCCTGAACGCCGAGGTCCGCTCCACCGACCAAGCCATCGAGGTCAATGGGCGGCTGGTGCCGGTCTGGTCGCAGCCCGATCCCGCCAAGCTGGACTGGGATGCGGTTGGAGCCGAGGTGGTGTTCGAGTGCAGCGGCAGGTTCGCCAACGCCCAGGGTGCCGGGCAGCACCTGCACGGCGGCGTCAAAAAAGTCATCATTTCCGCTCCGGCCAACGATGCCGATTGGACCGTCGTGCTTGGGGTCAACGATCAAGACTATGACCGAGCGCGGCATCGCATCATCTCCAACGCCAGTTGCACCACCAACTGCCTCGCACCGGTGGCCAAGGTGCTGCAGGACACCTTCAGCATTGTCGCCGGCGCCATGACGACGGTGCATTCCTATACCAACGACCAGCGCCTGCTGGACTTGCCCCATAAGGATAAGCGAAGGGCGCGGGCGGCGGCCATCAACCTGATCCCGACCTCGACCGGCGCGGCCAAGGCCCTGCACCTGGTGATTCCCGAACTGAAAGGCAAACTGGACGGCTTCTCCCTGCGCGTCCCCACTGCCGACGTGTCGGTCGTGGACCTGGTCGTGTGGGTGGAGCGCCCGGCCAGCGCCGAGGCGGTTAATGCGGCGTTTCGGGAGGCGGCGGCCGGCGGCATGCGCGGCATCCTGGGGGTCGAGGACGACGAGTTGGTGTCGTCGGATTTCCGCGGCGATGAGCGCTCGGCCATCGTCGACGCCAAACTTACGCGCGTGGTGGCGGAACGCTGCGTCAAGGTGATCGCCTGGTACGACAACGAGTGGGGCTACAGTTGCCGCATGCGCGACCTGCTGGTCCTGCTGGCGCAAAAGGGAATATAGTGTCCGATCTCAGAGGAAGGCGAAGCATTCCGGGCATGGGCAAGCGGCTTTTCCTGGCGAAAAGCCGCATGCGAGGTAGTTTTCAGATGCGATATATATCTGAGGCGGGACACTAGCGTGCGCAAACTCTCGGTCATGGATCTCGATCTCGGCGACGAACTGGTGCTGATGCGCGTGGATTACAACGTGCCCTTGACCGCGGGCGTGGTGCTCGACGACAACCGCATCTCCACCACGCTGCCGACGCTCCGCTACCTGCAGAGCCGGAAAGCGCGCGTGGTGCTGTGCTCGCATCTCGGCCGCCCCAAGGGCAAGCCCGAGGAGTGCTACAGCCTGCGCCCGGTGGCTGAACGGCTGCAACGGCTGCTCGGCGGGAATGTCGGCTTTTGTCCGGTGACGGTGGGGCCGGAGGCGCAGGAAATGGCGTCACGGCTGGAGCCGGGCAGCGTCATGCTGCTCGAGAACCTGCGTTTTCAGCCGGGCGAAGAGGCCAACGATCCGGGCTTTTCGCGACAACTGGCTGAGCTCGGCGAAGTCTACGTCAACGATGCCTTTGGCGTCGCGCACCGCGCGCATGCCTCCACCGTGGGCGCGGCGCGATTGTTTCCCCAAGCCGCGGCCGGTCTGCTGCTGCTGGGCGAGCTCGACTACCTGCAGCGGGTGCTCGATGCGCGCGAGCACCCGTTCCTGGTGCTGCTCGGCGGCGCCAAGGCGGGCGACAAGCTGCCCTTCTTATCCCACCTGGCGCGCAAGGCCGACCGGTTGCTGATTGGCGGCGGCATGGCCTACACCTTCCTGAAAGCGCAAGGCCAGGAAGTCGGCGCCTCGCTGCTGCAGCCGGAGTTCATCGAGCCGATTCGCGCGTTGCTGCACTCGGCTGCTGCCGGGCAGTTCGTGCTGCCGGTGGATCATGTGTTGGAAAACGGCGAGGTTGTCACCGCCATCCCCCCTGGAGGCAAGGCCATGGATATCGGACCGAAAACGCGGGACGTGTTTGCGCAGCAGATCGCTGCAGCCCGGATGCTGTTCTGGAACGGCCCCATGGGCGTGTTCGAGAAGCCGCCGCTCGACGCCGGCACCCTGGCGGTGGCGCGCGCCGTGGCCGCCTGCCCGGGCACCACAGTGGCTGGCGGCGGAGACTCGATCGCGGCGCTGCGCGCGGCCGGCGTGGAGGGCCAGTTGAGCCATGTCTCCACCGGCGGCGGCGCCGCGCTGGAGTTTCTGGCCGGCGACCCGCTGCCGGGGGTCGAGGTGCTGACGGAGGTGACGGCATGAGGGCCAAACCCCGCGCCATGATGGTGGCCAACTGGAAGATGCATAAGAACGCCGCCGACACCGCGGCTTTCTTCTCGCGGCTGCGCGAGCGCGCCCCTGCCGACAACGGCCGCTGTTTCGTGGTGGTCGCGCCGCCGTTCCCCTCGCTCGCGGCCGCGGTCGAGGCCGCGCACGGCCACGACATCGCCATTGCCGGCCAGAACCTGCACTGGGAGCCGGAGGGCGCCTTGACCGGCGAGGTCTCCGCCCCCATGCTGGCCGCGGCCGGCTGCACCTACGTGATCGTCGGCCATTCCGAGCGCCGCCAGTTTTTCGGGGAAACCGATGAAACGGTGCATAAGAAAGTGCGTGCCGCCCTGGATGCCGGCCTCACCCCCATCGTCTGCGTCGGCGAAACCCATGATCAGCGCGCCAGCAACGAAACCGAGATCATCCTGCGCTACCAGTTCGAGCGCGCCTTCTGGGGGATGGAGGCCGAGGAGCTGCGGCGCTCCGTGCTCGCCTATGAGCCGGTGTGGGCGGTTGGAACCGGCAACACGGCCACCCCGGAGGTGGCCGAGGGCGCCCTCCGCTTTCTGCGGCGCTGCGCCACCGACATCTTCGGCGCCGAGGCGGCCGCCGGCTTCTCCATCCTCTATGGAGGCAGCGTGAAGCCCGCCAACGCCCGCGCCCTGTTCGAACAACCGGACGTGGATGGAGGCCTGATCGGCGGCGCCAGCCTGGAGCCAGACAGCTTCGCCGCCCTTATCCGCGCCGCCAGTTGAGCCCTGTTATACTAGGCTGTCCAGCGGAAGTGGTGAAACTGGCAGACACACCATCTTGAGGGGGTGGCGCCGCAAGGCATGCGGGTTCGAGTCCCGCCTTCCGCACCATCAGTTTTAGTAGTTCCATTTCCCGGCCAGGGTCGGTTCCAAGGACGCACAGTGGGCTTTCTCATCACGACGCTGCACATTCTGGTTTGCTTCTTTCTGATCACCGTCATCCTGCTGCAGAGCGGCAAGGCCGGCGACATCGCCAGCGCCTTTGGCGGCATGGGCAGCCAGACCGCCTTTGGCCCGCGCGGCGCGCAGACCGCGCTCGGCAAGGCCACCATCGTGTGTGCCGTGCTGTTCCTGCTGACCAGCATCACGCTCGCCATCATTTCCGCCAGTTCGCGCCCCAACGCCAGCTCGATCCTGGGCGCCGCGCCCGCCCCGGCCAGCCACACCGTCCCGCAGACGCCGAAGAACTAGCGCGTTGCTGCGGCAGATTACGTTTCCGGTCGGCCCGCTCGCCTGCAACTGCACCATCCTCGGCGATGATGGCAGCCGCACCGCCCTGGTGCTGGACCCGGGCGCGGAAGTCGCCTCCATCTGCCAGCAGTTGGAATCCCGGGGGTGGCAGTTGATCGCCATCGTCGTCACCCACGCCCACATTGACCACATCGGCGGCGCCGCCGAGCTGAAGCGGCGCACAGGAGCCCCGGTGTGGCTGAACCCGCGCGACATGGCGCTTTATGGCACCCTCGCCTCCCAGGCGCAGTGGATCGGCATGCCTACGCCGGAGATGGTCGCCATCGATGCCGGGTTGGATTCCCGGTCCTCGCTGCGGCTGGGCGACCACCGCCTGGAGGTGCTGGAAACGCCCGGACACACCGAAGGCAGCATCTGCCTCTACTTGCCCGGGGAGGGCAAATTATTTGCCGGCGACACGCTGTTTGCCGGCTCCATCGGCCGCACCGATTTACCCGGTGGCGATTATGTCGCGATTCTGGAATCCATCCGGGGCACGCTGTTGATGTTGCCCGACAACACGCGAGTGATCCCCGGCCACGGCACCGAGACCACCATCGGCCACGAGCGTGCCACCAACCCCTTCCTGCAGAAATAATTGCCAGCGCCGCGCCGCCGCGTCGCCGCGCCCTCCCACTTCCCACTCCCCACTTGCTACCATCCGCTTATGCGCCGCGGATTGCTGTTTGTTGTCGGCACGCTATTGCTCGCCACCGCGGCCGCCCCGGCGCAGTCGGTGGGCACGATCATGCTCTGGAGTCGCATGGCCGCCGCCTTCCGCGACGCGGCAACGCCAGCGCTGCGCCAACTGCAGGCAACCCCCGCAAGTCTGGGTGAGGACACGGCGCGGTGCCTGTCGGCCGCGTATGGCGTCGGGCAAGCCGCTTCGGCAGCTCAGGCCCTGGTTCAATGTCGCCAGGCGGCCCAGGCGAAAAGCGCCTGGGCGGAGATGGCGCTGGGCAGAATTTATTTGCTGGGCGAAGGCGTTCCGTCCGATGCCGCCCGCGGTCTGCTGCATCTACAGCGCGCGACCATGGACGGCGCGCCGGTGGCGAATTTTCTCATGGGCATGGTCTATGAGCACGGCAGCGGCGCGGTGGCCGCCGATACCGGGCGCGCCCTTACCTACTTTGAACAGGGGGCGAAGCTGGGTGACGCCCGCTGCGAGAGCCAGCTCGGGTGGATGTACGCCGTGGGCTTTGGGCTGAAGCCGGATCAACACCTCGCCGCCCAATGGTTTCAAAAGGCGGCGGTGCAGGGCGAACCCGTAGGCGAGGACGGGCTGGGCATTCGCTACCTCTATGGCCGGGGAGAGCGCCGGGATCTGGCGCGTGCCGAGCATTGGTTTCTACTGGCGGCGGCGCAAGGTCATGGCGACGCTGCCTACGATCTCGGCATTCTCTACGGCGGGCTCGACAAAGGCTGGCCGCACGCTCCAAGTTGGATCCGTGCCGCTCACTACTTCACCCTTGCCGCGCAGCAGGGCATCTACGACGCCCAATGCATGCTGGGCCAGCTTTATGCCTCCGGCCACGGCGTACCGCGAGACCCGGTGCGGGGGTTCGCCTGGATGGCGCTGTCACAGCCGGGCAGCCACATCTGCGATGCTCACATCGCCTCCCTGCGCCAGCACCTGACCCCATCTCAGATGGACGCCGCCCGCGACCAAGTTCAGTCCTTCCACCCGACGCCGCACCTTTTCTCCTACGGCACCTTCGCCTCCCACTAACCTTACCGCCCGCCACAGCCGCCGCCCCGCCGCGCCCTCCCACTTCTCACTTCCCACTGCCCACCTTCTTCCCCCCCACTCGCACCAGCACCCAGCGTGCTGCGGCCGGCTCCCCCCCCGGCGGCATGCTGACGCGCTTGCCCGCCGAAAACGTCTCCAGCGCGCGGCGGTCCAGCACCACCCAGGCGCCCCCCGCGGGCACCGCCGCGGGCCAGGGCTTCAGTTCGCCGCCGAGCTCGAACTGAGCGCCGTACAGCAGGCCGCGGTTCAGGCCGGCGTCAAACAGCGGTGCGGCGCCGCAGTGAGCCGGCAGTCCGCTGCCGCAGACGGTGGTGAGTTGCCGCGCCAGGCCGCGCCCGCTGAGAGCAGCGTCCAGGACAGGGCTCAACGGAGGTCGGGTCAGCGTGTATAAGCCGCCGGCCATCAGCAGGCAGGTAGCTGCGAGTGCCGCGGCCGGACCGGCCCCTTCGGGCCGACGCCGATAGGCGAGGACGCACATCGCGGCGACGGCGGCCGCGCTCAGCACCCACGCCCAGGGCTCGGCCCAAAGCAGCGGCCACGACCCATGCGCGCCGGACTCGGTGAGCCACGCTGGCGCCAGCACGATGGCGCCGGGCACCAGACCGGCCAGCACGGCGCTGATCAGCAGTGGCCAGCGCGGCAACTGCTCCCAACTCGCGTCCGCGCTTACGGCGATCAGCGCCACCGCGGCCGGCACGGCCGGCAGAATATAGCCCGGCAGCTTCGACTGCGCCAGCGAGAAAAACACCAGCGGCGTCACCAGCCACCAAAAAAGGTAGAGCGGGAGCGGTGCATCGCGGCCGCGCAGCAATTGCCGCCAGCCCCGCCGCCGCCAACGCCGCAGCCCATCGAGCAGCGGCAGCCCCAGCCATCCGCTCCAGGGCGCAAGCGCCAGCAGCAACACCGGCACGTAGAACCAGAACGGCTGCGGATGCTGATAACGGTTGGAGGCAAAGCGTTCAAGGTTCTGCTGCAGGAAAAACGTCCGAAAAAACCCCGGATGCACCCACGCCATGGCGGCATACCAGGGCGCCGCGATCGCGCCATATATCACGATGGGCCCGGGCCGCAGCGGGGCGGGGAAGAGCCGCCATGCACCCTGGCTCCAACAAAAACCCAGCCAGATGAGTCCGGCCAGCGCCAGCGCCACCGGACCCTTCGCCAGCGTCGCCAGCGCCAGCGCCGCCGCGGCGGCGAGCAGCCAGCGCTCGCGGCGGTCCCGCTGCCACACATAGAGCGCGACCATGGCGGCGGTGAGCGGCGCGGTCAGCGTCATGTCGGTGGTGGCGGCCCGCCCAAAGCCGAAGATGAATACGCTCGTCAGACTCAGAAACGCCGCCAGCCAGCCCGCGCGCGCCGAATGCACCCGCGCCAGGAACCATCCCAACATCGCGCTCAGCGCCGCCGCCAGCAACGCATTGGGCAGCCGCGAGGCGGCCGCGCCCACGCCCAGCAAGCCATCGGCCAGCGCCGCCAGCCAGTACAGCAGCACCGGCTTCTCCAGCCATGTCGCGCCCCACAGCCGCGGCGTCAGAAAGTCATGGTGCCGCCACATGGCGGCCGCAATGGCGGCGTAGCGCGGTTCGTCCGGACCGATCAGCCCCAGCGCGCCCAGCCCATGCCCGAGCATCACCCAGGCGAGCGCCAACCATGCGGCGATGAGTAGGCCTCGCTTCATAGTCCCGCGTAAAGCGACGGCTCGCCCGCCGGGCGCGTTTTCCACCGCCGGTGCACCCACAGCCACTGGTCCGGGTAGCGCCGCACCCAGGCTTCAATCGTTGCGGTAAACAAGGCAGTGTGGGCGGCTACGTCGCGCTCGGCGTCACCAGTCTGCTCCAACGTCAGAGCAGGCTCGAAGTAAAGGACGTAGCGGCGTTCCATCGGTTCCCAGACGGTGAAGCCCGGCACCACGGCGGCGCCGGTTCGCAGGGCGATCTTTGCCGGGCCGGTGGCCGTGCAGGCGGGTATGCCAAAGTAGGGCACGAATACCCCTTGCGGGGGCGAAGAATTCTGGTCAAGCAGAATGCCGACGGTCTGGCCCGCCTCCATGGCTTCCAGCAAGCCGCGGGCGAACACGTTCTTTTCAATCGGACGGTTCCCATGCAGGCCGCGGTAGCGGTTCACCAGGCGGTTGAGCGGCCGATTGTCCAGCGGGCGAATCACAAACTGCATCGGGTAGCCGGCGAGGCTATGGCCAAAACTGGACAGCTCCCATGCGCCGAGATGGGCCGTGAGGATCAGCACGCCCCGTCCGCGCGCCCGCGCTTCGAGGTAATGTTGCAGCCCGATGGTGGGCATGAACTCGCCTAACTGCTCGCGCCGCAACCGGGGCATCATGCAGAACTCGGCCATGAGTCGCCCGAGATGTGTGTAGAGTCGCCGCAAGGTCAGGTCGCGCTGGGTCTCGCTCCATTGCGGATAGGCGAGTTCGAGATTGCGCCGCCCAACTCGCACCAGCCGCCGGTGGGCGTAATAAAAACTCCCGGTTACGGCGCGCCCCAAACCGCGCGCGCAGGGCCGGGGCAGGCGCCCCATGGCCTGCAGCGCCGCCCACACCGGGGCATATTCCAGTTGTTCTCGCAACGCCAAGTGCCTGACTAGCATACAATGGCCTTATGCGCCCGATCTGTACGCTGTTTGTGGCCGGCGTGCTCGCGGCCGGGCTCGCCGCCGCAGCCCAACAAGCCACGCCCGCACCGGCCTCCCAGAACGCCCCGGTGGTTCGTGAAATTGGCACCCCGCCGTATCACCGCACCCTGCCCAAGGGCGGGTTGGAGGCGCTCCCGCCCACGCTTAACCCCAGTCAGTTCCGTGATCCCCGCGTCCAGGCATCCTATGCCATGGCGGCCAAGATTCGCGGCGTGCTTTACAAGCAGCCCTGCTATTGCGGCTGCGACAAGGAAGCGATCCAGCACAAGAGCCTGCTGAGCTGCTTCAACGACGACCACGCCTCGATCTGCCAGACCTGCATGATGGAGGGGGTGTTCGCCTACCAGGAGACGCAGAAGGGTAAAACGCCCGGCCAGATTCGCGCCGAAATCAAACGTGGCCAGTGGAAGAGCGTGAACCTGAACGACCTGCTGCTCTCCGGCTTGCACTACTAGCCCCGAATTAGAGCGAAATCAGAGATGTTGTACCCGCGGCGTTGCTGTGGGGCGGGTCGCCGACCCGCGCGGCGGCCGTCGGCCGGCGCCACGCGGCAGTTCGGGTAACTACAGCAACTGTGATCCAGCCGCAGTCCTGGGCTAGCACCTGCGGCCAGTTCGACCACGGCCAAATCAGCGTGCGCATCGCGGCATTCCAAAGCAAAATCTCCGCCATCCGTTGGTTGCAGGCCTAAGCCCGGCGCGGCTTCCGTTTCCGTCGGTTGGAATCGCCTGTTCGGCCGCCCTGGGCGGCACGCGCCGGGTCGAGCACGCTCCGCAGTTGTGCCTCCGGCAACACCTGTTGCGCCCGCGCCAGCTCCAGCAGACTGCGCCCGCTGTGCAGCGCTTCCTTGACCAGCTCCGCCGTCCGCCGATAGCCGATATAGGGGTTCAGGCCGGTGGCCAGCGACAGCGTGGCATGGGCGTAGCGGTTGCAGGCGGCGCGGTTGGCGGCAATGCCGTTCACGCACTTGTCCGTAAACGCCTCCAGTGCCCGGGTGAGGATGGTCACCGATTGCAGCGTGGCATGGGCCATCGCCGGCATCATCACGTTGAGCTCGAGCTGGCCGGCCTGTAGCGCCATTGCCGTCGCCACGTCGTTGCCCACTACCTGGAAGCAGACCATGGCCAGCATTTCCGGCATCACCGGGTTGACCTTGCCGGGCATGATCGAGCTGCCCGGCTGCAGCGCCGGCAGCTCGATCTCGCTGAGGCCGGTGCGCGGCCCGCTCGCCAGCAGCCGCAGATCGTTGCTGATGCGGATAAGCTCCAATGCCAGGTTGCGCAGCGCCGCCGAGGCCTGAGCCAGCGGCAGTTGGCTCTGCATCGCGGCGAACAGGTTCGACGCCTGGCGCCAGTGATGGCCGGTCTGGCGGCGCAGCCGCGCCAGCGCCAACTGCGGCGCGCGTGGCGGGACGTTGAGCCCGGTGCCGGCCGCGCTGCCGCCCAATCCCAGTTCCTCCAAATCCCGCGCGGCGGCGGCCAACTGGCCGCGGCAGGCCTCCAGTGTGGCCGCATAGCCGCCGAACTCCTGCCCCAGCGTCACCGGCACCGCGTCCTGCAGGTGCGTGCGCCCGGATTTGACCACCGCCCGGAACTGCCGACTCTTGCGCCCCAGCGCCCGCGCGCAGTTCCCGGCCGCCCTCATCAGGCCATCCATCTCCGTGCGCACCGCCATCCGCACGGCGGTGGGGAAGGTGTCGTTGGTGGATTGGCCCAGGTTCACATCGTCGTTGGGATGCACCCGGTCGTAGCGCCCGCGCCGGCCGCCGAGCAACTCCGCCGCCCGGTTGGCGATCACTTCGTTCACGTTCATGTGGAACGAGACGCCGGCACCGGCCTGGAATACGTCCACCGGAAATTGATCGTCGTGGCGATGCTCGGCCACCTCCCGCGCCGCCCGCGCTATCGCGTCCGCCTTCCGGCGCGGCAGCCGCCGCAGCTCGCCGTTCGCGCCCGCCATCGCCCATTTCAGCCAGCCATAGGCGGCGATCAACGCCGGCGAGGCCCGCATTCCGCTGATCGGGTAGTTCTCAATCGCGCGCTGCGTCTGGATGCCGTGGAGGGCCAGGGCCGGCACCGCATGCTCGCCCAGCGAATCCTGTTCTGTCCGTTGCCGGCCGCGGCGGGAGGGCGCTGCTTCCATTACCCCCATGGTAAACTGGACCCGAGGTGGATGAAAACCATGGTCACGCTCACCCCCAACGCCATTACCAAAGTGAAAGAGATTCTCAGCCAGCAGGAGCCGGTCCCCGCCGGCCTGCGCATGGCCGTCGTCGGCGGCGGCTGTAGCGGCTTCAGCTATTCCATGCAGTTTGACAACGGCAGCGCCCAGGACAAGACCTTCGCCTTCGACGACCTCAAGGTCTTTGTCGACCCCATGAGCCTGATGTACCTCGATGGCTGCGAAGTGGACTTCCTGGAAACGCTCGAAGGCAGCGGCTTCAAGTTCAACAATCCCAACGTCAAGCACACCTGCGGCTGCGGCTCCTCGTTTCAGGTATAGCCCGCATTTTCCGTGAAACGCGGGCAGCAATAAGGGACTAGCGATAAGCAATAAGCTTGCGGCCACCGCTGTGGCGGTTGCGCAAAGGGTGTGGGTTTGCCCCGGCCCAGCCCCGTTCGCCGCGCCTTCCTAACGGCTAAAGCCTAACGCCTAACGGCTGCGCCCAGCGCCCGCCCGCCTAGCGGGTGGGCGCTGGGCGCTAATTCCACTGCGAGCGCAGCCGCTTCAGCGCGCGCTGCGCTGGCACATACTGTGCATTGCTCTCCAGGGCCCGCAGGTATTGCTGCTGAGCCTTGGCCATCTGCCGCTGGCGTTCGTAGACGCGGCCCAGGTTGAAGAACGCGAAATAAGGGCTATCGTAGCGCTCCGCGCTGGCAGCCCGTTCCAGCCAGGGGACGGCTTCCTCCAGCTTGCCCTGTTCGATCAGGTAGGCGCCGATATCGTTGTAGGGATTGCCAAACCCGGGGTCGAGCGCGATGGCGCGCAAACACTCCGCGATGGCGCGGTCATAATCTCCTTGAAAGGAGTAGGCCCAGCCGCGAAAGGTATAGGCCTCGGCGGTGGGGAACAACTGCAGCGATTCGCTGTACAGCTCCACCGCCCGCCGCAGTTCGCCCGCCAATTGCGCCCGATAGGCCTCGACGAACAACTCCTGCGCCCGCTCGCGGTCTCGCTCCATAGAGGCACCATTATTTGCGGCGGCGGGCAGGAACGCAAGCTCCGTGGCGCGCCCGAATCCATCTCGATACGGCGGCGGCCGACCAGAAGTGGCAACTTGGACGCGCCCCGAGCCGAGCGGGCGCGCGCTGCCGCCCAGCGAACCCCAGCCGCAGCTCGACCCCCGGGGCCCCCAAGGCGCTCGCGCCTTTGGGTGGGAGCAGCGGGAGGGCGTCCTGAAAAGGGCGGCCGTGCCGCCTGAGGCAGGTAAAATAGAGAGGTGAAGATCGCCCTGGCGCAGATTAATCCCACCGTAGGGGCCTTGGCGGCCAACCACGACAAAATCGTGGACTTTGCCCGCCGCGCCGAAGTTCGCGGAGCCAACCTGGTGGTCTTTCCGGAAATGAGTATTTGCGGCTACCCGGCACGCGATCTGATGGAAAAGCCGGATTTCGTCGCCGACAGCCTTACCTGGCTGCAGCGCGCCTCCGCCGCCGTGCCCAACATCGCCATGATTTGCGGTTGCGGAACGCCGGCAGCCGCCACTACAGGCAAGAGCGTCCATAACAGCCTGCTGGTGTTGCGCGCCGGCAAGGTCGAGTTTCAGCAATCCAAAATGCTGTTGCCGACCTATGATGTTTTCGACGAGCTGCGCACCTTCGCCCCCGCCGAGCAGCAGCGTACCTGGCGTTGGCAACCCTCCGATGGCGGCCCCGGCCTCCGCATCGCGCTCACCATCTGCGAGGACGCCTGGAACGACAAAAATTACTGGCCCCAGCGCCAGGACCGGCTGCTGTACGCCCGCGATCCGGTGGCGGAGCAGATGCGCGGCGGCGCCGACCTGCTGATCAACATTTCGGCCTCGCCCTACTCAGCGGGCAAGCTCTCGTTGCGTCAGGAAATGCTGGGCGCCATTGCCCGCGAGTACGACGTGCCGGTGGTGTTCGTCAATCAGGTCGGCGGCAACGACCAGTTGATTTTTGATGGCTGCTCGATGGTGGTGGCAAGCGACGGCGGCATCCGCGCGCGCGCACACTGCTTCGAGGAGGACCTGCTGGTGATCACGGCCGGCGACTGGTGCGCCGAAGTGCGCCCGTTGCCCGGCGACGATAGCGAGGCCATGTTGGAGGCGCTGATCCTGGGCACTCGCGACTACGTCCACAAGTGCGGGTTCGAGGATGTGCTCATCGGCCTCAGCGGCGGCGTGGATTCGGCCGTCACCGCCGCCATTGCCGCCGAAGCTCTGGGCGCGGCCCACGTGCGCGCGATTTACATGCCGAGCCGTTTCTCCAGCCCGCAAAGCGCCGTGGATGCGGCCGCGGTGGCCCGGGAGTTGGGCATCGCCTTGCGCACAATCTCCATCGAACCGCTGTTTGAATGCGCTGAAGCCACCCTCGTCACCTCCGCCGCCGTGGGCGCCGACCTTGCCCGTCAGAATCTGCAGTCGCGCCTGCGCGCGCTGGTGCTGATGGCCGAGTCCAATCTCTCCGGCGCGCTGGTGCTTGCCACCGGCAACAAGAGCGAGCTGGCAATGGGCTACTGCACCCTCTATGGCGACATGGCGGGCGGCCTATCCGTGCTGGCCGACGTGCTCAAGACCCAGGTCTACACTCTCGCCCGGCGCTTGAATCAGCGCCGCCCGGGAATTCCGCAATCTGTGCTCGACCGTGCTCCCACCGCCGAGCTCAAACCGAACCAGCGCGACGAGGATGACCTGCCGCCCTACCCGACGCTGGATGCCATTATTGCCGCCTACGTCGAGCACTACGAAACCCCGGCCTCGATTGCCGGCCGGCTGGGGCTCGACACCGGCGACGTCGCGGCGCTGATCCGCCGCCTCGACTATAGCGAATACAAACGGCAACAGGCCGCGCCCGGCTTGAAAGTGTCGGCTAAGGCGTTTGGCATGGGCCGCCGCCTGCCCATCGCCCAGCGTTATGCCGCCCCGGCCGTCCCCGGCGACCAACTCCCCCGCCAATTAGCATCCATAATGGAGTAGGTAAAAAGATGAATTGCATGAAGCGAACCTTGTCGCTGGCTGCCGCCGTGGCGGTGCTGCTCGCCGGCCTGTCGGTCGCGCGCCCGTTGCGGGCGCAGACCAAGACCGCAGCGCCCGATGCGGCCCTCCGCGCCCGAATCCAGGCCTTTCTGGACCGCACTATCGGCTGGCAGAGCTTGGACACGATGAAGATCGAGTCCATCTCTCCGCCCGACGCCAGCGGCCTGCGCACCCTCAAAGTCTATTTGGCCAAGGGCACCCAGCACCAAGTCGGCACCTACATCATCACCCCGGACGAGAAAGAAATCATCGAAGGTTCGGTCAGCAAACTGAGCGGCGACCCCTGGGCGGATACGCGCGCCGAACTGCAACTCCATGACGCTCCCGCGCTGGGTCCGGCGGCGGCGCCGGTCACGGTGGTGGAGTTCAGCGATCTGGAATGCCCCTACTGCAAGGAAGAGGCGACGCGCATCGCGCAGTTGATGCAGCAGGAGCCGGGCAAAATACGCGTGGTGTTCAAGTACTTCCCGCTAATCGAAATTCACCCCTGGTCCATGCAGGCGGCCAAGGCGGCGGTGTGCGTGGCCGAGCAGCACCCGGATCAGTTCTGGAACTTCGAGCACTCCGTCTTTGACGCCCAGGACGAGGTTACTCCCGCCACCGCCGCCACGCGGCTGCGCGATTTTGCCGAAGAATCCGGCGCCCAGGGCCCAGCCTACGACGCTTGCCTCAACCGCCCCTCGACCAAGGCGGCGGTGGATGCCTCCATCGCCAACGGCAAGAAGTTGGGGGTTGAGAGCACCCCCACGCTGTTCATTAACGGCCGCATGATCCCTGGCGCGATCACCGAGCAGCAGTTGCAGATGCTGGTGGACCACGAGGCCAGCTACGTCAGCCAGCACGCTGCGGCGCTGCACGGCGCCTCCGGCAAACTGGGCGCCGCCATCAAGGGCGAGCAGTGCGGCGAGTGCAAGCCCCTGCCGCCCATCAAGCATTGAAGACGGTTGTTGGTCGTTGGATGTTAGTTATCAGTTTTCTGACGCGGCGGAAGGGACGGGCATGAAGGGTCCGGGCGTCTGGAACATGATTGGGGAGTATACCGGGCTGGCGGTGATGCTGCCGGCGGCGGGGCTGATCGGCTACGGCATCGGCTGGGCGCTGGACCAGCATTGGCATAGTACGCCGGTGTTCACGGTCATTTTTCTGTTTCTCGGGTGCATTGCCGGGCTGATTGAAATTGTGAGGGTGGCGGCACGGCGATCAGACTAAAATCCGAACAGGTGCCGAATGCTTCCTGAGAACCGGATCAGCGTGATTGCGGCGGCGCTGGCGGTAATTGCCGGCCTGCTGGCGGCCCTTTGGGCGGGCTTGCCGGCGGCGGTTGCACTGCTGGTGGGGGCGGGGCTGAGCCTGGGGAATTACCGCTGGCTCAAGGCGGGGGCACGGGCGATGCTGCCGGACACGGCGGCGGCCGGCCCGGCGCCGGCTGCCTTGGGCGCCACGGCGGCGATGGGTTGGGGAATGCTGCGTTTCGCGGCCCGGCTGCTGTTGCTGGCCCTCTGCCTTTGTGCTATATTTATCAGTCACTTGCTGCCATTTTCACCGGTGGTGTGGGGGCTGTTCGCGGTTCCCGCAGGCGCCATGGTGGAGGCCGTTTGGCAGCTTGTGCAATACCGTGGTGGTTGCACCAGCAACTAGCAACTGACTTCTAGCCGCTGACTATGGAACAGCTCTGGTTTACCCGCATTCTGAACCTCGCCTTTCACCGGCCGCTCGATGCCGTGCTGGGATGGCTCGGCATTCCCTCTGCCCACTTGCTGACGCCCATCTCCAATACCGTGGCCATGGAGATTCTGGTGGCGCTGATCCTGGCCGTATTTGCCACCTGGCTGGCCGGCCGTTTGTCGGTGGAGAAGCCCAAGGGCTGGCAGCATATCGTCGAGCTCAGTTGGACCGGCATTAGCGACCACAGCGAAGAGGTGATCGGCCACGGCGGCAGCCGCTTCCTGCCGTTTCTGTTCACCCTGACCTTCTTCATCCTGATCGGCAACCTGATGGGACTGTTCCCGGGCTTTGATGCGCCCACCGCCGACATCACCGTCACCGTCGGCCTGGCGGTGATGGCCTTCATTTACTACCACACCTTCGGGATCAAGAAGCACGGGGTTTTCCGCTATGCGAAATCCTTCCTGGGCCCGATCTGGTGGCTCGCCCCGCTGATGCTGCCGATCGAAATCATCAGCCACTTCGCCCGCATCCTCTCGCTCAGCGTCCGTCTGTTCGCCAACATGTTCGCCGGCGAGCTGATTACCACCATCTTCCTGGCGCTGCTCCCCATCGCCGGAGTGGTGTTCATGGGCCTGCACGTGTTCATTTCGTTCCTGCAGGCCTACATTTTCCTGGTTCTGGTGATGGTGTACCTCTCCGGCGCGCTCGCCGAAGAGCACTAGGCGCGGGCATCGGCTCTATGAGACTATCGCTTCGCGTCGCTGCCATACTAAGCTCGGTCGCAGCCCGGCCCTCGGGAGGGCGTCCAGAGAAAGGCGGCATTGCCGCCACCCCGACTGCGTGAGACCGTAACGCCCCAGCGAATACGGGAACCACCTCCAGCGGGCATCTTCATTCAGGAGTGTGTTTGCCATGCGTTTGAAACTTATGTACTTGTTCGCCAGCCTCAGCGTCCTGCTGGGGACCACCCCGTTGCTCGCCCAGGGTAGCGGCGCCGCCTCCGGCGCGCTGAAGCTCGGCGCCATCGGCATGGGCATTGCCAGCGGCATTTGCGGCATTGGCCAGGGCATGGCCACCAAGGGCGCCACCGAAGGCCTGGCGCGCAATCCGGGCGCGGTGGCGCACATCCGATTTGCCTTCATTCTGGGCCTGGTGCTGATCGAATCGCTGGCGTTGTACACGTTCGCGATCGTGATCATGGGCTACTAGTGGGCGACGAAGCCGGGCGCCCGCGCCCGTGGATGCTAAACTAAAAACGGTCCGTGGGCGCCTAGCTCAGTTGGTTGGAGCGCCGCCTTCACACGGCGGAGGTCATAGGTTCGAGTCCTATGGCGCCCACCAATCTGGACAGAGGGCTGCGGCGCCCGGCGCTGGCGGCCAACAACGCTGATCGTGCTGATTGAAGTCACACTGCTGCGGTTGCATCCGGTGCCGTTCGACCTGCGTCTGCGGGCCGACCGCGACCGGGCCGAGCTGGCGACGCTGCCAGAAGTCTCCGGCGAAGTGCGCTTCCAGGGCGAGGCGCGCCTGGTGGGCGAGGGCATGCGGCTGCGCGGCCACCTGCACGGCGAGATTGCCCCGGCCTGTGCCCGCTGCCTGGAGCCGATCCCGATCGAGATCGAGCGCGATCTGGATCTGCTCTACCAGCCGGAATCGGTCATCGGCGAGAGTGTCGAAGTCGAGATACACACCGCCGACGCGGAGGTGGCGTTTTTCGCCGGCGCCGGCGTGGACGTTGCTGAAGTGGCGCGCGAACAACTGTTGCTGGCTTTGCCCTTGCAACCATTGTGCCGCCCCGCATGCCGCGGCCTGTGCCCGCACTGCGGCGCCAATTTGAATGCGGGCTCGTGCGCCTGCCCGCCGCCCGCGGACGAGCGCTGGAAAGCGCTGAAGTCGTTGCGAAAGGAATCCTGACCATGCCGAATCCCAAACGCCGCCATTCCAAGCAGCGCACCAGCACCCGGCGCGCCCATGACCACCTCTCGGCCGTCTCGCTGTCGGAGTGCCCCAACTGTCACGAGCGCAAGCTCCCGCATCGCACCTGCCCGAAATGCGGCTACTATAAGGACCGCGAGGTGTTGGCAGTCAAGGAACGCTAGACCTCGCCCGGCCCCGCTCGCCACCCCACCTCGCCGCCATGGCGACCACCCCGCCCTCCAACGCCCCCCTGACCATCGCCCTGGACGCCATGGGCAGCGATGCCGCCCCGCAACCGGAAATCGCCGGGGCGGTGGCCGCCCGCAGCCTCGGCGTGCGCGTGCTGCTGGTGGGGCTGGAGGCGAGGCTGCGCCCGGCGCTCGCGGCCTACCCCGCGGCCGAGCGCGCGCACATTGAAATTGTCCCCGCCTCCGAAGTCATCACCATGGAGGACAAAGCGGTGCGGGCGGTGCGCACCAAGCGCGACTCCAGCGTGCACGTGTGCGCCAAGCTGGTGAAGTCAGGCCGCGCGGTGGGGCTGGTCAGCGCCGGCAATACCGGCGCCGTGATGGCCACCAGCAAGCTCATGCTCGGCAGCCTCGCTGGCGTGCAGCGCCCCGCGCTCGCCACCGTGGTTCCCACCGCCGGCGGCCGCGCCGCCATCCTGATTGACGTCGGCGCCAACGTGGACTGCCGCCCCGATCACCTCGAGCAGTTCGCCGTGATGGGCGACATCTACTACCGGGTGATAGTCGCGCAGCGCCGGCTCGAGGCAACGGGCCCCCGAGCCGGCACGAGCAGAAGTGGGGCGCGCGGCGAAGCCGTGCAGGGACCCGCGCCAGGTGATGCCTGTGACCGCCGCGACGCCACGCCGGGCCCGCGCATTGGGCTGCTTTCGATTGGCGAGGAAGACAGCAAGGGCAACGACCTCACGCGCGAGGCCTTCGCGCTGCTGCGCCAGTTGCCGCTCAATTTCATCGGCAATGTCGAGGGCCGCGACCTCTACAACGGCGAGGTGGACGTCATTGTCTGCGACGGTTTCGTCGGCAACGTCGCACTCAAGATCAGCGAGGGCCTGGTGGAGACCGTCCGTGGCCTGCTGCGCGAACTGCTGGCCGGCTCCCTCTCCAGCCGCCTCGGCTACTGGCTCTCGCGCCGCGCCTTCGCCGCCTTCAAAAAGCGCCTGGACTACAGCGAATACGGCGGGGCGCCGCTGCTCGGCGTGCGCGGCATCGTGATCATCTGCCATGGTCGCAGCAACGCCAACGCCATCAAGAACGCCATCCGCGTCGCGGCTGAAAGCGCGCACCAGCGGATTAACCAGCAGATCGAAACCCAGATCGAGCGGCTTCGCCCCCCGGCCCCTCCCGAGAGCCTCGATGCCGCCGCCGGCCCGCCGCTGAACCCGGCCGGCCCGCTCCCCTCCCCGCATGCCTGACATCGCCTTCCTGTTTCCTGGCCAGGGCTCCCAGTACGCCGGCATGGGCCGCGACCTTGCCGAGCATTTTCCCGCCGCCGCCGAGGTGTTTGCCGCCGCCGACCAGGCATTGGGCGCGCAAAGCGCTCCCGGCGACGCGCTGCCGCGTCCGCTCTCCGAGCTTTGCTTTCATGGTCCGGACGAGGACCTGAAGCTCACCGCCAACACCCAGCCCGCCATCCTCACCGTGGCCGTGGCCGCGGCGCGCGTGCTCGCTGAGCGCGGCATCACCCCGGCCTACGTCGCCGGGCACAGCCTGGGTGAATATTCCGCCCTGGTCGCCGCCGGCTGCCTGGATTTCAAGGAAGCGGTCAAGGTGGTGCGCCGCCGCGGCGAGCTCATGCAGGACGCCGTGCCTCCCGGCGAAGGCGCGATGGCGGCCGTGCTCGGCCTCGACCCGGACGCGGTTGCAGCCTTGTGCGCGGAAGCCGCCGCCGGCCAGGTCTGCAGTTGCGCCAACTTCAACGCCCCCGGCCAGATCGTCATCGCCGGCCATGCCGGCGCGATCGCCCGCGCGATCGAGATGGCCGGCGCCCGCGGCGGCCGCGCCGTCCCGTTGCCGGTGAGCGCCCCTTTTCACTGCGCCCTTATGGCGCCCGCGCAGGAAACGCTGCAGTGGGACCTCTGGAACACCTACTTCAACGAACTGAACATGCCGCTGATGACCAACGTGGACGCCGAACTGATTGAAGGTGCCGAGGAGGCCCGCGACGCCCTCATCCGCCAGGTCACCGCGCCGGTGCAGTGGGAGCGCTCCATGCGCGGCCTGCTCGCACGCGGCGTGACGCATTTTGTCGAGGTCGGTCCCGGCCGCGTGCTCAGCGGGTTGATGCGCCGCATTGACCGCAACGCCATATGCTTGAACGTCGAGGACGCCGCGTCGCTCGACAAAACACTCGCGGCCCTGACCGCCGCCTGACCTCATGCCCGACACCGCCAACCCCGCCCGCGTTGCGCTGGTTACCGGCGCCTCCCAGGGCATCGGCCGCGCCATCGCGCTGGCGCTGGCGCGGTCCGGCTGCCGCGTGGCGTTGGCCGCCCGCAACCCGGAAAAACTCGAGGCGGTCGCCGCTGAAATCGGCTCCGGCGCGCTCGCCGTCCCGCTCGACGTCAACCGTGAAGCCGATGTGCGCGCTGCCGTCAAGCGGATCCAGGAGCACTTTGGCCGCCTGGACATCCTCGTCAACAATGCCGGCATTGCCCGCGATCAACTGCTGCTTCGCATGAAGCGCGAGGACTGGGACGCGGTGCTCGCGACCAACCTCACCGCCGCCTTCGTGTGCAGCCAGGCCGCTCTCGCCGGCATGGTGCGCCAGCGCTGGGGGCGGATCATCAACATCACCAGCGTCGTCGGTCAGTCCGGCAATCCCGGCCAGGCCAACTACGCCGCCAGCAAGGCCGGCCTGATCGGCTTCACCAAGGCGCTCGCCCTTGAAGTCGCCTCCCGCCAGATCACCGTCAATGCCGTCGCCCCCGGCTTCATCGCCACCGACATGACCGCCGCGCTGGGCGAGCGCGCCGCCGAACAGCTCCTCACCCGCATCCCCATGGGCCGCATCGGCGCCGAGGCCGAAGTCGCCGCCGCGGTCGCGTTCCTGGCGAGCGACGCCGCCAGCTACATCACCGGCCACACGCTCGCGGTCAACGGCGGCCTCTACCTCAGCTAGGCGTCGGCCGCGGCGGCACTTGAAACTTTCAACTCGAAACTCGAAACTAGTCTTATGCCCAATCTGCACGGCGTTCAAATCACCTGGCTCGGCCACGCGACCTACCGGTTCCGCTCTGCCGGGAAAACGTTCTACCTCGATCCGTTTTTGACCCCCAACCCGCTCTGCCCGGAGAGCGAGAAATCGCCGTCGCAGGCGGATTTCATCCTCCTGACGCACGGCCACCACGACCACATCAGCGATGCGGTGCCGCTGGCGCTGCGCAGCAAGGCCAAGGTGGTGGCCATGATCGAGCTCGGCATGTATCTCGGCAAGCAGGGCATCGCGCAGGACCAGTTGGTCGCCTGCAACAAGGGGGGCACGATCGAGCTGGGCGGGGCCAAAATCACCATGGTGCACGCCGACCACTCCTCCAGCGTCGAGCAGGATGGTCTGCCGCTGTACCTGGGCGAGCCGGCCGGGTTCATCATCGAGTTCGCCGAGGGCCTGCGTCTTTACGCCGCGGGCGACACGGCCGTGTTCGGTGACATGAAGCTGCTGGCGGAGATCTACCGGCCCGAGATCGCGCTGCTCCCGATCGGCGGTTTCTTCACGATGGACCCGCGCGAGGCGGCGCACGCCTGCCGCCTGCTCGGCGTGCCCAGCGTATTCCCGAACCACTACGGCACCTGGCCGGTGCTCACCGGCACCCCGGCGGAGCTGAAGAAGCTGCTGGCCGCGGCGGGCACGCCCTGCGAGGTGGTCGAGATGAAGCCGGGCCAGACGCTGTGATCACCGCCCCGGAGGTCGAGCACTATCTGCATGCCCTGCTGCCGCCGCGCGCGGCGGTGCTGGCGGCGATGGAGGCGGAGGCGACGCGCCGCGACATCCCAATCGTCGGACCCGTGGTGGCGCGCGTGCTGCACCAGTTGGCGGTGATCGCGGGCGCGCGGCGCGTCTTCGAGCTGGGTTCGGC
>JBOGKJ010000284.1:0-29214 GCA_050745565.1 Terriglobales bacterium | reverse complement strand
TATCCAACTTGATCTCCCGGTCAAGGCCTTTTTTTAGCGCCCGCGCGCCCGCGCCGCTTCCGCCGCTGGAGCCCCTCGCTCATCGAAGCCTACCTGATGCGCGAGTTCCTCAGCTATACCGCCCTGCTGCTGGCGGCGTTTCTGCTCCTCGTGCTGGTGTTCACCACCTTCGAGCTCATCAGCAGCATCCTTCACAACCACATCGGCCTCGGCATGGTCGCCGAGTACCTGCTCTACTTCAGTCCCCAGACGCTCTACATGACGATCCCGGTCGCCATCCTCATGGGCGTGCTGATCACCTTCGGCCTCATGTCCAAGGCCAACGAAGTCACCGCCGTCAAGGCCAGCGGCGTGAGCGTGTTCCGTCTCCTTTTCCCGGTCCTGATGGTGGCCGCCCTGCTCGCCGCCGCCCAGTTCGCCCTCGATGCCTCATGGATGCCCGCCTGGAATCAGAAACAGGACGCCCTCCATGCCGCCATCAAGGGCCAGGCCCCGCAGACCTACAGCAACCCCGAGCATAAGTGGGTATTTGGGAGGAATAACGACGTCTATTACTTCAGCTTTTACGACGCCTCCAGCGAGACCTTCGCCGACGTCAGCGTGTTTCAGCTTGACCCCGCCGACTTCCTCCTCCGCCGCCGCATCTTCGCCCGCCAGGCGCGCTGGGACCGCGACATCGGCGCCTGGGTGTTCACCGACGGATGGGAGCGCAACTTCGCCCCCGCGCCCGCCGCCGACTTTCAGCGCTTCCAGGTCGCCAGCTTCGCCGGACTTGCCGAAACCCCGGCCTATTTCCGCACCGATTCCCGGCCCGGCATGCAGATGAGTTACTCCGAACTGCACCGCTATATTCAGACGCTGCGCCGCAGCGGCTATGACGTCGGCCGGCTCAGCGTCACCCTGGCGCAAAAAATCACCTACCCGCTGGCCTCGATCATCATGGTGCTGCTGGCGTTCCCGTTTGCCCTCAGCGTGGGCCGGCGCGGCACCGTCGCCGGCATCAGCATCGGCATCGGCGTGGCGATCGCCTACTGGAGCTCCTCCAGCCTGCTTCAGGCCCTCGGCAACCTCAACCAGATGCCGGCCCCGCTGGCCGCCTGGGCGCCCGACCTGCTCTTCCTCGGCGCCGGCGTCTATCTGCTAATGCGCGTCCCCACTTGAAGCAGTCGAGCGTTGAAGGTTGAAGAAGTTGAGCGTTGAAGGCCGAGGGTTGAAAGTAATGCCGGGCGCTTGCGGCACCCCAGCGCGCCCCTCAGCCCGGCCCCCCGCGGCCACCTCCGCCAATGCCGCCACTGTACCTTCAACCCTTGACCCTGAAGAAGTTGAGCGTTGAAGGCCGAGGGTTGAAAGTAATGCCGGGCGCTTGCGGCACCCCAGCGCGCCCCTCAGCCCGGCCCCCCGCGGCCACCTCCGCCAACGCCCCACTCTACCTTCAACCTTCAACCCTCAACCCTAAACTCTTACTCCCTCACACCGTCCGCGCCGCCTCCGAACCGGAGGCATCCGCCGCGCCCGCCTGCGCGGCCGCCAGCCGGGCGGTGAGCACGCGGTAAGGCGAGCACGAAACGTAGTTCAGCCCGGTGCGGTGGAAGAAGGCCACCGAGGCCGGGTCGCCGCCGTGTTCGCCGCAGATGCCGACCTTCAGGTCGGGCCGCGTCTTGCGCCCGTTGGCAGTCGCCATCTGGACAAGCTGCCCCACCCCGATCTGGTCCAGGCTGGCGAACGGATCCTGCTTCAGCACACCCTGAGCGATATAAAACGGCAGGATCTTGCCGATGTCGTCGCGCGAAAACCCGAACGTCGTCTGCGTCAGGTCGTTGGTCCCGAAGCTGAAAAACTGCGCCTCGGCAGCGATCTCGCCCGCCACCAGCGCCGCCCGCGGCAGCTCGATCATGGTGCCCACCAAGTATGGCAGCTTCACCTTCGCCGCGGCCAGCACCTCGTCGGCCACCCGCCGCACAATGGCGGCCTGCAGCGCCAGCTCGCGCGGCGTCGCCACCAGCGGGATCATGACCTCCGGCTTGACGGTCTTGCCCTTGCGCGTCACCTGCACCGCGGCCTCGAAAATCGCCCGCACCTGCATCTCGGTAATCTCCGGGTACAAAATGCCCAGCCGGCAGCCCCGCAGTCCCAGCATCGGGTTCACCTCGTGCAGGTCCTGCACCCGCGCCAGCAGATGCTCCAGACCTCCGGCGTTGGTGATGCCGTAGTCCTTATACTTGGTCCGCACGCCGGCTAGCAGCGACCGCCGCCGCGCCGGCGGGGCAAGCTTCAGCCGCTCCCGGTCCACCATGATCTCCTCGCGCTGCGGCAGAAACTCGTGCAGCGGCGGATCGAGCGTGCGGATGGTGACCGGGAACCCGTCCATGGCCTCGAATATCCCGGCAAAATCCTTCCGTTGCAGCGGCAGCAGCTTGCGCAGCGCCGCCCGCCGCTCGCGCTCGTTCTCCGCCAGGATCATGGCGCGCATGTGCTGGATCTTGCCCTCGCCGAAAAACATGTGCTCGGTCCGGCACAGCCCGATGCCCTCGGCCCCAAACGACCGCGCCGCGCGCGCGTCGCGCGGCACATCGGCATTGGCGCGCACGCCCAACCGCCGGTGCGGCTCGACCCAGCTCATGAACTCGATCAGCATCGGATCGTTGGGGTCGCCCGGAATGGTCGGCACCTGCCCGGCGTAGATGTGGCCGGTGGAGCCGTCAATCGAGATCCAGTCGCCTTCGCCAAATTCCTTGCCGCCCGCGCGCAGTTTCTTCCCGTGCTCGTCAACGCTGATGCCGCTTGCCCCGGCCACGCAGCACTTCCCCATCCCGCGCGTCACCACGGCAGCGTGGCTGGTCATGCCGCCGCGCGAGGTCAAAATTCCGGCCGCCACCTCCATGCCGTGTATGTCCTCCGGCGTGGTTTCGGCCCGCACCAGCATCACCGGCCCCTGCTTCGCCTGCTGCCACGCCACCGCCGCTTCGGCGGTGAATACGATCTTGCCCACCGCCGCCCCCGGCGATGCCGGCAGCCCGGTGCTCAGCGGCTGCAGTCGCGCCAGTTGCTTCGGGTCAAAGCGCGGAAACAGCAGCTCATACACCTGGTTCGCGTCCACCCGGAACAGCGCCTCACTCTTCTTGATCAGCCCCTCGGCGACCATGTCCATGGCGGCCTTCAGCGCCGCCCGCCCGGTGCGCTTGCCGTTGCGCGTTTGCAGCATGTACAGGCGTCCGTCCTGGATGGTGAACTCGAAGTCCTGCATGTCGCGGTAATGCTGCTCCAGCCGGCTGGTGATCTCGCGCAGTTGCCGGTACACCGCCGGCATCTGCCGCTCCAGCTCCGCAATCGGCACCGGCGTGCGAATCCCGGCCACCACGTCCTCGCCCTGCGCGTTCATCAAAAACTCGCCGTAAAACACCTTCTCGCCCGTCGCCGGGTTGCGCGTGAAACCCACCCCGGTGCCGCTCGTCGGGCCCAGGTTTCCGAACACCATCGCCTGCACATTCACCGCCGTGCCCAGCTCGTCGGCAATGTTGTTCATGCGCCGATAGTGCTTGGCCCGGTCGTTGAACCAGGAGCGGAACACCGCGTCGCGGGCCATCGCCAGTTGCTCCCGCGCCTGTTGCGGAAACTCCTTGCCCGTGTGGCTGCGCACCAGTTTCTTGTAGCCCGCAATCACCTGCTCCAGGTCGGCGGCATCGAGCTCGGTGTCCAGCTTCATCCGCCGCTTCTTCTTTTGCCCGTCGAAGATCTTGTCGAACTCCGCTTTCGGAATCTCCAGCACCACGCTGCCGAACATCTGCATCAGCCGGCGGTAGGAGTCGTAGGCGAAGCGCGGGTTGTCGCTCCTCTTGGCCAAACCCTTGACGGTGCCGTCGTTCAGCCCCAGGTTGAGGATCGTGTCCATCATCCCCGGCATGGAAAACTTCGCGCCGCTGCGCACGCTCACCAGCAACGGGTTGGCGGCGTCGCCCAGCTTCTGCCCCGTGTCCCGCTGCAGTTGCAGCAGCGCCTTCTCCATTTGCTCTTCCACTTCCGCCGGCACTTTGTTGCCGTTGCGGTAGTAGGCGCGGCAGGTTTCGGTTGAAAGCGTGAACCCCGGCGGCACCGGCAGCCCGGCGTTGGTCATCTCCGCCAGCCCGGCGCCCTTGCCGCCGAGCTCATCCTTCATGCTCCCGTTGCCTTCCGCTTTACCTTCTCCGAACGAAAAAACGTATTTCGCCATGGCTGCTTTTCAGGATAGCACCCGCCTCCGACCGCCCGGTAGGGGGCCTGCCCACGTCTCGCGGCCAACTCACTCCCGCCAAGGTGCCGGATGAGCCGGCGGCCGCACCGGCGGATGAGCCGGCGGCGGGACCACCGGCGTAGGATCGCCGCCCGGCGGTTCCGCTCCCGGAATCGGCGACGGCGGATGTGGCTTCGGCAAAGGCGGTGCGGCCATGCGGTGCTCCCGGCAACAGTTCCCCTGCTTCGATGCATCCCACCTCGCAATGGTGCTCGCCCTGGCGATCGTGCTGCTCACGAGCTGGCTGCTGCTGTGGGGCATCTTCCACCTCGCTGGCAACAGCATTCACCTCGCCCTTGCCGCCGGCCTCGGCCTGCTCGTCTTCCGCATCGTCCGCGACAGCGTCGCGCGCGAACCCCCTCTCCCGAGCCCCTCGCCGAGCCTCATTCCGTCCGCCGCGCCTTCCCTAACACCTAAAACCTAATACCTAACACCTTCCGCGCGCCGCCACCCCGCCCCGGACCACCTCGTCGCCAAGCCCCATCCCATCCGCCGCGCCTTCCCTAATACCTAAAGCCTAATACCTAACACCTCCCCAAACACGCGGGACGGCGTCCAGCGAAGCGCGGCCGCACCACCTCCAGCGCTATACTGCCCCCAGACGGAGTTACTGCATGGCCAAAGGCCGCAGGTTGGGTACATGGTGCTCGGGCGCATGTGTGGTGCTCCTGGCCGCAGCGTGCGCCTGCCCGCAGACTACGCGCCCACGCCACCAGCCTCACCCCATCCCCCGCCCCTCATTTAGTGCGACTGCCGACGTAACTTGGCGGCCAGAGGGCGGATCGCAAACCCTCACCTGGACCACGAGCTTTGCCCGCGATGCCCGCGGCCGCACCTTCCTCGAAACAATTGTTCCGGGCACGGCTTCGCCCGATGGTGCCGGCGAGGAGGTCATATCGGTTTCCGACCCCGTTGCGAACCTGAACTGGCGAATCTACCCCGCCAGCGGGAAAGCGTACCCGGTAACCTCGGGACGCTCTGACGTCAACGAGCTCAGCGGCTGGCTGGGCGCCCCGCTTGCGCCACACCCTGGCGCGCATAGCGTCCCATTCGTGAAACTTGGCACGTGCACTGTCGCTGGCCAATCCGGCCTGGCGCGCCAGGGGAAGTACCTGTATGACGATGGATCGGCGGCCGGCTTCGATCAGTGGTGTGAGATGCTGGCGCTCCAACTCAATATCGAGTTTCGTCAGATCTCCGCCGACGGCACGCCACGATTGACATTTACTGTCACCGCGTTGAAGCTCGGTGATCCACCTGCCTCGATGTTCGTGCCGCCCGCCAGCATCCCAACGCCAAGTGGGAGCGCCGACCGCGCACTGACCGCAACGCTGTTCCGGGAGGCGCGTGACGCCGCCTCGATCCTGCCGCCGGAACTCGATGCCCGAATGCTGCAAATGGTTGCTGGCGAGGAAATGAATGCGCTGCCCCTGGACCCCGATTGGCGGCAGCAAGCGTGGACCGATGCAGTCTCCACCTTTCACCAGATTGTCGGGATCGAATTCCCGAAACCCCTTCCCCGCCCCAATAGCGCTCCAGCTTGGGCCACATTCGACCCGAAGGAAAGCGTCGAGGCCAACCTCATTTACGCCCTGATGCACGACCCTGGGGGCCGACTCACTAAAGCCGAAATGAACATCATCCTGGATCTGGCCCGGCACGCGGATGTGCGCAAGGCGCCGCTTTACGACACGCTGCTCGGTGCGCTCCCCGCGGAACCCTCGGCGTTGGCGGCGCTTGGGATTGATCGCGTGGCGCTGGTGGCCGAGTGCCAGGCAACCGACGGCTCGTTTCCCTACCGTGGTGTCCAGGAACTGATCCAAGGGAGGTACATCCGCACCGCCGGCGGCATCAAACCCAGCCCCCAGATGCTCGACTCCACCGCAGCCGCTACGCTGCTTCGCATGGCTGACGCGGCCGCCGGCTTGGATGCCGACCCCGCCGGTCTCTCCGAAGCCGTTCTATTTTTGGAGGAAACCGCCCCGGCTGCGAAGCTCTCTCCATCCCCGCCGCGTTACGCAGTGGACCTGACCGCATTTCGCGCTGACTGGGAAGCCGCCGTCCATAGCCTGCTTAGGAACTACCCCCAAACGCCAGGTGCAATGCCAGCCCAGGTTGCAGGCTTGCGGTCGCTGCTGCGCCAAATGAATGCACCAGCCGCACCCCAATTCACCCCGAATATTCAGGCCCGGCTGACGGGCAGCGTCATGGTGAGTAACGGCGGCCTACTGCTCCCTTTTTCTTCCACGGACCTGCTCAGCCAAGACACGGTACGGTCGAATCCGGGATCGGCATTCGCCCAAGCCATGGCCCAAACCGGCCCGCCTGCCGCGTACAACCTGACCGATATCGCCGTCTGGGAGTTCCATCGCGATCCCTGGGTCGCAGCTCACGCCGCTTCGGCGGCCCTTGCCGCTATCCAAACCAGCCCCGTCAGCGGTCCCTGGGCTATCGGACCCGACCTCCTCTCCGGCCTCCTGGCCGCCTTGGACGACCTCGGAATGACCGACCGCGCCGATACCGTGATCGCATTCCTGGTCCAGCGCGCCACAAACGATGCGCTTGCCGCTCAGAGCAAATTTGACGACCTTCCGCCCGACCAAAGGGAATCCGGCATGCCCGACGGCGGCGCCGCCTCGGAATTCGCCATGATCGCTCGTGTTGATCTGAACGCCGCGGTTGCCGCCGCCCGAAGTCTCGACGCTCCCGCGGTGAAGCCCATGGTTCTCTCCGCCGTGGCCTCGCAAGCCCATTGACAAACGACGCCGCGCCCTCCCTAAAACCTCCAGCGCTATACTGTCCCAACTAACTCGCGGGAACTGGTATGCCTTTGGCAACATCTCGATGGCTGGCGGGCGCCTGCGTGGCGGTGATGGTACTGTCCGCATCGTGTGCCTATCCGCCGCAGTCAGAGATGGCGAGCTCGCCGCAAACCAATACCCGCCCGGCGCTGTCGGCGAGCGCCACCGTAACCTGGCGGCCGCCGGGCGGCGCGCAAGCCATCACCTGGACGACCAGCTATGCGCGCGATTCCCAGGGGCGGACCCGGTTGGACACCATCGTCCTCGGCACCGCCTCGAGCGACGGCCGTTCCGAGCGCATCGTCTTGATCTCCGATCCCGTTTCGCACCAGTATTGGCGCATCTACCCCGCCAGCGGCAAGGCGTTCCGCCGCGGACAGAGCTACGATGACCTCCAGCGGTTCAGCGGCTGGACCGGCGAACCGCCGCTCTCCGGCCCCCCGTCGCCCCGCAGTCGGGCAGGCACGTCCGGTCCCTGCACCATCGCCGGCCAAACCGGCGGCAGTTTCGAGATCGTTCACCTGCTGGCCGACGGCACCGCGGCCGGCCGCACCCAACGCTGTTTGGCGCCGTGGTCGGGGGGACTGAACCTCCAGGTTCGTCAAACCTCTGCCGACGGCACACTCGAATTCTCCTTCGTGGTGGATGCACTCCACTTCGGCGAGCCGCCCGCAACCGATTTTGCCCCGCCCGCCGCCGCCGCGCCGGCCCCTGCGGCGAACCGCGCCCTCGCGGCCGCGCTCTTCCACCAGGCGCGCGAAGCCGCCTCGGACCTGCCGCCCGAGCTCGCCGCCGGCGACCTGCAGACGATTGCTCAAGACGAGCTGACTGCCCTGCCCCAGGATGACGCCTGGCAGCAGCAGGCATGGACCGACCTGGTTTCGACCTTCCGCCAAATTGTGAGCATCGCATTGCCCCAACCCACCCCGCCGCTCAATGCGCCGCCGGATTGGGTCGCCTACAATCCCAAAGAAAGCATCGAAGCCGACTTCGTCCGGATGCTGACCAATTCCTTTGGCCGCCAACGCGGCGGCTCCATCCAGGCACAAATGCAGACAGTTCTCGACCTCATCCGGCAGGCCGATGTGCGCAAAGCGCCCCTCTACGACGTGCTGCTCTCCTCTAACATCTACTTCGCGCCGGTAAACTCCAAGGGCCTGCCCGACCCGATTGCCCTGGTTTACCAGTGTCAGCAGGCCGACGACTCTTTTCCCTACGACGGCGTGCTCCAACTGCTGACACACAGCGGCGCCATCAGCTTCAGCCGCGGCCCCATGCACGACCCCGCGGGGCTGGACCAGGAAGCGGCCAGTTCCCTGGTGCACATGGCCGACGCCGCTGCCGAAGCCGACCAGGATCCGGCCGGCTGGAGCGACGCCGTCAACTTCCTGGTGGGGACCGCGCCGGTTCCGCCGGCAGCATCGGCCGCCTCCGACCCCCGGTTCCCGGTTGACCTTACGGCCTCCCGCGGCGAATGGGAAGCGGCCGCGGAAGCGCTCCTGCGCGATCATCATCCGCCGTCGTGGACCGCGGCGCTGCTTCTGAAGCTGCAGCAGTTGGATCCGGATGCCGCGGCGCTAGTTGCCTCGCCCGACGCAGCCACACCGCGCCGCGCGGCGGGGGTAGAGGGTGGGGGGCCGGTGGCGGTCCCTCCCTCGGTCTTCAACCCAGATTCAATCCAAAGCAATCCGCAAGCAGCGATCGCCGCCGCCGAAGCCGAAGCCGGACCGGAGGCGCTGCCCAACCTGTCCAACATCGCAAATGTCGAGAGCTACAACGATCCGCTGATGGCTGCCCGAGCCGCCTCGGCCGCCGTCGCTGTTCTGCAAACGACGATCTCCGATCCTTCCTCTCGCTTCAATTTCTCCGGCCTTCTGCGTGCCTTGGACAGCCTCGGTATGACCGACCGCGCCGACGCCCTGCTACCCGTCCTTCTCCGCCGCGCCGCTCAGGATGCTCAGACCGATCAGGCAAACTTCGATCGCCTCTCGCCCGGCCAGCAAAACGGCAGCGAGTATGTTGGCGGCGATACTGCGAGCGAGTTCGCCATGATTGCCCGCATGGACTTAACCGCCGCCGCAGCCGCCGCTCGAAAGCTCGATGCCCCGGTGGTCAAGCCCCTGGTCCTTGCCGCCGCAGCATCGCAGATCCACTGAGTTCAGCGCAAATACATGATGCGTCTGGTCGAACGACCCCTCGCCACCCCGCCCCGGACCACCGAGCCGTCGGGCCCCGCCCCGACCGCCGCGCCTTCCCTAATACCTAAAACCTAATACCTAACACCTCCCCTTCCCCCGCCCCGGCGCTATACTGACTCCAATCGGTCCGGAGTACCCGCATGCGCTCACGCCGCCGCTTAGCGTACAGCACCGCCGTGGCCACGGCCCTGCTGCTGTCCGCCTGCGCCTACCCCCCACAACGCTCATCGCAGCCACCCCCCCTGGGCGCGCCTTCCCGCCCCGCTCTCACCGCCACCGCCACCGTGACTTGGCAGCCGGCGGGCAGCGCGCAAGCCATCACCTGGACGACAACCTATGCGCGCGATTCCCAGGGGCGGACCCGCATTGATACCATTGTCCTCGCCAACGCCTCCGCTGCCGGCGCGCCCGAACGCATCGTCACGATCTCCGATCCAGTGACGCAGCGGTACTGGCGCGTCTACCCCGCCAGCGGCAGAGTCTTCCCCCGTGGACAGGGCTACGACCCAACCCAGATGTTCAGTGGCTGGGTCGGCCAGCCGCCCCAGTCAGCACCTCAGGCTCGCCGCATCACCGCCCACTCCTCCGGTCCCTGCACTGGCGCCGGACAATCCGGCGTCGGTTTCGAGTTGGATTATCTGCAGGCCGACGGAGCCCTGGTGGGCACGTCCGAACGGTGTGCGGCGCCCGAGTTTGGGGTCAATCTCCTTCTTCGCCAAACCGCCGCCGACGGCGCCCTCCTCTATTCCTTTGTCCTGGACTCCCTGCACCTCGACGATCCCGATCCCGCCCTCTTCCTTCCACCTAAAAGCGCCAGTGTCCCCGATATTTCCGCGAACCGCCAACTCGCCGCCACCGTGTTCCATCAAGCGCGCGCCGCCACCTCCAGTCTGCCCCCCGAGCTCGCCGCCAGCGACCTCGAAACCATCGCCTTCGATGAAATCACCGCCCTGCCAACCGACCAGCAATGGCAGCAACAGGTTCGGTCCGATTTGATTTCAATCTTCCACCAGATTGTCGGCACCACGTTCCCACCTCCCGTTCCGCCCCCCAATGCTCCCGCGAACTGGACCCCCTACAACCCCAAAGAAAGCATCGAAGCCAATCTTGTCCGCGCCCTCTCCATCACCCGCGCACGCCAGGAAAGTGCCGCCGTACAATCGCAATTCAAAACCGTCCTCGATCTCATCCAGCAGGCCGACGTCCGCAAAGCCCCCCTCTACGACGCCCTCCTCGCCTCATCGTTCGCCAGGTCCGGTGTACAGTTCGACCCGCTCGCCTTGATCGCCCAGTGTCAGCAGGACGACGGCTCCTTCCCCTATCAGGCCGCCTTAATGCTCATGCAACGTGGCGGCGTCACGGTCTCCGCCAGCGGCTCCCGGCCCGTTCCTGGATCGCTCGACCAGGCCGGCGACGCCGCCCTGCTCCACATGGCCGACGCCGCCGCCGAAGCCGATCAGGACCCGGCCGGCCTGGGCGAAGCAGTCAACTTCCTGCTACAGACCGCGCCTCTCGATCCCGTTGCCGGCAGGCCGCGTCGCGCCCGCTTCTCGGTGGACCTCACCGCCTTCCGCGCCGACTGGGAATCCGCTGTCGAGGCGCTCCTGCAGCACCATCCCGCCCCCTCCAGGGCCTCGGCCCTGTTGCCTGACCTGCAAAAGGTGGACCCGGACGCCGCCGCCACCTTCGCCCCGCCCACTCCCACTCCGCAGCTGATCTCAGGGGGTCGCGGGGGCGTCGGGCTGACCCGCTCCAATCTTTTAAACGTGACCGCCATCCAGTCCGACCCCCAAACCGCACTGGCCGCGGACGAAGCCCAAACCGGGCCCAATGCACTGCGCGACCTGGTCAATTTCGCGCAAATAGAAGCGTTTCAAAATCCGCTGATTGCTGGCCAGGCGGCCTCGGCGGCCATCTCCGCCCTCGGTGCTCCATCGTCTGATGCCACCAACAGCCGCAACAACATCCCCATGCTGCTGAACGTCCTCGACAACCTGGGCATGACCGACCGCGCCGACGCCCTGCTCCCCGTCCTTCTCCAGCGCGCCTCCCAGGACGCCCAAACCGCCCAGGCCAACTTCGACAACCTCTCCGCCGACCAGCAAAACCGCCCCGTCCAAGTCGGCGGCCAAGCCGCTAACGACTACCGCCAAATCGCCCGCCTCAACCTCACCGCCGCCATCGCCGCCGCCCAAAAACTCGACACCCCGGCGGTTCAGCCCTTGATCCTAGCCGCCGTAGCCTCCCAAATCCACTAGAGCAAAAATCACCGATGCTCAGTTGCCAGTTGTGGCTAGTTGCTGCTGGACACTTGCGGTGCGGGCCGAGATCCCGACGTGCCGCTACGCCGCCGCGCTGGTGTGGGGCGGGTCGCCGACCCGCCGGCCGGCCGCCGGCCGGCCCGCCCCTCCCGCTTGGCTTGGATCCAGCATCCCTGTAACGCCGCCGCGCCCTACACCGACGACCGATAACTGATGACCAATAACCAACAACCAATAACCAACAACCCTAGAATTTCGTCACCTCGGTGAAGTTGAACCCCGCCACCTTCAGCGCCGGCACCACCATATCGAACGACTCCTCGCCGCTCGCCCGCACCGCCGGTCCCATGGCTTCGACGTGGTTCAGCAGCTCGATCATGCTCTGGTTGAAGCGGAAGTTGCGGATGCCGCGGCTGATCCGCCCGTTCTCAATCAGAAACGTCCCGTCGCGCGTCATGCCGGTAAGAATCTTCTGGTACGGGTCCACCTCGCGGATGTACCACAACCGCGTCACCAGAATCCCGCGCTCCGTCGCGCCGATCATCTGCTCGACGGAAGGCGTGGGCGCCTCCGCCGGCGGCCGAAACACCACGTTCAGCGGCGCCTCGCCGTATTCGTTGGGCAGTGGGAACCCGTGCCCGGTGGGCGCGGCCGCCGGCTGAAGTCCGCGTGCGTTCCAATGTCGCGCCGACTGCCGCGCAAACACCAGGTTGCGCACCCAGCCGTTCTCCACCAGCGTGACGCGCTGCCGCGGCACGCCTTCGCCGTCAAACGGCGCCCCGGTCTGCAGCGGGTCATGGGCATCGTCCACGATGCTGATGTTGTCGCCGAACAGTTTCGTGCCCACCCGATCGCTCAGCGAGCTGCGCTGGTCCAGCACCGCCTGCCCGCTGAAATCCCACATCAAAAATCCCAGCAGGTCGAGCACCGCCGCCGGCTCCAGAATCGTCGTGTAGCGCCCCGGCGGCAGTTCGATCGGGTCCCGGCTGGCCAGCGCCTTCGCCGCGGCCGCCTTCGCCCCCTCCACCGGCGCCAGATCCTGCCAGCGGTAGGAGCCCGCCTTCGCCCAACCCGAGCTGCTCGGCCCCAGCATGGTCACCGAAAACTCGGCCCCGGTCGAGTGCTGCAGCGCCTCCAACCCCCGCGAGTTCAGAACCGCGGCCGTGGACTGCTGGCTGGCGCAGATCCCGGCGGCCGTCAGCGACTGCGCCCGCGCCACCTCCACCATCGCCCCCACCGCCGCCGCCCGGTCTGCCGGCGTCACCGCCGCCGTCGTCTCGTCCCAGCGCGGCGATTCCCGCGCCGGCGCCGCCTCCGCCATCGGCAGCAGGTCCGGATCGGCCGCCTGCGACCGCGTCAGCCGCAGCGCCCGGTCCACCACCTCGCGAATGCCGCTGCCGTCGAGCCGGTGCGTCGACGCCCGCGCTGTGCGCTGCTCGAACTGCGTCCGCACTGATAGCGCCAGGCTCGCTTCGCCCACATGCTGGTGGATCGCGTTGTTGGCGAAGCGCGTCAGCTCCGAGGTCGTCGCCTCCGCCGTAATCTCGATCTCCACCCCCGCCGGCGCGCACTGCCGCGCCTCCTTGAGCCACTCCCGCGCCGCCTCTCGCTCGAAACTCACGCGCCGCTCCCGCTCTGGTAGGCGGTCCCGATCCTGATGTTCCGGAAACGCGCCGGCGCCGCCCCGTGCCCGGTGCCCATGGTCTGCTGCGGCTGCCCCTTGCCGCAATTGGGCGTGCCCCACAACCGCCAGTGCGGCCTCGAGCAGATCGCGTCCATCGAGTTCCAGAACTCGGTGGTGATGCCCGAGTAGCTCGGATTCTTCAACATCCGCGTCTTCTTCCCGTTCTTGATTTCCCAGCCGATCTCGGTGCCGAACTGAAAGTTGAAGCGCTTGTCGTCAATCGACCAGCTGCGGTTGGTCTCCATGTACACCCCATCGCGGGTGTCGGCGATCAACTCCTCCGGGCCCAGTTCCTGCTCCGACGGCAGGATGCTGATGTTCGTCATCCGGATCAGCGGCACCCGGTTCCAGCCTTCCGCGCGCATGCAGCCGTTCGAGCGCGTCTGCCCAATGGCGGCCGCGGTTTCGCGGCTGCTGATGTAGCCCACGAACTCGCCCTCCCGGATCAGGTCCGTGCGCTGCGCCTCCACCCCTTCGTCGTCGTAGGCAAACGTGCCCAGCCCCGGCCCGTGCTCCAGCCGCGCGTCGGCCACCACGTTCACCAGCGCCGAGCCGTACCGCAGCCGGTTGAGTTGGTCCAGCGTCAAGAAACTCATGCCGGCGAAGTTGGCCTCGCTGCCCAGCACCCGGTCCAGCTCAACCGGGTGCCCAATGGACTCGTGGATCTGCAGCGCCAACTGCGAGCTGTCCAGGATTACCGTCCCCACCGACTGCGGACACTGCGGCGCCCGGTGCAGCGCCACCGCCTCCTCGCCCACCCGGCGCGCATTCGCCACCAGATCCAGTTCGTGGATGAGTTCGTAGCCCTTGAGTTGAAACTGGCCCCCGAATGAGTTCGGGTACGAACGCTTTTGAATGTCGCCGTTGGCAAACGCCAGCGCCACGTATCCGGCCCCGCTCAGCACCCGCGTTTGCTCGATGCGCGCGCCCTCGCTCGAGACGAAAAGTTGCTGCTCGCGCTCGAAGTGCATCTGCGCCTCCGCCAGCGTCACGCCGGTGACCGAGCGCAGTTCCTGATCCACCGCCAACAGCATCGCCAGGTTCTCATCCACCGGTATGCTGAACGGGTCGAGCGCGCACGGCGCCACCCACTTCGCCTGGTGCGGTGGTTCCGGCGCCAGCGTAAACGCCGGCCCCCGCACCTGCGCCGAGGCCCGCGCAATCGCCACCGCCCGCCGCCCGGTCGCCATCACCGCGGCCCGGTTGAGCTGGTCGCTCGCCGCAAATCCCCACGCCCCGTCCACCAGCGCCCGAATCCCCACCCCCTGCGACTCATCGTCGCTGGCGGTGCCCAAACGGCCGTTCTTGGTGGTGACGCTGCGCTGCCGCTCCTCGCGCACGCGCACATCGGCGTAGCTGGCGCCCGCCGCCATCGCCGCATCCAATCCCCAGCCGGCGATGTCTTGCATCGTTGCTTTCCGTTAACGCGCCGAGGCGTAGACCCCGCTGGCCGCGCCCACCGCCGCCCGCAGGGCGTCCACTTTGTCTTCCCGCTCCCAGGTGAAGTCGGGGTGGTCCAGGCCAAAATGCCCGAACGCCGCCGTCTTGCGGTAGATCGGCCGCCGCAGTTTCAGCTCTTCGATGATGCCCTGCGGCGTCAACTGGAACACGTCCCGCACCGCCTGCGCGATCTTGTCCTCGTCCACCGTCTGCGTCCCGAACGTGTCCACCAGCACCGACACCGGCTCGGCCACCCCAATCGCGTACGCCAACTGCAGCTCGCAGCGGCTCGCCATCCCCGCCGCCACAATGTTGCGCGCGATGTAGCGCGCCATGTACGCCGCCGACCGGTCCACCTTGGTCGGGTCCTTGCCGCTGAACGCGCCCCCGCCGTGCCGCCCCATTCCGCCGTAGGTGTCCACGATGATCTTGCGCCCGGTGACGCCGGTGTCGCCCATGGGCCCGCCGATCACGAACCGCCCGGTGGGGTTGATGTGGTACTTGGTATTGGCGTCCACCATCGCCGCCGGCACCACCGCGTCAATCACGTGCTGGCGAATGTCCCGCCGCAACTGCTCGGTGCTGATTTCCTCGCCGTGCTGGCTTGACACCACCACCGCATCCACCCGCACCGGCCGCTCGCCTTCGTACTCGATCGTCACCTGGCTTTTGCCGTCCGGACGCAGGTAGTTCAGCTTCCCGTCCCGCCGCACCTGCGACAACTGCCGCGTCAGCCGCCGCGCCAGCGCCACCGGCAGCGGCATCTTTTCCGGCGTCTGGTCGCAGGCATAGCCGAACATCATGCCCTGGTCCCCGGCGCCTTCCCGGTCCACGCCCATGGCAATGTCGCCCGACTGCTGGTGCACGCTGATCAGCACCCCGCAGGTGTCGCAGTCAAACCCGAAGCGCGCGTCCGTGTAGCCCACGCTGCGCACCACGTCCCGCGCCACCGCCTGATAGTCAATGTGGGCCCGGGTGGTGATTTCGCCGGCGACCACGATCAACCCCGTGGTCAGCAGCGCTTCGCACGCCACCCGGCTTTTGGGGTCTTCGGCCAGGGCGGCATCGAGCACGCCATCGGAAATCTGATCGGCAATTTTATCGGGATGACCTTCGGTCACCGACTCGGAAGTGAATAAAACGCGACGTGGCACGTGGGGCGCCTCTCAATTCTGGAAGTCTGTTGCAACGCTCTCTAGAATAATGCAGTTCGCCCGGCCCCGCTGGGAAATTCGGCGAACGGTCCTGCGCGGAATCAAGCCTCAACCAGCCGGCGCGGGCAGCGGCGCCAGCAGTTGCTCCTTGCGGTACACCAGGCTGCCGGCGTCATAGGCGGCGATCTCGAATCCGTGCCCGTGGGTGATGGCATCGGTGGGACAGGCTTCGACGCAGTAGCCGCAAAAAATGCAGCGGTTGTAGTCAATGTTGTACACCTTGGCGTAGCGTTCGCCGGCGCTGATGCGCTGCACCGCGGTGTTGTCGGCGGCCTCGATGTAAATGCAGTTGGCCGGACACGCCGCCGCGCACAGGAAGCAGGCCACGCACTTCTCCAGCCCGTTCTCGTCCCGCTGCTGCACGTGTACGCCCCGAAAGCGCGCCTCGAACCGCACTGGCTCGTCCGGATAAAACTCAGTCACCGGCGGCAAAAACATGTTCTTCAGCGTCACGCCCAACCCCTGGGCAATGGCGGCCAGGTCCCGCGCCGGCTGCATCAATTCAGGCATGGAAATAGTATAGTGTGTTCACCCTCAATCCTCTACAGTTCGCAGCCCCACCCGCGCACGCGGCATCCCCAACCCCGCCCCACCTTACTTTCAACCCTCCGCCCTCAACCCTCAACCTTCACCCCTCAGCCCCCCCCATGCGCTCCGACCTCCGCTCCGCCGATCAACTCCGCCCCCTCACCATCGAGCTCGACTTTCTGCCCACCGCCGAAGGTTCCGCCCTGATCACGGTGGGCTCGACCCGCGTGCTCTGCGCCGCCACCCTTGAGACCACCGTCCCCTCCTTTATGCGTGGCCAGGGCCGCGGCTGGGTGACCGCCGAGTACGCCATGCTCCCCCGCTCCACCCTCACCCGCACCCCGCGCGAGATCAACAAAGGCCGCCCCGGCGGACGCACCCACGAAATCCAGCGCCTCATCGGGCGCGCCCTGCGCTCGGCCTGCGATCTCGAAGCCCTCGGCGAACGCACCATCCTGCTCGATTGCGACGTGCTGCAGGCCGATGGTGGCACCCGCACCGCCTCCATCTGCGGCGCCTTTGTCGCCCTCGCCCTCACCTGCCAGCGCCTGCTCGAGGCCAAAACCCTGGCCCGCCTCCCGCTCCGCCATTACCTCGCCGCCACCAGCGTCGGCATCGTCAACGGCGAGCCGGTGCTCGACCTCAACTACCAGGAAGACTCCCACGCCGCCGTCGACATGAACGTCGTGCTCGCCGGCGACGGCCGCTACGTCGAGCTTCAGGCCACCGCCGAATCCGAGCCCTTCGACGACCGTCAAATGGCCGAGCTGCTCCGCCTCGCCCGCCTCGGCATCACCGGCATCATGGCCTGCCAGCACGAGCTGCTGCAGCTCGACCTGCCCCGCCTCTCGTGACCCGCTCCGAGCCCGTGTGGCTGGCCACCGGCAATCAGGGCAAAGTGGACGATTTTGCCGCCATGGCGCCCGGCCTCCGCCTGGACCTTATGCCCGGCTTCCCTGCCCTGCCCTCGGTGGAGGAGACCGGCGACACCTTCGAGGCCAATGCCCGCCTCAAGGCCGAACACTATTCCCGCCTCGGCGAGGGCCTCATCGTCGCCGACGACAGCGGCCTGGTCGTCGACGCCCTCGCCGGCGCCCCCGGCGTCTACTCCGCCCGCTACGCCGGCCTCCATGGCGACGACGACGCCAACAATCGTCTTGTTCTCCAACGCCTGCAAGGCATCCCGATCGAGCGCCGCACCGCCCGCTTCGTCTGTGTCTTGGCGCTCGCCCGCCGCGGCAAGTTCGCGGCCGTCTTCCACGGCGTGGCCGAAGGCCTCATCTTGCCGGAAGAGCGCGGCACGCTCGGCTTCGGGTACGATCCGCTTTTTTATTCCCCCGCCGCCGGCTGTGGCTTCGGCGAGCTGACGCGCGAGCGCAAAGCCGCATTCAGCCACCGCGGCCAGGCCGCCCGGGCTTTGCTAGAGTGGATGCGTAGCGCCGGAGCCGGCGCCAGATAAAATGCTTCGCACTGACCCCGCCCGCGTCAAAGCCATTCTCGCCGGCCTCGCCCGCGCCTACCCCGACGCCGAATGCGCCCTCACACACCGCAACGCCTGGGAACTGCTGGTCGCCACCATCCTCTCGGCCCAGTGTACGGACGTCCGCGTCAACTTGGTCACTCCCGCCCTTTTTAAGCAGCACCCCACCCCCGCCGCCACCGCCAAACTTACCCCCGAACAACTCGAACCCCTCATCCGCAGCACCGGTTTTTACCACAACAAAGCCAAGTCCGTCACCGGCGCCGCCCGCCGCATCGTCGCCGAATACGCCGGCCAGGTCCCCGACTCCATGGACGCCCTCCTCACCCTCCCCGGCGTCGCCCGCAAAACCGCCAACGTCGTGCTCGGCGTCTGGTTCCACCAAGCCGCAGGCGTCGTCGTCGATACCCACGTCCAGCGCGTCAGCCAGCGCCTCGAACTAACGAAGAATGAGCAGCCGGAAAAGATCGAGCAAGACCTGCAGCGCCTCCTCCCCCGCGACCAATGGATCGTCTTCAGCCACCGCGTCATCGCCCACGGCCGCCAATGCTGCACCGCCCGCTCCCCCAAGTGCGCCGCCTGCCCCGTCGAAACCCTCTGCCACTCCCCCGACAAAACCTTCAGCTCCCACCCCGCCCCCCGCCAACGCAAACCCCGCTGACCGCCCCCCAACTGCAGTAGCGCTCTCGGAATCGCGTTATCCCGGAATCAGAGCTGCTGAAGCCGCTGTGATCGTATAACGACGGCCGTGGCACCTTCGCGCCCCCGCGGGTTTTCCCGCGGGGACCCCCTGGCGCGATCCACACGGGAGGAGGCACCACGGCCTCCCCGCGTCCGAGTAGAGTGGAATTGTCCAAAACCGAGCCACTCGGAACAAGGAGGCCGGCCGTGCCGCTTTCAACAAGTGGCGGTGCTGGACCTGGAGACCGGAGAAGTGAGCGAGCATCGTTTGGAGCACGGAGAAGACCAAGAGCAGGTGCGGGAGTTTTACGCACGCTGGACCGAACCGGGCGCGGTGGAAGCCACCGGCTACTCGCGGTGGTTCGCGACGCTGATGGCGGAGTTGGGGCATCGGCTACGGGTGGGCGACGCGGCCCAATTGCGGGTCATGGAGCCTCACCGGCAGAAGACCGACCGGCGCGACGCGCTGTTGCTGGCCAGGGTGGTGGCCAGCGGCCGGTTTCCGGACATCTGGGTGCCGGAGCCGAAGCGGTGCGATCTGCGGCACCTGATCCTGCACCACGTTCGAAGCTAGATATTCTGTCATGGTTGCCGGTTCATAGTCTCCGTCGGCCAGGGGCCACCCCCAAAGCTGTAGCTGCGGGCTCAACGGCCACAGCGGCTTCTAACACACACTGCGTTGAAAAACCCACCTCGGGGTCCGAAGCCCGCAACAGCAGACCGAGCCGAAGCTCCGGAGCCAGCAACGTCGCCTCTCAGGCAGGGCGCGCCGTTTCAGGACGATGCATCACCAATGCGGAGCCGGCCTCTGCCGGCCCCGCATTGGCGATGCACCGCCGGGCACCACGACGGACTATCCGGCGCTTGAAGCCCGTTTGGCGGCGCTCCTGCCGGACGACAACGTTCCCTGGCGGCACTTGCAGTTCCGCATCAATTTTGGCAACCCGGAGCAAGAGATTCTGCGCGCGGCGCTGGACCTCAAGCCCGATCTGCTGGTGGTTGGGGCAGGGGAAAGCGCGGCGTCCGCGCTGTGGCCGCATTTGACGACTCACCTGACGACCGCGGTGTTGCCTCACCTGTTGCCGAGCATTACCTGCCCCGTACTCGCCGTGCGCTCACGGCATTAGCGGCTTCAGTAGCCGTGCGGCCCAAGCCGGCATTCAGAACTCCGGGGGCGCAAAAAAGTGCTGGGCAAGCCGCAGGGTAACGACGCCGACGAGGAGCATGAGCGCCGCCAGCAGCCATGCGGCGCTGTGGCTGGGCCGGGGCGCGCCCCAGATTCGCACCGACTCGACCCCCAGCATCAGCTCGGCGAGGAGCAGCAGTGCCAGCGACAACCCGCGATGGAAGCGAGCCATCGTCGTGTTTACCCACGCGTCCGGCTGAATCTCCAGGGTGCGGCCTTGGTCCGAGTCCGTGCAGCTTGCTTTGGCATGGCAGCGGTTGCAGGCCGGAGCCGGCGCACGGTAAACCACCCGCCCCTGTAGACCGGCGCCGTGCCGATGTAAATGCTGGCCGGTGGGGCACTGCCACAGATCGAGATCCTTACGGTAGCGAAAGCCGGCCGTATTGAGCCGTTTCGAACGCCGGTGGACGCGGCGGGCGGCCCATTCCAGTGCCGTGGCCACCGCCGCCAGCAGCAAAGCATATCCGGCGGCTAAGATGGTTTCGAGTGGCACGGGTTAGGCTTCATCAATCGCGACCCGCTCTTCGGTGAAGAGGACCTCGGCAGGCACTTCCAGACCGGCACCGTCGCGTAGGTGGCGCACTCCGAGCCAGCTCAAATACAAGATCGGCAAGACACCGCCGACGATAAACAGTAGGTCCCCCGGCAGCCGCATCCACTCCAGCGTCTTCATGGTGGGCGAGCCCAGGAATTTTAGCGAGCGTGCCTGGAAATAGCTTACGTTGACCGACTCGTAGAGCTGCAGGATGCCCAGCGGGAACAGCGTGGCGAAGCACATCCAGGCCAAGCCGATGTTGAGCGACCAGAAGCTGATTTTAGCGGCACGGTCGCTCCACAGCCGTTCGGGGATCATATAGCGCAGGCAGAAGAGCGCCAAGCCCACCGCCAGCATCCCGTAGACCCCCATCATGGCGGCGTGGGCATGGTTGGCGGTGAGCGCGGTGCCGATCTCGTAGTAGCTGACGATGGGCAGGTTGATGAGGAAGCCGAAGATACCGGCTCCGAGGAAGTTCCAGAACCCCACGGCCACCAGGAACATCACCGACCACAGGTGCGGAAAGGGCTGTTCCGAGTTGCCCTGCTGCCGCGCCCCAAGCTGCAGGAAACTCCACGCCTCGATGGTTAGGAACGTCAGGGGCATCACCTCCAGCGCCGAGAAGAATGCACCCAGGGCCATGGACTCCGCCGGCTCGCCGGAGAAGTAGAGGTGATGCATGGTGCCGATCACCCCGCCCACCGAATACAGGATGAGATCGAGGTAGATCACCCGCAGCGCCACTTTCTCCCGCACCACGCCCAGCAGTACGAAGATGTAGGCCACCATGATGGTGGTGAAGAGCTCCAGAAAGTCCTCGACCCAGAGATGCACCACCCAGAAGCGCCAGAAATCGGTGGTGGTAAAGTTCGCGCTGGGCTGGGCCAGCAGGCCCACCGCGTAGAAGACGGGCAGTGAGAGGGCGGAAAAGAAAAACAACCAGGGCATATTGCCTAGGTGGTCGCCGGCAAGGCGTTTCCGCATGCCGCGGAACAGGATCAGCGCCCACGCCAGCAGTCCCAGGCTAAGTAGAATCTGCCAGAATCGGCCCAGATCGAGGTACTCGAAGCCCTGGTCGCCAAACCATTGCCAAAGGTGAGGCATCCAGCCCATGATGCCGGCATACTCGCCCAACAGGCTTCCTATCACCACCACCACCAGGGCGGCGAGCAAGCCATACGCCAACCGGTCCTGGCGCTTGGGCTCCCGCCCCGCAATCATTGGCGCGATAAAAATGCCGGCGGCCAGAAACGACACCGAAACCCAGAAGATCGAGAGCTGCACGTGCCAGGTGCGGGCGATGTTGTAGGGCAGCCAGCGCGCCAGATTCAGGCCAAAAAAGCTCGAGAGGTCGGCACGATAATGCTCCGTGGCGCCGCCCAGCAACGTTTGTACTAGAAACAGCGCGGCCATCACGAAAAAGAACCGCGCACAGGCGCGCTGGCCGGGAGTGAGCGTCACCGAATCCGGCGCGCGGAAGGCAATGGTGCGCTCTTCCCGCCCGTGCCATCCCAGGAAGCTCCAGCGCCCAAACGCGCCAAACAGCAGCCCGATGCCGCCCAGCAGCGTAATCAACGAGAGCACGCTCCACACCAAGGCATTGGCGGTGGCGTGGTTGCCGACCAGTGCCTCCGGCGGCCAATTGTTGGTGTAGGAATAACTCAGTCCCGGCCGGTCGGCCGCCGCCGCCCAGGCCGACCAGCTAAAGAAGGCCGTGAGGTCGCGGGCATCGGGGGTGCTGGTGATGGCGTCGGGGCGCAGGCCGTACTCGGAATTGGGTGCCCCAAAGTAACGGGTGTAGTAGCCCACCAGGTCATGGAACGCGGCGGCCTGGGCCGCAGTGAAGGTCAACGTGTCGTCGGCCGGATCGTAGCGATTGGATTTGAAGTCAGTTTCAGTCTGAGCGGCGGCGTAGCCCGGCCCACGTCCGGCGGCCCGATAACGCGTCGCCACGTCCAGCGCGGCGCGGTGCAGGTAGTCGGCGGTGAAGTCGGGACCCAGATAGGCGCCGTGGCCGAAGATCGAGCCGTACTCCATCAAGCCATTTTTCAAAAACGTCTCCTGCCCCGCGGTAACCTCCGCTCCGGTGAAGAGCAGCTGCCCGCCGGGCGTGACCACCCGCGCCGGAATAGGCGGATCGGAGTTGTAGGTCGCGTACGCCAACAATGCCATGACGAGAAAACCGATGAGGACCACGATGGCCGCGGCCTGAATCCATCCGGACGAAACCAGCAAACCTCTGCGGGTTGGCATTGATTGGGCCTCTGTTTACTCTCAATATTTTGGCCGCGTTCAATAGCTGTGCGGACCCAGCCGTACCTTGCCGCCGAAGGCCCGGTGCACATAGACCGTATACCCCGCGACCGCGCACAGCGCAAGTACGTTGGCGATCCAGGCGGCAAGCATAGCATGCGCGCCCGAGGCGGCGTTGACGATCGTCAGGCTGAAGCTGAGACTCACGGTTGACGGCAGCGGCACCGGATAGAGCGTCGCCGCCGCGGACCCCAGCAGCCCGATGATTGCCAGCGTCGAGCCGGCGAAGCTGCGGCGGTTGCTACCGCGCCAGCTCATCGCGAAGCCGGCCAGCACCAGCAGCGGAAAATTCCACGCGGCCGGATGGACGCCGAAGCTCGCCAGCACGTCCCGCCGCAGCGTCAGCGTGGCAGCGGTCGCAGCCAGGGCCAAAATCAGTGCCGCCCACCACAACGCGCCCGGCCAAACGCCGCGCACGCTCCTCCAAGTCGCCCTCGGCCTTGGTGCGCATGAGATTGAGCCCGTGCCAGGCCAGCACCGTCAAGCTCAGCAGTCCGGTGAGCATTGCGTAGGGGTTCAGCATCAAGGTAAAGCTGCCCTGAAAGTAGCCATCCGCCCCAATCGGCAGGCCGCGCACGACGTTGCCCAGGCACGACTGGTATTGCGTCCGTTGCTGCTGCCGCAGCCGCGTCACCGACTCCGCTACCGCAATCGCCCGAACCTGCACGAACCCTAGGCCGGCATCGGATAGCACCCGGTGAACGGTGCGCACGCTCACCCCAAGCTCGCGCGCCACCGCCGCCGCCTGCAGCCTTGGCGACCGGCTCACGACGGTGTAGATCCCGGTCAGGACGCGGTGATGCTGGTAGGCCACGGCGGCCAGCTTCGCCGTGCCGTGCACGCCGAACAAGCGGCGAAGCGCGGCAAATGCCCCCTGCCGCGCTTTGCCGTAGGCTGGGCAGGCTTCAGACTGCGAAACTCGCGTCCCGAGTCCTGCGCCACGCGGCGCCTGGTCCCGAAGCCCACGTACACTTGCAGCAAGGCAGCATCCGCACGCGGCCAGGCTGGTACTGCGAGGCGGTTTTTGCTCTAATGGCCGGATGAAAATGGCGGCCGGCACGCGACGGGGCGCAGAGGCGGCGGGAGACGGGCTGGTGGCGGCGCTGGGGCGGGGCGACCTGACGGCGTTGATCATCAACACCGTGATCGGCAGCGGGATATTCGGCCTGCCGCTGCTGGTGACGGGGCTGCTGGGAGCGGTCAGCCCGCTGGGGTATGTGGCGGCGGCCGCGGGCATCGGGCTCATCGCGCTCTGTTTTGCCGAGGTGGGGGCGCAATTCCGGCGGGCGGGCGGGCCCTATCTCTATGCGCGCGAGGCGTTCGGCGGGCTGGTGGGAGCGGAGGTAGGGTGGATCACGTGGCTGATGCGCATATCGGCGGCGGCGGCGACGGCGCGGATCTTCACCGCCTACCTGGCGGTGTTTTGGCCGGCGGCGGACCAGGCGCTGGAGCGCACCCTGCTGCTGACGGCGCTGTTCGCGCTGCTGGGGTGGGTGAACATCCGGGGGGTGCAGGCGGGGGCGCGGACCAGCAACGTCCTGACGGTGGCGAAGCTGGCACCGCTGGCGGTGTTCGTGGCGGTGGGCATCTGGTTCGTGCGTGGGGCCACATTCATGGCGTGGCGGCCGACGGCGCGGGGCGGATGGCTGGAGGCGATCCTGCTGCTGATCTTCGCCTTCGGCGGCTTCGACAACGCCATGTTCCCGGCGAGCGAAATGCGCGACCCGCGGCGGGACGTTCCGGCGGGGCTGCTGATGGGGATGGGCGTGGTGGTGGTGTTCTATCTGGCTATCCAGGTGGTGTTCCAGGGGGTGGTGCCGCCGGGGACGGTGAGCGCGCAGCCGTTGGCGGTGGCGGCGGGAGAGTTTTTGGGCCGGGCCGGCGCGCCGCTGATGGCTATTGGAGCGATGATTTCCATCTGGGGATGGTTTGCGGCAACGACGCTGGGCACGCCGCGGCTGACGTTCGCCATGGCGCAGCACGGGGACCTGCCGCGGCAATTGGCGGCGGTGCATCCGCGCTTTCGGACGCCGCACGTTTCGATCCTGCTGTACGTGCTGGCGAGTTGGGCGTTGGCGCTGGCGGGAAATTTCGAGTGGAACGCGAGCCTTTCGGCGATTGCGCGGCTGGCGACGTATGGCGCGACGTGCGCGGCGCTGCCGGTGTTCCGGCGGCGGACGCCGCTGCACGAGGCAACTGGGACGCGCCCTGAGCAGAGCGGGCGCGCGTTGCCGCCAAGCGAATTCCGGCCGCAGCCCGACCAGCGGGAGGGCGTCCTGAGAAGGGCGGCCGTGCCGCTGCCGGTGTTTCGTGTGCCGGGGGGGTGGGCGGCGCCGGCGCTGGGGCTGGGGTTTTGCGCGCTGCTGCTAAGCCAGATGGGCCGGTCGGATTTCCTGCTGCTGGGGGCGACGCTGGTGCTGGGCCTCGGGAGCTGGGTGGCGCAGCGTCGGCGTGCAGACTAGCGGCGGGGTGAGGGCGGCGACTTTACCGGGACGGCGCTGGGGGCGGTGGCGGCGGTGGTGTGATCGTTGATGATGCGCCAGCCGGCGGAGAAGCGGCGGAAAACCAGGGTGAAGACGCCACTCTGCGCGACGCCGGCGGAGCGGGTGAGCTGAAAGTGTCCGGTGACGAGGGCGGCATCGGGGCACAGGGAAGTGACTTCGAGGCCGGTGAAGCGGAGGTTGCCCATGGCGGCGCGGTTGGGGTAGTTGTGCAGGTATCGGTCGCGGACGGTGGCCCAGCCGCGGGTGATGCCGGCCGCGCCGACAAACTCGGTCTGCGGCGACTGCCAGTAGCTCTGCATGAAGCCGTTGATGTCGCCGCGGTTCCAAGCGGCTTCGGCGCTGGAGAGCACCAGGCGAATGGAGCGTTGAGGCGCGGGCGATTGCGCCGGGGCGGCAAGGGCGGCGAGGGCAAGCAGCAGGAGCAGGCGCATGGGGGCAGGATAGCAGCAGTCCGTGAATCCGCACCAGCCGCCGGCGAGCGAGGCAGTTGTTAGCTTCTAGTCGCTGGAGTCGCGCCGTTTGCACGGCGGGCAAAATCGGCGCCCTCGCCCCACACGCCGAGCCTTCCCTAATGCCTAAGACAATACCTCGGTTTTAGGTACGGGTGCCGCGGCCCAAAACACGGCCCCGACCCCGATGCTGATGCGGGCGTTGGCGGAACCCGAGTTGCTGAAACTTTGGCGCGAGTTATCGCTGCTATTCTTCCTGAAGGAAACGAGTGGCGATGCGGCAACCTTTTCTGGCCATCCTCCTGTCGCTCCCACCCCAAGGCGTAGGCGCCTTGGGGGCCGGGCTGCGGCCGGAAGGTGCTTGGCGGCAGTGCGCCCACGCTGCTCGGTGAACGCGCCACCGGCGCGTTCACAGGCCGAAGTCGCCTCGATCGGGGATGAATCTGGAGGAACGGATCAAGCCAATTCGAGAGTTCTCAGTGGATCTCCTCATGAGGTCGGCGACAGTGGGCGTTCGCGACGTGTACTGTCCTGGCAGTTGCGGCGGACACAGTGCCGAAGAATATGCCAGCGCAACCGAGTTGGTATTTCCGTACCGGGGAGCTTATGTTCGCCACCTTGGCGGCGATCAGGCGGTCGCTGAGGCCAATCAAGTCCTGTTTTTCAACGCGGCGGAGGGATATCGGGTCAGCCACCCCATTCCAGGCGGTGACGCGAGCATTTCGCTTGCAATCCGTCCGGAACTGCTTTTCGAGATTGCGCCCACCGGGCTGCTCACAGATAAGGCCATGCCGAGATTCGGGCCCCAGCGGCTTCGTATCGATGCCCGTGCACAGGCGCTTGTGGCCATGCTGCGGCACGGCTTGCGACAGGGCATCGCCGAGCCGCTGGAGGCAGAAGGTCTGGCGTTGACGCTGGTTCAACGCGCACTCGGACAGCGCACGGCGCACGCAGCGGCGGCGAGCGTGAGCCGGCAGCGGCTTGTTGATCGGGTGAAGCTCATCATTGCAAGTGACCTCGCACGCAGGTGGTCACTTGCGGAGATCGCGGTGGAGGCGCGAGGCTCCCCGGTGTATCTGACCCAAGTCTTTCAACAGGTCGAAGGAATGCCGCTGTATCGCTACCAACTGCGGCTGCGCCTTGCGCGTTCCCTGGACCTGCTCGGCAGCTACGATGACCTAAGCGCACTTGGCCTCGAATTGGGCTTTTCAAGCCACAGTCATTTCAGTGCGGCATTCCGGGCGGTATATGGGCAAGCCCCTTCGGAGTTCAAACACTCCGCTCTGGGGCGGCAACGGCCGGACCCGAGAAATCGCTAAATATTCTGACAGCGGCCAGCATGAAGGTTATGGCCCACTGAACTCACCCGAATCCCGGGTGAGGAGAACAAGCGATGAATCAGAAAACCTGCGCGGCGTGCGACTGCTCGATCGAGGGCGAGCCCATCACGGTTAATATCGGCGGCAAGGCGGTAGAAGTGTGCTGCGCCGAATGCTCCCAGAAACTCAGAGAGGCCGGCGCCTCCGCGAAGTCGGCGAATAGGGGATGACCATGCAGAACCCATCGTCCACAACCCAGCACACTGTAGAAACGGCATCAGGCCGGATTGCCTGGCGGGAGCAAGGCACCGGTCCGGTAGCTCTGTTTGTCCACGGCGTGCTCCTAAACGGATATCTGTGGCGGCATCAACTGGACCGACTTTCGGATATTCGGCGGTGCATTGCCCTCGATCTGCTGGCGCACGGGGACACCGAAATCTCCGAGAACCAGGACGTCTCGGTGACGGCCAATGCCAAGATGCTGGGAGATTTCCTCGACGCTCTGAAGATTGACCGAGTCGATTTGGTCGGTAACGACAGCGGCAGCGGCATTGCGCAGATCTTCGCGGCCTTGCATCCCGAACGTATCCGCAGCCTGACACTCACCAATGGCGACACGCACGATAACTGGCCTCCGGAGCCGTTCAAACCCTTTCTGGAAATGGCGGCGGCAGGCGGGCTACAGAAGACGCTGAACGCCATGCTGGCCGACAAGAGCATCTACAGGTCGCAACAGGCGCTCGGTCCAGCCTATGAGGATCCGGAACGGGTCACCGACGAGGCAATCGAGCAATACCTGCGACCGTTGGTGCGTAGCGAGCGGCGAACCGACGATGTTCGACGCTTTCTCGCCGAATTCGACAACCGGCATACTCTCGCCATCGAATCTAAGTTGAAAGCCCTCCATGCTCCTACCTTGATCGCCTGGGGTACCGACGACGTCTATTTCGGCGTGAAGTGGGCTTACTGGCTCTCGGAGAATATCCCGGGGACGCGCCGACGAATCGAGATCGATGGGGCACGAATCTTCTTTCCTGAAGAACGTTGGGAAGCGTTCAACACGGAACTGCGTAACCACTGGCTCGCGGTTCAGCAGGCGTAATGCAGCATGGCCGCCGTCCTCTCGGGGCACGTTCCCGATGCTCGCGGCACAAGGCGCTAGCGCCTTGAGGCCCCGGGGGGCGACGGCGCGCACCCGCACCGCCCAGGGTGCGTCTAAGTTGCCTTTTTCGGCAGGAACGTCGCATTGCCGCGGAAAATCGTTAGGCCTCATGAAAAGTGAACCGCTACCACTCCGGATCGAACGGTTGAAGACGCCCATTGACTTCATACGCCCGCCTCGCACATGCGCCGGGCCAGCCCTATCGCGCTAGTCTGCAGTTCCGCGACCGTCGGGCGCAACGCAGCCCCGGCGGCAGCCGCGGCGGCAGCCATGGCGGCAGCCATGGCGGTAGCCCAGGCGGTATCCCCGGCGGCAGCCCTGGCGGCATCCCAGGCGGCGTCCCAGGCGGCAGCCCCGGCGCTAAGCCCACCGCCCCGCTCAAAACGCCGGTGACCGCGAATATCGCCAAGCCCAACACGCTCGGCGCGCGACTCGCCCCAATGTTTGGCAAGTCGGTGTTCGGCGGCGCTATCGAGCGCGTCCGCAGCGTGCAGAACGTGTTGGCGCAACGGTTGCTGGAGTCGGCGTTTCTGGCTCACATCGAGAACGGGGCGGTTGACCCCAACGCGTTCATGCACAGCCCGTTGGCGTTCGGAAAAGCCGTGGCCGGCCACGTGTTCGACCGCTCCGAACAAATCTACAATCGGCTGGACGCCGTGGCCGGCCACCAAATGATCGTTGCGCCAGCGGACGCCCTTGCGCCATCGAAGCTGCTGGACTCGCAGACGTTGTTGGAGCGCCTGGGGAACTACATGCAAGGCGACACCAGCTTCGATGCGCAGCACGTGACGCTGCGCCAAGCGATGCAGGTTCGCAGGACGCTCTCCCGGTTCGCCGCGCACTCCACCTCCGACGCTGACGCCATGCTCGCCGGCGTCCGCATGCGTGCGCTCGACCAAGCGATTCAGACTGGGTTGGACGGGTTCGACGCAACCGCCGGAGGTCAGGACGCGTTGCGCCGGGTTGGGCTTCCGTCGGCGTCAGTAGCGTACAAGCAATCCACGTCGCTGTGGCACGATGGGAGCGCGATTGAACGCGTGGTGGACAAGCTCGGGGGGTCGCAGGGCCCCCCGACCGAGGCCATTGGGCAGGGAGCTAACCCACAAGTGGTGCCGTGGGACTTCGGGCGACTGGAGCACACGCTGAACGACCCCGCCAACGCCCGCGATCTGCAAGCTGTGTTCCGCACCAA
>JBOGKJ010000283.1:0-6253 GCA_050745565.1 Terriglobales bacterium | reverse complement strand
ATGCGCTGGCTGCCCAGCCCGAAATCGGTCGTGCGGTGCGCCACCATGTCGCCGCTCTCCTGAAACGAGCCGGGATCGAGCAGGAGCGCAATGCGTTCCCGGGCCAGCAGTTTCCCCTGCTCGTGCTGGCGTTGCTGGCGGTCCGCTCCGCCGCCGACAAGTGCTTGTTTCTGCCGCTTTTGGAGCTCTTCGGAGTGCAGGCGAGACATGCTGACCATTGTAACCACGGGGAAGGCGATTCTCGGGATTATGAAAAATGGAATCGCCCGAAGTGGGGAATTGGAAAACGGCTCCCGGCGTGCTAAGATTAAAGAGTTTTCACAGTATTTTCGTGGCTTCTTTATCCACGCATTCGGAGGCTCGTCAAATGGCTGCCAAATCCTCCCGACCCGGAAAATACAACTTGATTCCGCAGGGCACCCGGCTGATTGTGTGCGAAGGCAACATCCGACTGGGGCTGGTCGATTCCAGCAAACTGGAGAACTACGTTCGCGATAGCGGACGCAAAGTGCCGCAGGACGAAGACGTGCAGTGGGCCTTGAAGCACGCACTCCTGGCCAAGTACCGGGTTTTCCACAAGCCAATGTCGGCACGGGAGATGGAAACCGCGGCGGCGCTCGACGGCTAGAGCGCGTGAGCGCGGGCGCGCGGCGCAGGGCCCGCGCCAACTTTGAGCGGTCAGTCTTCCGCGCCGGCGAGCTGATGCAGGGCTTCAATCTCAGTTAACAGGGCGGCGCAGGCCGGGCGCTCGGGCGATAGCCAGAGTTGAGCCAGTTGTTCGCCCTCTTCCGGGAAGCGCAGCGCGATGCGGGTGATTGCGCGCTGGGCGAGCGCGGCGTCGGGCTGCGGAGCGTCCAGTTGGGTGCGCAGTTCGGCCACGCCGAGCAGGAAGGTCGCGTCGTTGCTGAGCCGTCCACCGTTCATGGGATTGGCGTCTTGGTCGGGGCGGCCGGATTTGAACCGGCGGCCACCTGCGCCCAAGGCAGGTGCGCTACCAGGCTGCGCTACGCCCCGCGCCCTTAGTGTAGCGCAAGCGCCCAACCCGCGCCGCCCCGCGCGGAGCAGCGCGCTGCCGGGGCCCGGGCACGCCTACCCTTGCGCGGGAGTCGCGCCCTTTGCACCGCGGGCAAAATCGGTGCAAGGGCCGCGGAATTCCAGCGGGGTGGAAGCGCCAGTGGCGCTATCGCCGCTCCCGATAGACGAAGCGGCGCGGCCCCGAATGAACGTAGGTGTGGCAAATCTAGCCCGCATTTCTCACCAACCCAGCCGCTGCCACGCGCGGCATAGCGCGCCCGTCTAGAAAAATGGGCGGCGCAGCACCTGCCCTGGTGCCATCGTCCCCCAGACAGCGCGTCCTGCTCGCCGTTCGATATCGCCGCCCATTTTTTAGGGCGCGCCGCGCCTGGATGCGAGCTTCGTGACCTGACTGTGAGAAATGCGGACTAGGAGCCTTCCGACCGGCGCCACCTCCCGTGTGGGGTGGGTCGCCGCGCGCCGGCCGCCGGCCGGCGCCACGCGGCAGTTCGGGTAACCAGAGCAACCGTGATTCTGACGTAGCGAGATGCCGCTCGCGCCCTCTTGGGCTCACCGGGCCCCGGGCCGGCGCGACCCCGGCGAGCGGGCGAAGTCTGCGCCGCGGCATTGACATTCTGGAACAAAGCCGGTAAAACCCGCATAGTAACTTTCTTCGCCTTGGTGCCGGCGAAATAAAAGAGGAGACCTGTTTCCACGATGACAGCCATTGGCAAAGCAATTCGGGATCTGGAAGACCAGAAAAAGCGCATTGACGCGGCGCTGAAAATTCTGCGCGGGTTGAGCTTGAACGGGGAAGGGGCGGGGCGCAACCTTTCACCTGAGGGCCGGAAACGGATCGCCGAGGCACAGAAGCGGCGTTGGGCGAGGGAGCGCGGAACCAAGAAATAGGCGCGCCCGGCGGCCCGGGATCGCTGGGGCCGGTCAGCGCGGCCGGGGTTCGGGCCCGAGCAGATCGGCCGTGGTTTCGCGGCGGCGGATGAGCTGCGCGCGGCCGCGGTCGAGCCCGACTTCGGCGGCGCGCGGGCGGACGTTGTAGTTGGAGCTGAGGGTGAAACCGTAGGCGCCAGCGTCGAGCAGCGCCAGCAGGTCGCCGGCGCGCAGGGGCGGCAGCAGGCGGTCGGCGGCGAAGCGGTCGCCGGTTTCACACAGCGGCCCGACCACGTCATAGCGCCGCCGCCGACCCGCCCGGGGCCGCACCGGCGCGATCTCGTGATAGGCGCCATACAACGCCGGGCGCATCAGATCATTGCTGCCGGCGTCGGTGATGGCAAACTCGCGCCCCCCGCTGCGCTTCACATACAGCACCCGGGTCAGCAGACACCCGGCGGCGCCCACCAGACTGCGGCCGGGCTCCAGCAGCAGCGTGCGCGCCGGCGCGGCAGCCAGCCAGCGCGCGAGCTGCGGCCGCAGCGCCGCGGCATAGGCGGCCGGGGTGAGGGCGCGCTGGCCCGGCGCATAGGCGATGCCGAGGCCGCCGCCCAAATCCAGATAGTTGAAGCGGAAGCCCTCGTCTTCGAGCCGGGCGGCCAGTTGCAGCAGGCGCGCCGCGGCGCGCTGGAACGGTGCCGCGGCCAGGATCTGCGAGCCGATGTGGCAGCCGATGCCTTCGGCCGCCAGCCAACGCCCCGAACGCCGGCTGGCGCGATAGAGGGCAAGGGCCTCGGCCGGGCTGACGCCGAACTTGTGCTGCCGCCGGCCGGTGGCGATGTGGGGATGCGTGGCCGCGGCCACATCGGGGTTGATGCGCAGACCGAAGCGCGCCCGGCGGCGCAGGCGCGCCGCGCGTTCGGCCAGCAGCTCCAGCTCCGGCTCCGACTCGACCTGAAACAGCAGGATGCCGGCCCGCAGCGCCAGGTCCATTTCCGCGGCGGTTTTGCCGACCCCGCTGAACACCACCGTCGCTGGATCGCCGCCCGCCGTCAGCACCCGCTCCAGCTCGCCCCCGCTGACCACGTCGAAGCCCGCCCCCCAGCGCGCCAGCCGGGCGAGCAGCGCCAGGTTGGCGTTGGCTTTCACCGCCGCGCACACGCGGTGCTCGAGACCGTGGAAGGCGCGCTGAAACGCCGCCAGCGCCTGCCGCACCGCCTCGAAGTCGTACACGTACAGGGGCGTGCCCCAGCGCCGGGCGAGCGTCGCCAGCGGCTGGCCGCCGGCCTCGAGCTGTCCGCCGCGGTGGGCGAACGGGCGGGCCATCAACCGGCCGCCTGCAACACCACCACGGTGCGGTCGTCGGCCGCGGCCAGGCCGGCGCCAAAGTGCTCGACGTCGGCGAAAATGGCTTCGGCCAGCGCCGCCGGCGCCTCGTGATAGTGCTCCCGCAGCAGCCGTTCCAGCCGCACCCGGCCATATTCCTCGCCCGCCGGGTTCATGAACTCGGTGATGCCGTCGCTGACGCACACCACCATCTCGCCCGGTTGCAACTGGACCGCATGCTCCTCGTAGGTCGAATCCGGCAGCATCCCGAGCGGAATGCCGGCCGCCGGGATGATGTTGCAGCCGCCGGCGGTAACGTGCACCGGATAAGGCAGCCCGGAGTTCACCACCTGCAGGCGCCGTTCCTGCTCCGACCAGCGAGCGAAGATGAGGGTCATGAACTGCGACTCCACCTGCCGCGCCCACAGCGTCCGGTTCAGTGCCGCCAGCAGTTGCGCCGGCTCCCGCCGGGAGCCCGCTTCGACCCGCAGCAGCCCGCTCACCAGCGCGCCATACAGAGCGGCGCCGGCCCCCTTGCCGCTGACGTCGCCGACGGCGATGCCCAGTTGGTGCTCCCCGTAGACGAACAAATCGTAGAGGTCGCCGCCCAACTGCCGCGCCGGCACCGTGCGCCCGGCGATCCGCAGCCCGGCCTGCAGCGGCGGCAACTGTGGCAGCAGATGCTGCTGCACTTCCTGCGCCACGTGCAGGTCGCGCTCCAGCCGGCGCTCGGCGCGCACCACCTGCTGGTAAAGCCGGGCGTTGACCATGGCGATGGACATCTGCGCCGCCAGCGTGCTCATGGTGCGAGCATGGCGTTCGGTGAAATAGCCGCGCCGGGTGTGCTCCAGGTCGAGCACGCCCAGCACCTGATCCTGGTGCACCAGCGGCACCGCCATCTCGCTGCGCACCTCCGGGTTCACCTGGATGTAGCGCGGATCCTCGCGCACGTCGCGCACCACCACCGGCTTGCGGCTGGCCATGGCCGCGCCGGTGATGCCCTTGCCCATGGGGATGTCGTGCTTGAGCTGGATGTTTTCGCCCATCTTCACCGAGATGCGGTGCTGCAGCTTGTCGCCAGCCTCGTTCACCATGAGCACGCTGAAGAGCTGGTAGTCGATGACGCGCCGCACCATTTCGGCCACCCGCGTCAGCAGGTCGTCAACGGAAAGTATCGAGGTCATCTCGCGGCTGATGTCGTTGAGCAGGCTGAGCGTCTTTTCCCGCTGCACGGCGCTGCGGTAGAGCCGGGCGTTCTCGATGGCGCTGGCGATGCGACTGGCGATCAGCACCAGCGCCTGCTCGTGGGTGAGGGAGAAGGCGTTGGCTTCGGGCGCCTGGATGTCGATCACGCCGATGGCGCGGTTTTTCCACAGGATGGGCACCGCCAGCTCGCTGCGAATGCCGCTGAGCGCAGAAATATAGCCGGGAAAGGCGCTGACGTCGTTGACGCGTTGCGGCAGTAGGCTCGCGGCCGCCCGGCCCGTCACCCCGTCGCCCACGCGCACCCGGATGCGCTCGACCACTTCCGGCAGATGGCCGACGGCGAAGCGGATGCGCAACTCCTGCTGCTCGCGGTCCTGCAGCAGAATGGCGAACACCTCGTAGTGCACCACGCGCCGCACCAGTTCGGCGACGCGGTGCAGCACCTGGTCGAGATCCAGCGTCCCGTTCACCAGGTCGCTGACCTCGAGCATGAACGCGCCCACATCCGCGAGCAGCGGCGCCGGTTCAACAGCCATGGTGGGATTCTAACAAACGCGAGCCGGTGCGCGGCGGATACAATGGGAAGTGGACATGACGGCCAATCCCGAGGCGTTTTTTTCCGCCCACTACGGCGTAAGCGCCGCCGACCTGGAGCTCTATCTGGCCGCGGCGCTGAGCCGCGGCGGCGACTTCGCCGACCTGTATTTCGAACACCAGTCGAGCTGCTCGCTCAGCCTGGAAGAGGGCTTGGTCAAGTCGGCGACGGTGGGGGTGTCGCTGGGCGTGGGGGTGCGGGTGCTGGCCGGCGAGCGCACCGGCTACGCCTATTCCGACGACCTCAGCCGCGACAAAATCCTGCGCGCGGCCCAGGTGGCCGCCCACATCGCCAGCGGGCCCGCCGCCACCCGCATCGCCGGGCTGAGCTCGACCGATCTGGGCGGCCACAGCCTCTATCCCGGCGCCGCGGCCGCCGCCGACGACACCATTGCCGCCAAGCTGGCGCTGGTGCGCCGCGCCGAGCGCGCCGCCCACGCCTTCGACCCGCGCATTGCGCAAGTGCGCGTCGGGTATGCCGACGAAATGCGGCGCGTGCTGATCGCCACCAGCGATGGCCGCTGCGCCGCCGACGCCCAGCCCATGGCGCGCCTCAGCGTGCTCTGTCTCGCCCAGCAGGACGGGCGCACCGAGCGCGGTCATGCCGGCGGCGGCGGCCGGGTCGAACTGGCGTTCTTCGACCAGGAAATCACGCCCGAGCGGCTGGGCGAACAGGCCGCCCGGGAGGCAGTGCTGCAACTCGGCGCCCAACCCTGCCCGGCGGGCGAAATGGAGGTGGTGCTCGGCCCCGGCTGGCCCGGCATCCTGTTGCATGAGGCCATCGGCCACGGCCTCGAGGCCGACTTCAACCGCAAGGGCACTTCGGCCTTCAGCGGCCTCATCGGCCAGCGCGTCGCCAGCGACCGCTGCACCGTGGTGGACAACGGTACGCTGCCCGGCCGCCGCGGTTCGCTCAACCTCGATGACGAGGCCAACCCCACCCAGTGCACCACGCTGATCGAGCGCGGCATCCTGAAGGGCTACCTCCAGGACCAGCTCAGCAGCCGACTGCTGCACACCGCCGCCACCGGCAACGGCCGCCGCGAGAGCTACGCCCACATGCCCATGCCGCGCATGACCAACACCTACATGCTGGCTGGCGAAGACGACCCGGAAGACATTATCCGCAGCGTCAAGCGCGGCCTCTACGCGGTCAACTTCGGCGGCGGCCAGGTGGACATCACCAGCGGCAAGTTCGTTTTTTCGGCCTCGGAAGGTTACCTCA
>JBOGKJ010000282.1:0-1538 GCA_050745565.1 Terriglobales bacterium | reverse complement strand
GTGAAAGCGCCACTGGCGCTTTCACCCCTCCGGACTTTTGCGGCCCTTCGCGCCGACTTTGCCCGCCGTGCAAACGGCGCGACTCCCGCGAACGGCACGTACAATTTCGAATTGTTATTGCCTATTGCTTGAGCGCTGCCAGGTAGCGGCGGCTTTGGCGGATGAAGGCGGCGGCATCGGCGGCGGGGGCCTGGGTGGCGGCGAAGCGGGCGAAGGCGGCGCGGAACAAGGCGTAAGCGTGGCGGTGCCAGGCGAGGCGGAGGGCGAGCCGGGCCGGGGTTTCGCCGGTGTGGCGGCAGTAGGCGGCGACGACGGCGGCCTGGTGGGGGGCGCCGAACTCGATGCCCATGGCGGCGAGGTCCCAGGCGATGTCGCAGGGGCCGGGGAAGAAGGGGTCGTCGGCGTGGTCGGTGGCGTCAAACTTGACGAAGCCGCCGGGGCCGAGGCCCCATTCGCCGCGCTGCAGGCGGCCATCGACGGCGACCGGCGCGGCGGCGAGGGCGTCGGGGTCGGGGTCGGGCGGCGGGGGGCGGTGGGGCAACAGGCGATGGGCGTTGAGGCGCACCATCTCCTGCAAAGTGGCCGAGGGGGGCCGCGCCGCGCCCCGGACGAGTTCCAGGCGGCGCCAGGCAAGATAGGCGCCCGCCCATTCGCACCAGCGGCGGCCGGGGCGGGGTGGCAGCGGGCGGGCCGAGAGCGTGCGGTAGCGGATCCAGCCGGGCTCGCCTATGGGCTCAGGGGCAAGCGGGGGCGCCCAGCCGGCGTGGGCGAGGCGCGCGGCGCACTCCAGGGTTTGGCGCTGGTAGGGGCCGAAGCCGGCGAATTTGACCAGGGTGCGGCCGCCATCGGCGAGATACTTGCGGCGCTCCTGCTGCGGCCAGACCGGCGTTGGCGACGCCGGCCGCCAGTGGCGGCGCCAGCGGCCGGCGCTCAGCTCGGCGGTGGCGCCGGCGGGGGCGGCGAGCAGCGGCGCCGCATAGCAGCGCCACCGTGGCCACGCGCGCGCGGCATAGACGTTCGACAACTGCCCCGGCGCGGGCACCCAGCTCGGGAACAGGCCGGTGCGCTCAGTCGCGACTCCGAGCCCGGCGAGCCACGCCACCGTGCCGCCGAAGCTCGACCCGCTAAGCCCCGGCCCTTCATCCACGATCAGGAACGCCCCGGGCCAGCGCCGGATGGCGGCTTCGAGCGCCCGGCCGGCCGCAATCGTCCGGTCATCCGGCGCTCCCCGTGGACGCAGCGTCAGCAGCCGCGGCGCTGCGCCGTCCGGCGGCCATGCCGCCGCGCCTGGCGGGACGAGTGCCTCCGCGCCTGGCGGCGCTAGTGCCGCCGCGCTTTGCAGAACGAGTGCCGCCGCGCCTTGCGGGACGAGTGCCACAGCGCCTGGCGGCGCGAGTGCCTCCGCGCCTTCCGGCGCTAGTGCCGCCGCCACCACCGGGGCCAGCAGGCTCCCCATCGAGCGCAGCCCAATCACCCAGGCCGGCGTCCCGGGGTGGTCGTGCCGCCACTGCCGCGCCGCTTGGGCATATCCGGCGGGC
>JBOGKJ010000281.1:0-3456 GCA_050745565.1 Terriglobales bacterium | reverse complement strand
CGGCGGAGCCGGCCGCCGCGCAGGCTTCGGCGGCGGATCCGCGACCGAGGGCCCCATGGTTCCGGCCGGCAGCTACAAGGTCGCCCTGGTGGTGAATGGCCAGACCGTGGCCACCAAAGCGCTGACGGTGGTCATGGACCCGGCCATCGCCGGGCGCATGAGCGCCTCCGCCTACCAGCGCTACTTTGACCTCGCCCTGAGCCTGCACGCGCTGCACCGCAGCGCCCAGGCCGCCGCGACGGCCATGGAGCCGTTCTACAAACAAATGCGGGACGCCGCCACGAAAGTTGACGCCTCCGGCGCCGTGCCCGAGGCCGTCAAGGCCCGCTTTGACGCCCTGCACCAGCAGTTCGACGCCGTGCGCGTGAAGTTCGGCGTGCCCGCACCCGCACCGACCGTCGCCCGCGGCTTCGGCGGCTTCGGCCGCGGCGCCGCGCCCGCCGACCCCAACGACCTCGTCGCCGCCGTCGCGCGCGTCAAGGGCCAGATTCTGGCGTTCACCGAAACCCCCAGCGCCACGCTCCTCCATCAGGCCGACGACGTTCGCCTGGCCTACCCCAGGGCCGTCGCCGAGCTGAACGCGGTCTACGCCAAGGCGGCCGCGCTCGGGCCGCAGTTGCAGCAGTACCAGGTGGCCCTCGCCGCACCCGCGCCCGTGGTCTGGACGGCCAAGCCGCCGACCGTGGCAGCGCCGGCCAGGCCGGCACGCAAGCCCAAACGCTAAAGCAAAATCACAGAACGAGGCAACTCGGACGGGTGAAGGCGCCGGTGGCGCGTTCACCGAGCCGAGCGGACGCGCGTTGCCGCCAAGCGAATTCCGGCCGCAGCCCCACCAACGGGGCCCCCAAGGCGCTTGCGCCTTGGGGTGGGAGCAACGGGAGGGCGTCCTGAGATGGGCGGCCGTGCCGCTGCTGTAGCCGTGGCGCTGAGGTGGGGCCGGTCGCCGACCGGCGCGCGCGCCGCCGGCCCGCGCAATGCAGCACCCGCACCGCAGCTTCGCACGTGGTTCAGTGTGAGAAAAGTGGACCAACCGCCGCTGCGGCGGCTACCATGTGATGCGCTCGCCGCCGACGAGCACCAGGCCGAGCAGCAGTTGCCGGTCGCCCGCGGGCGCGGCGACCGGGGCCAGGCCGCCGCGATAGGGCCGCCACACGCGCAGCGTGGCGAGCACGCTCGAAGGCGAGCGGACGCCACCGGCGCTGAGCGCCATGCGGACGGTGGCGGGCAGCGGCACGGCGACTGGACGGCCCTGAATCGTCACGCGCACGCGCGCTTCCAGCGTGACGTCGGGCGGGACGAGCAGGCAGAGGGCGCCGCCGGCGAGCTCAGTCTGGCAGCCGCCGGGGCGGGCGAGCAGGGTATGGGTGGCGGCGTCGAGCGCGCTCCGGCTCGGGGCCGCCACCAGCGCCACGTCGTGGTCGGAGGCGCTGCGGCGGAGGTAAAAAAACAGCCGGTAGAAGGCCGCCTGGCGCATGGCGTCGAGCGCAACCGGCGGCGGGGCGGGCTTGCGGCGCCCGGGGCCATGAGCGGCACGGCTGACCTCGGCGAGTTGGCCGCGGCCGTCGGCGCTGCGGGGCTCGAAGCGGTAGACGCGCTCGACCCAGCCCAGGTCGTAACGCGCCGGCTGGCGCGGATCATCGGCGTAGCTGAGCGCGAGTTCGACCGGGCCGGTGACATCCAGGTAGCGGGCGGTGGTATAGGCGCCGAGCAGCAGGACCTGGGCCGTGGCGGGCGTAAGCGGCAGGCTCTCGACCGCCTGCTCCAGCAGCCGCCGGGCGCGCGCGGGCGTGAGGCAGCCGCGGGCGCTGGCCCCGGCCAGCGTGTCGCGCAACTCCTGAATGCCTTGCAGCAGCTTGACCGGCTCGCGCGCGCCGAACTGATTGATGGCGGGCGCGAGGGTGGCTGAGAGCCGCCGGTCGGCGAGCGTCCAGGTGAGCCCGAGCTCAGGCGCCGCAAACGCCCCGTGCAGCGCCGCGCAGCCCGCGACGTCATCGAGCTTCAGCCCCAGGCGCACCGGCTTGCCGCTGGCAGACTTGCGCGGTGGGACGAGCACCGTCCCGCCCGTGCCGGGCGCCAAGTCGTAGGGCGCGACCCGGCGCCAGAGACAGCCCGCGCCGGCGAACGTCAGCGCCAGGCTGGCCAACGCGGCGGCGGCGGGTTGACATCGCATGCCAGCTTGGACACCGAGGCAGCCCGATTCGTGCCAAATTAAGGATAAAGCCCATACGATCGGAGGCGCCTACGAGGCCCCGGCGCGGCGGCGGGCGCCTCGGCCACCCCGGCGCCGCCGGACTCAGCTCGCGGCTGCGGCGGAATGGCGCCTCGCGGCGCGGAGCGGCTGCACTTCGCCTTCGATGCGCCGCTTGCCGCGCTGCCGCGCGGTCGCCAGGTCGAAATGAGCCTGCAGGTTCACCCAGAACTCGGGCGTGGTCCCGAACAGGCGGGCCAGCCGCAGCGCGGTGTCCGAACTGAGCGATCGCCGCGCGCGCACGATTTCGCCGATTCGCGTCACCGGCACCCGCAACAACCGGGCCAGTTGGTGCGGGCTCAACCCGAGCGGCGCCATGAACTCCTCTTGCAGAATCTCGCCCGGGTGTATCGGTTTCAACCTCGCTGTCATCTTCGCCTCCCACAGTCAGTGGTAATCCACGATCTCGACCTCGAATGCGTCTCCCTCGCTCCAGATGAAGCACAGCCGCCACTGGTCATTGATGCGGATGCTGTACAGGCCCTCGCGGTTTCCCATCAGCCTTTCCAGCCGGTTGCCCGGCGGCGACCGCAGATCCTCGAGCCGGTGCGCGGCGTGCAGCATCGCGAGCTTGCGCCGGGCAGCCCGCTTAATCGCGCGAAAGGCCGGGATCCGGCCGCCGTCGAGTAGCCGCTTGGTCCTGGGGCAGCCGAAGGACCGTATCCCATCGCCAGTATATAACGCGGCGCGTTATAGCGCGGCCGGGTGTAAGCTGGCCTCCGATGCCATTCGTCAGGAACGGCCCCGATCTTCCCGGCCAGCTCTTGGAGGCCCACGAGGCGGGCAAGGTTGTGTTCTTCCACCGGTGGCTAGACGCATTTCTCACCAATCCAGCCGCTGCCACGCGCGGCATAGCGCGCCCGTCTAGAAAAATGGGCGGCGCAGCACCTGCCCGGCGCTATCACCTTCCCGACAGCGCGTCTTGATCGCCGCTCGAGATCGCCGCCCATTTTTTAGGGCGTGCCGCGCCTGGACGCGAGCGCCGCGACCTGACTGTGAGAAATGCGGACTAGCAGCCCGACGACTGTTGGAAATTGAGCCGATCCCAGCACGCCGGTCAACAGCGTGCCCGTCTGGCCGTGGGTTGAACCGGTGAAGACAAAGTTGGCCCCGCAATGCGACGGCGCGTAGCACCCCGGCGCCGATGGGCTGCCGTTATAAAAGTTGTAGGCGTCGTAATCCCCTTGGGGGAACGGCGTGAGGATGGT
>JBOGKJ010000280.1:0-8088 GCA_050745565.1 Terriglobales bacterium | reverse complement strand
CGGCAGAATCACAGTTGCTGTAGTCACCCGAACTTCCGCGTGGCGCCGGCCGGCGACCCGCCCCACGGCAACGCCATCTCGGCTTCCGCCCTAGCTAGTGCTTGGGCTTGCGGCGGCGGGAGGGAGGGCCGCCCTCACCTTTGGGCTTGCGGGGGGCGCGCTTTTTGCGGCCACTGTCGGCGATGGCGGCGGCGATGCTGAGCGGCTCATCTCCGCTCTCTTCGCCGTGAATGCCGGCGTAATAGCCGAGCACGGCGATTTGGGAATCGTCGGGGTCGCTGCCGGGGGGGCGGCTGGGCGGCGGGGCGGAGTCGTCGGCGAAGGCGGGCTGGTGATCGTCGTCGGGAGCGGGAGCGGGGCCGCGATCGGCGCGATTGCCGGGTTCGCGGTAGCTGCCGCCGCCATCATTATTGGGCGCAGCCGCGCCCGGCGTGGGCGGCAGAAAGACGCGCAAGGCGCCGCGGCGGTCGCGCTGCAGGCGCAGCCAGTTTTGCGCCTGGCCGGCGCGCAGCAGGTCCACCAGCGAGGCGAAGCCGTGCTGCTGCTCTTCAAAGCCGGGGGCCTCGGCGCGCAACAGTTGCTTGACGTTGCGCAAATACAGCGGCTTGGGGTTGGTGCCCTTGAGCGGCGCCAGCACACGCTGCAGCAACTCCAGCGCCTCCTCGGGCGGACGCGTGGCCATGATTGACGGCGGCGGTGGCGGCGGCGGGGGCAGGGACGGCGGGGGCAGGGACGGCGGGGGCGGGGACGGCGGGGGCGGCGCGAAGGCGGCGGCCGGACTGGCGGAGATGCTCACGGCGCGGACTTCGCCGGGCAGGTCCGGGCTGTAGTAGGAAGCGGCCGCGGACTCGGAAGGCGGCTCCGCCGGTTCGGGGACTGGGGCGGGGGCGATGGCCTCGGCGGGCTCCTTGTCGAGCGGTTCCACCACGTAGCTGTTGCCTTGCTGGCGCATGGTGAGGAGTTGTGAATCCGCCAGTTTCTGCACGAAGGCGCGGAAGGAGCCGAAGCCGTAATCGCGCTCCGTGAAGGTGGAATCGAGCTGGACGAGGGTGCTTTTGAGCAGGCCGAGCTGTGCCTGCACCTCGCGTTCGGCCAGGATCTTGAGTCCGCGGTAGACGAGCGGCACCGCCCGGTTGGGCGAATAGACCTCGCGGCGGCGCACGCCGTCATCGCGGCGGCGCTCGGCGGGGGAGGCGGATTCGACCAGATTGTCATAGGCGAGAAACTCGCGGCAGTTGCGCTGAAGCACGCTGCTGGTGAAGCTGCGGCCGCCGACCACGAACACCGCCTTGTTGTACTGCTTGAGCTTCTCCACCAGGGCGATGAAGTCACTGTCGCCGCCCACCACCACGAAGGCGTTGATGTGGGGATGGTTGATGGCCATTTCCAGCGCATCGAGGGCGAGGTTGATATCGGCGCCGTTCTTGTCGCCGCGCGGGGTGAGGTCGCGCTGGACCATGAGCACGGCGTTCTGGGTGAGGGTGCGGGTCAGCTCGCCGGCGCGCTTCCAGTTGCCATAGGCGATCTTGGTGACCACCTCGCCACGCTCCTTGAGGGCTTCCAGCACGAGGGCGAGGTCGAAGTCACGGTTGAGGGTGCTGCGCACACCGATCTGGATGTTGTCGAAGTCAATAAATACGGCAATTTTCAGTTTTTCGTCGTTCACGTTGTTGGGGGCGGTTCCGGGCGGGCTGCGGGTGGGTTTGGCTTGGGGCCACGAACCCGCCACGCGGGGGCTGAGAATGGGTTTCTCACAGCCAGGCTGCGCTGCAAACGCGTCCGTACCGGCAGTTTCGATTCGCGCGCGGCAAGCGATCCAGCGGCACGCGCGCCATTTGCAGGCTATCACACTTCAGCCCAGAAAGCCAACACCCCGCAGGGGCTGCAGCGGAGGGTGGGTCACCAATTGGTAAACTAGGCTGTGCCCGAGGCGCCCATTCGTGTCCGCATCGCCCCCAGCCCAACCGGCGATCCGCACGTCGGCACCGCCTACATGGCGTTGCTGAACGTGATCTATGCCCGCCAGCGCGGCGGGCGCTTCGTGCTGCGCATCGAGGACACCGACCGCACCCGCTTCGTCGCCAGCTCGGAGCAGATGATTTTCGATTCGCTGCGCTGGCTGGGGCTGGACTGGGACGAGGGGCCGGACAAAGGCGGGCCGTTCGCGCCTTACCGGCAGTCGGAGCGCACCGCGCTCTACCGGGAAGCGGTGCGGCAACTGCTGGACCGCGGGTACGCCTACCGCTGCTTTTGCACGCCGGAGGCGTTGGAGGCGCGGCGGCGGGAGCAGGCGGCCGCCAAGCTGCCGCCTCGCTACAACCGCGCCTGCCGCGCCCTAGACGCCGCCACGGTGGCGGGGCGGCTGGCGGCGGGCGAGCCGCACACGGTGCGGCTGGCAGTGCCGCTTGAGGGCGGCACCACGTTCCGGGACGAATTGCGGGGCGATATTCACTTCGATCACCAGAACGTTGACGATCAGGTGCTGCTGAAGTCCGACGGCTACCCGACCTATCACCTGGCCAACGTGGTTGACGACCACGCCATGCAGATCAGTGACGTTATCCGGGCCGAGGAATGGATTTCCTCCACCCCGAAGCACGTGCTGCTGTACCAGGCATTCGAGTGGGCGCTGCCACGCTTCTGGCACATGCCGCTGCTGCGCAATCGGGACAAATCGAAGATCTCAAAGCGCAAAAATCCGGTGTCGCTGATTTACTACGAGCAGGCGGGATACCTGCCCGAGGCGATGCTGAACTTCCTGGGGCTTCTGGGCGGCGGCATGCCGGCGCCGACCGGGGCCGGGGGGGCGACGGAGGAGAAATTCACGCTGGCGGCGATGATCGAGCGTTTCCAGTTTGACCAGATCCGGCTGGGCGGCCCGGTGTTCGACCTGGACAAACTGCGCTGGTTGAACGGGCTCTATCTGCGCGCGCTGACGCCCGCGGCGTTTCTGGAGGCAGTCGAGGCGCGCGTGCTGGGCCGGGACTATCTGGCGCGCATCGCGCCCCTGGTGCAGGAGCGGATCGAAACGCTGGGTGAGTTCTTCGACCTCACCGATTTCTTTTTTCTCGACCGGGTGATGCCGGCGCCCGAGGTGTACGTGCCGAAAAAGCGCACGCCGGAGGAGACGCTGGCGCTGGCGGCCGAACTGCTCGAAACGCTGGAGGCGGCGGAGTGGAACCAGTCGGCGCTGGAGGCGGCGCTGCGGCAGTTGGCCACGGCGCGGAGTTGGAGCCCGAAGGAGGTGTTCATGCTGCTGCGCGCGCTGGTCACCGGAAAAACCGCCTCGCCGCCGCTGCTGGAGAGCCTGTTGGTGCTGGGCCGGGCCCGCACGCTCGACCGGTTGCGCCGGTTTCTGGCCTCGCCCCCCAGCGCCCCGGTCCGCGCCCAAGGCTGAGGACGCCGCGGCATACCGGCGGCGCGGCCGGCCGCCTGGAGCCGGCGCCGGGGTCAGCGGGCGGCGACGCCGGGCGCCCGTGCCCAGGGATGTTGACGCCCGCCCCAAAAATTCTGCTAAAGTTCTGGCTATGACCAAAGCCGATTTGATCGAAGTTGTCGGGCGCACCGGCGGGCTCAGCCGCAAGGACTGCGAGGTAATTGTCGAGAGCATTTTCTCGAGCATCATTGATGCCCTGCGGGCGGGCGACAAGGTCGAGATTCGCGGCTTTGGCAGCCTGCGAGTGCGGGAGCGGCGGGCGCGCATGGGCCGCAACCCGAAAACCGGCGCTCCGGTGGCGGTGCCGGCGCGCAAGGTGCCCTACTTCAAACCCAGCAAGGAACTGCGCGACGGGGTCAACGGCACCGGAGCGGCGCAGCCCGCGGCGGGCGTGCCGGACGGCGCATGACCGGATTGGGCGCGCGGATTCGCCAGGAGCGGCTGGCACGCGGGCTGTCGCAAGGCGACGTCGAGATCCGCACCGGTCTGCTGCGCTGCTATCTGTCCCGGGTGGAAAACGGCCACACCGAGCCGTCACTGCAAACGCTGGCGCGGCTGGCGGCGGCGCTGGACATGGCGGTGGTAGGATTTTTCGAGCCCGAGGCGGAGGAGGCGGCGCCGGGGCCGCTCGATGCCGAAGCCAGCGCGTTCGTCACCCAGATGCGAACCTGCGCGGCCGGACTGTCCAGCGACGGGCGGCAGAAGCTGCTGGAGATGGCCAGGAAGATGGCGCAGGCGCCGAGCGTGCGCTAGCAGCGTGCGCGGCAGAAGCCGCGCAAGTGGCTAGTGGTTAGTTGCTAGTTGCTAGTAAGCTCCGGCGGCTGGCGCCCCCTCCACCGGGCGGAGTCGCCTGTTGGCGCCGCAGGCGGCGCGTGTCGGCTCGCCGGGATGGCGAAGTTTTCCTGTGCCTTGTCGGGCGGCACGCCAAAGTTGCGCGCGAAGCGCTTGCGCCCACGCCCGCGGCGGCCATCTTCCGGCCGTCGCTGCTGCTCCCGATCCGCCTCCGCCTGGCGCTGCTCCAGGCGGGCTTTCGCCTGGCCCGCGCCTTGCCGCACCACTACCGCAGCTTCGCACGGGGTTCAGCGTAAGAAAGGCGGGCTCGGCGGTGTCACCGTTGCTGTAGTTACCCGAACTGCCGCGGGGCGCCGGCCGGCGGCCGACGCGCGGGTCGGCGACCCGCACAGCGACGCTGCGGCTACAGCATCTCTGATTCCGGGCTCGGGCGGTGCCAGGGTGGGACCGCCTTAGTGGTCCCCGGCGGTGGCGGCGGCGAGCGCGGTTCCGGCCGTAGCCGCGGCGCGCTCCAAGTCGCGATCGCTGTGCGCCCAGCCAAAGAAAGCGGCTTCGAACTGCGAGGGCGGCCACAGCAGGCCCTGCTCGAGCAAGCTGGCGTGGAAGCGGCGAAATGCGTTGGTGTCGGCGCGGCCGGCGTCGGCGAAGTTGACGACCGGGGTGGCGGAGAAAAACAGCGTCAGCATTGCGCCGGCGCGCTGCACGCAGGCCCGGGCGCCGGTCGAGCGGATGGCGTCGTTGAGGGCAGCCTCGAAGCGCGCGCCGCGGCGCTCAAGTTCAGGATAAAAATCGGACTGCTGGGCGATGGCATCGAGCGTGGCCAGGCCCGCGGCCATGGCCACCGGGTTGCCCGCGAGCGTACCGGCCTGGTAGACCGGGCCCAGCGGCGCGACCAGTTGCATCAGATCGGCGCGCCCACCATAGGCCCCGACAGGGAACCCGCCGCCGATGACCTTGCCCAGCGTGACCAGGTCGGGGGTGATGCCAAAGCGCTCGCAGGCGCCGCCCCAGGCGAGGCGGAAGCCGGTCATGACCTCATCGAAAATCAGCAGGGCGCCGTGGGCGGCGGTGAGTTGGCGTAACGCGGCCAGAAACCCGGGTTGGGGCGGGACGCAGCCCATGTTGCCGGCAACGGGCTCAACGATGACGGCGGCAATCTCGGCCGGCCAGCGGGCGAAGGCGGCGGCGACGGCCTGGGCGTCGTTATAGGGCACGGTGAGGGTGTCGGCCGCGGCAGCGGCGGGCACGCCGGCCGAGGCCGGCAGCCCCAGCGTGGCCACCCCCGAGCCGGCCTCGCTCAGGAACAGATCGGCGTGGCCGTGATAGCCGCCGGCAAATTTGATGATGCGGTTGCGGCCGCTGGCGGCGCGCGCCAGGCGCGCCGCCGTCATGGTCGCCTCGGTGCCGGAGTTGACGAAGCGCAGCATCTCCAGCGCCGGCATGGCCTGGTGGATACGCTCGGCAAGCGCCAGCTCGGCGGGCGTGGAGGCGCCAAAGCTGGAGCCGCGGGCGGCGGCCTGGCCCACGGCCGCGGTCACCGTGGGCGGCGCATGGCCGAGCAGCAGCGCGCCCCAGGAGCAGATAAAGTCGAGATAGCGGTTGCCGTCGGCGTCAATGACGGAAGCGCCCTCGCCGCGCTCGATCCACAGGGGCGCGCCGCCGACGGCGCGGAACGAGCGCACGGGCGAGTCCACGCCGCCGGGCAGGAGTTGCTCGGCGCGGCGCTGCAGTTCGGCGGAGCGGGGGCGTGGGGTGGGGTTCATTCAGCTTTTCCAGGCCAGTTCCCAGAGCGTGGGCAGCAGTTGGCGGTAGAGCCGGGCGCGCAGGCCGAGGTAGCCCTGGGCGCCGGAGAACAGATCGCACATCAGCTTCCGGAAGCGGGGGCTGGCCTGGGCGAAGCCGGCCATGCGCTCGAGCGCGGGGCGGCCCAGGAAGCGGGCATGGTAGAAGCGTTCGACGAGGTTCGCGGCGGCGGTGAGCTCGGGAACGAGCTCTCGCCGCAGGCGGGCGGCATAGACGCCAGCGGCGGCCGGCGCGGGCGCGTTCCAGGCACCGGCCAGCAGGGCGGCGGAGCGCAGCGCATAGTACAGGCCTTCGCCGGTGAGCGGATCTACGAGACCGGCGGCATCGCCGACGAGCGCCCAGGGATGGGGCGCGGCGCCCTCGAACTGCGCCCGCGCCAGCGCGGGCGGCGTGGGCGCCGGCAGCAGGTGGGAATAAAAGGGCGCGCCGCGCCACTCGGCGCCCATCTCATCAAGCGCGGCCTCGAGGCGTGCGCGCAGGGCGGCGGTGGGTGGCGAGCCGAGCGCCGCGCACGCGCCGACGGAGGCATGATCGGTGCGGGGGAAGCTCCAGAGATAGCCCTCGAGGCCCGGCAGGAAGCGGATCAGCATGCGCCCGGAAGGCCAGGGCAGGCGCTCGAGCGGAATATAGTAGCCCACGGTCGCCATCCAACCGCCCTCGCGGCAGGTTGCCGTCCAAGGGCCGGCGAGCGCGGTGCGGGCGCCGGAGGCGATGACCAGGCGGGTGGCGTCCAGCGCGCCGCCGCCACGGCAGCGGAGGCGCCAGCCGGCAGGGCCGGCCTCGGCGGCGGTGATGCGATCGTGGAGGATGGCGGCGCCGGAGGCGCGCGCCTGATCGAGCAACAGGGCATTCAAATCGGCACGGCTGAAGATGGCCAGCGGGCGATCGAGCGGCAGCAGCGCGCGCCGGCCGGCGGGGCTGATGAGCTCGCACTCGCGGACCACGTTGCGCGGACAGCAGGAAGCCTGCAGCAGCGGAAACTGCTCGAGCGCTTTGGCGGTCACGCCGCCGCCGCAGGGTTTTTCCCAAGCCAGGCGCTCGTCCACCAGGGTCACCGGCGCGCCCGCGGCCGCCAATTGCGCCGCGGCCAGCGCGCCGGCGGGCCCGCCGCCGATCACGACCGTGGCGCCGGGCGCGCTCATGCCTGCCCGTAGATGGGAATGGAGGCGCCGTTGACGTCGGCGGCCTCGGGCGAGGCGAGCCAGACGATGAGGGCGGCGATGGCGCCGGGCTCGACCCAGCCTTTGGGGTCGGCCTGGGGCATGGCGGCGCGGTTGGCGGCGGTGTTGATGACGCTGGGCAACACGATATTGCAGGTGGCGTGGCGTGGCGCCAGCTCGAGCGCCAGCGTCCGGCCCAGCGCCACGAGTCCCGCCTTGCTGGCATTGTAGGCGGCGAGTTGCGCCGCCGGCGCGACCGCGTTGCGCGAGCCCACCAGCACGACGCGGCCGCCGGGTTGCGCGGCAAGCCTCGGCACCGCCGCGCGGCAGGCGTAAAAGGCGGCATCGAGATTGAGGCTCATCATGCGCCGCCAGATCTCGTCGGAGGTCTCGGCCACCGTGGTGCCGCCGGCAAAGCCGCCCACCAGATGGACGAGCGCGTGCAGCGGCTCGCCGGCGGCGGCCACGGCGCGCGCGGCGTCCTCGGGCCGGGTGAGATCGTAAGCGGGATGCGAGGCGGGTGTGACCTGGTCGCCAAGCCGCTCGAAGGCTTCGACCACAGCGCCGCCCAATCCACCCGAGGCGCCGGTGATGAGGATGTTGCGGCGGGGCATGGCGGTATGATGACGGAGAGGCGGGAGCGGATGAATACCTCGATTATAAAGCGTTGGCCGGCGGCGCGGCCGCCCTTCTCAGGACGCCCTCCCGATGCTCCCGCCCCAAGGCGCGAGCGCCTCGGGCGCCCCGGGCGTCGGGCTGCAGCCGGAATTCGCTTGGCGGCAACGCGCGCCCGCTCTGCTCAGGGCGCGTCCAAGTTGCCTCGTCACGCGGCGGCCATCACGCTGGCGGCGGCGCTCGGCGCGGCCGCATTGCTGGCGGCGGCACCGGCGCCGAGCG
>JBOGKJ010000279.1:0-7805 GCA_050745565.1 Terriglobales bacterium | reverse complement strand
ACGAGTGCCAGCGCGAGCAGGAGCGTGAAATTGACTGGCGCGGGCCCCAGCGCGGCTTCGCCACGCGCCCCGCTTGTGCTCGCACCGGCCCGGGGCCCCGTGCGCCCCAAGCCGGTGCTGCGCGGCGCGGGGGCAGACGGGCGCGCGCGGGCCTGACGCCAGAGCGCGGCGGCGGTCATGGCCGCCACGCCGGGCGCACGAGGCTGGGGCGGCGGCAGCCAGAGCGGGATGTCAATGGACTGAAACGCGCTGACCAGGCTGGTTTCGGGATGGCCGGCGGTCAACTTGTATTGGGCGCCATTCAGCAGATGGATCTGGATTTCGCCGGCGGCCGGTTGAGCAAGTTCGCCGGCGGCGGCGAGCGTGAGCTGCGGCGGTTGGCCGGGCGGGGCCTGGGCCACCAGGACATGGCGCCAGAGGCGTCCGCCGGCCTCGGTGCCGCCGGTGTAGAGCACCAGATCGGCGTGGTTGGCCGGCTCGATGAAGACGCGCGGCTGGATGGCGGCGCTCAATTGGGAGGAGGCGAGCCGGGTGGTAAGGGCATCGAGGCGCTGGCGGGCCAGGGGGCCGAGCCAGAGCGTCAGCAGCAGGGCGAAGGCCAGCACCAGCGCCGCCAGCGTGGCCAGGGGCCGCAGCAGGCGGCGAAGGCTGACGCCGTTGGCGGCCATGGCCAGCAACTCATTGTCAACACTCAAGCGGCCGAGGCCCACCAACAACCCGACCAGCAGCGCCATGGGAAGCGTGAACACCAACGCTTGCGGCAGCACGTAAAGCAACATCTGGGCGAGCGCCCAGGCGTTGGTGTGCACGGCGGCCTCGAAGGCGCGGCCGAGGTCTTGCATGAAGACCACGAAGGTGAACAGCAGCAGGCCGACGGCGGTATGGAGGTAGACTTCGCGGCGGATATAACGGCTGAGGATGCGCGACATCATTGCGGCATCACCAGCAGATGAGCGGGGGAGGGAGGCGCGGGCAGCAGGGTGACCAGCGAGTTGGGGTTGTTGCGGTCGAGGCTGGTGCGCACCACAGCGACATCATCGGAGCCGGCGTCGGCGGCAAACAGCCAGCGGCCGTCGGGGGAGAGTTGGAGCGCGGAGGGGGTTTCTCCGACGTGGACGACGGCGATCTGGCGACGGTCCACCAGGGTGATGACGGAGATGGTGCCGGCTTCGGCGTTGGCGACGTAGAGGATGGAGCCGTCCGATGAGATGGCGATGGCGCCGGCGCCGCGGCCGGCGGCGATGGAGTCGGTCACCTGGTTGGCGGTGGTATTGACGGCGGTGACGGCGCCGGCGGCGTTGCTGACGTAGAGCTCGCCGCCATCGGGCTTGAGCAGCAGCGCCTGCGGCTGGCTGCCGACGAGCAGGTAGGTGAGCAGGCCGAGCGGGCGCGTCGAAACCACGGCGAGGCGGGCGCCGCACAGCAGGAAGGCCTTGTGGCCATAGGGCAGCACCTGCATTTGCGCGGGCGGCGCCGGCAACGGCAATTGCTCCGCCAGGCGCAGGGCGGGCGCGGTCAGACGGACCAGTCGATTGGGCTGGGTCATCCCGAGCAGGAGCGAGGCGCCGTCGGGTGCGGCAGCGAGCGAGAGGGGCAGGCCGGGCAGGGAAGTGCGCTGGGTGATTTGGCCCGAGGTCAGGTCAAGCGCCAGGATGCGGGTGGAAGCGCCGGCGGCGCCGGCGATGTAGGCAAGTCGGCCATCGGCGGCCAGCAGGAGCAGGCGCGGCTGGAAGCTCAGCGGCCGGCGGGAGTGCTGGCGCAGAGTGTCGTCTAATTCCAGGAATGCGGGCTGGGGGCCGCCGAGCAGCACATCGAGGCGGTGGTGGACGGCGTCCGGGGCCAGGGCTGGCAGCGGGGCTCCGAGTTGAAGTTGGTGGCGAGGGGTGAGATCCAGGAGGTTGATCTGGCTCAGCTGGCCGCTGCCGGCTACGGCCAGCAGCCCGGCTCCGGCCGCCTGCGGAGCGGCAGCGCCGCAGCCGGCGAGCAGGGCGGTCGCCAGCAGCGCAACGGCAATGCCGACGATGCGGTTAGCCGAAAAATACCGACGGGCATTAATGGGCGCGGGGCCTGGCTCGGCTGCGCCGAGCCACCCGCTTTCGCCTGCTCCGGCCGGCGCGGGGACGCCAATGCCCTGCGCCGGCCCTCGCGGGAGAGGAGAGCGCGTCTGCTCCAGGCGTCGGCTGGCGCGGTCGCCGGGCTCGGCGCGGTCGGCTTGAGCGCCCCTCGAGCGGCGACTAACCGAAAAAGACCGACGCCAGCTCATAGAGATCATCTCCGACCTTGCGGTTGCGGCTGAGGGCCTCGGTCAGTGGGACGCTCGCCATGTCCTGACCGCGCAGCGCGGCCATGCGGCCGAACTCGCCGCGATGGACCATGTCGATGGCGGCGATGCCATAACGGGTGGCGAGCATGCGATCGAAGGCGGTGGGGGAGCCGCCGCGCTGGGTGTGGCCGAGAATCACCACGCGGGTTTCGTAGCCGGTGTGGGCCTCGATCTGCTCGGCGAGCTGATTACTTACACCCCCGAGCCGGACGTGGCCAAACTCGTCCTTCTTGGGTGCGGGCCCCTGCGCGGCTTTGCCGCGCGTCCCGCTTATCGCTGGAAGGGAGGGCGCGAGGGCCCCTTGCCCCGCTCCCTCCCTTCCATGAGCGTGTTGGGCGCTGGCTTCAACCGCCGGCGGCGCCGGCGAGAGTTCTGGGGCGGGGGCTTCGTTCCAGTGGGCGCCTTCGGCCACGACAACGATGCTGAAGAACTTGCCGCGGGCGTGGCGGCGTTTGAGCAGCTCGCAGACTTCGTGCAGGTCGAAGGGGCGTTCGGGAATGAGCACTACGTCGGCGCCGCCGGCGACGCCGGCATAGACGGCGATCCAGCCGGCTTCGCGGCCCATCACCTCGACCACCATGACGCGGTTGTGGGCCTCGGCGGTGCTGTGCAGGCGGTCAATGGCCTCGGTGGCGATGCCGACAGCGGTGTCGAAGCCGAAGCACATGTCGGTGCCGGACAAATCGTTGTCAATGGTTTTGGGCACCCCGACCACGGGCAGACCCTGATCGGCGATCCAGTGCGCCACGCCGAGGGTGTCATCGCCGCCAACGACGACGAGCGCGCCCAGGCGCTGGGCCGCAAACGTGCGGCGCAGTTTTTCGAGACCGTCGGGATCGCGGGCAGGGTTGGTGCGGGAGGTGCGGAGGATGGTGCCGCCGCGGTGGATGATGCCGGCGATGGCGTCGAGGTCGAGCTCCATCGCGCGGTTTTCCACCACCCCGCGCCAGCCCTCGAGGAACCCGACCACCGAATCGCCGTAGAACATGGCTCCTTTGCGGACCACGGCGCGAATGACCGCGTTCAGGCCGGGGCAGTCGCCGCCGCCGGTCAGGATGCCGACCCTCATTGCATTAGTTTACGGTTATTGGGGATTGGTTTTGGGGGCGCAATGGTTAGGCTAGGAGGATGGCAGTGAGGATTGGGAGCCATGTGTCGAGCGCGGGCGGGGTGGCGGAGGCGCTGGAGCGGGCGCAGGCGCTGGGCTGCCAGACGCTGCAGGTGTTTACCGCCAGCCCGCGGCAGTGGCGGGCGCCCCAACTGGCGCCGCAGGCGGAGGCGCTGGGGCGGCGGCGGCGGGAATTGGGGCTGCGGCCGCTGGTGGTGCATGCCAACTACCTGATTAATCTGGCGGGGGACAACCCGGAGTTTCACCGGCGGTCGCTGGCGGCGTTCCGGGCAGAGTTGGAACGCGCGGCGGCGGTGGGAGCCGATTATCTGGTGCTGCACCCCGGCAGCGGCGATAGCGGGCGGCTGGTGGCGAGCGTGCGCGAAGCCAGCGCGGGGTTTCACTGGGGCGGGCTCGAACTGCTGCTGGAGAACATGGCAGGCGGGGAAACGCGGTTGGGAGGGACCTTTGGCAGGCTGGCGGAGCTGATCGAGGGGTTGGCGGGGCTGCCGGTGGGCGCCTGCCTGGACACCTGCCATGCCTGGGTGTCGGGCTATGACCTGGTCAGCGCGAAAGGCTATGCCGCGGCCATGCGCGAACTGCAGGCGACGGTGGGGCTGAAGCGGGTGCGCGTGGTACACGCCAACGACGCCAAGGCGGGGCGGGGAAGCCACCTGGACCGGCACGCGCACGTGGGGGCGGGGCAGTTGGGGGTGGTCACGTTCCGGCGGATGTTGCGAGACCGGCGCTGGGCGGGGCGGGCGTTCATCGTGGAGACGCCTCCGGCCGGGCAGGCGGCCGACCTGGCGGCATTGCGGCGGGCGGCGGGACAAAACCGGACGCGCGGCAAAGCCGTGCTGGGGCCTGCGCCAACCAAGGCACAATAGAAGATTCATGGACGAGACCGGCTACGATCCCTCCCGATTCGAGCCCGCCTGGGCGGCGCGCTGGGCCGAGGCCAACCCGCTGGCGGAGGCCAACCCCGCGGGCGAGCGCTACTACGTGCTGGAGATGCTGCCCTATCCCAGCGGCGCGCTGCACATGGGACATGTGCGCAACTACGCCATTGGCGACGCGCTGGCGCGGCATTTGTGGATGCGGGGCCGCAACGTGCTGCACCCGATGGGCTGGGATGCGTTCGGGCTGCCGGCGGAAAATGCCGCCATCGCCAACCGCACCCATCCGCGATCCTGGACGCTGGGCAACATCGCCCACATGAAGCAGCAGGATCAGCGCTTCGGGTTCAGCTACGACTGGACGCGCGAGGTGACGACCTGCCTGCCGGAGTATTACCGCTGGAACCAGTGGCTGTTTTTGAAGTTTTTGGAGCGGGGGTTGGCGTACCGGAAAAAGGGGCTGGTGAACTGGTGTCCGAAGTGCGGCACCGTATTGGCGAATGAGCAGGCGTCCGGGGGCGTGTGCTGGCGGCATGAGGATACCGCGGTCGAACAGCGCGAGCTGGAACAGTGGTATTTCCGCATCACCGCCTACGCGGAGGAGCTGCTCGCCGATCTCGACCGGCTGCCGGGATGGCCGGAGCGCGTGCGGACGATGCAGCGCAACTGGATCGGGCGGAGCGAGGGGGCGGAACTGGCCTTTGCGCTGCCCGGCCTGGAACCGATCCGGGTGTTCACCACCCGGCTGGACACGATTTATGGGGCCAGCGCGATCCTGCTGGCGCCGGAGCATCCGCTGTTGCCCAAGCTGATCGGCGAGGAGGCGATGGCGCGGGCGCGGGCGCTGCGCAACCGGCAGGCGCAACTGGAGCCGGGCGAGGAACCGGAGAAAGAGGGATTTGCGACCGGACAGTGGGCGATCAATCCGTTGAGCGGGGAGAAGCTTGCGGTATGGGTGGCGAACTTCGTGCTGATGGGCTACGGCACCGGGGCGGTGATGGCGGTGCCGGCGCACGACCAGCGCGATTTCGAGTTTTGCAGCAAGTACGGCCTGCCGATCCGGCCGGTGGTGCGTCCGGCCGAGGGCGTGCCGGAGCGGCTGACCGGGGCGCTCGAGGCCGACGGGACTCTGATCGATTCCGGACGCTATAGCGGCAGGGAGAACCGCGAGGCGCTGAAGGCGATGCTGGCCGAAGCGGAACAGCAGGGCTGGGGCACGGCCAAGGTCAGCTACCGATTGCAGGACTGGGGGATATCGCGCCAGCGTTATTGGGGGACGCCGATTCCGGTGGTGCACTGCGCCGCGTGCGGTTGCGTGCCGGTGCCGGAGGCGGAACTGCCGGTGCTGCTGCCGGAAAACGTGGAGTTGACCGGCGAGGGGCAGTCTCCGCTGGCAGCCGACGAGAATTTCAAGCGGACGCGGTGTCCGCGCTGCGGCGGGGAAGCGCGGCGCGAGACCGACACCATGGACACGTTTGTGGACTCGTCCTGGTACTTTTACCGCTACATCAGCCCGCAGGATACGGCCGCGCCCTTTGATCGCGCCGAGGCCGCCCGCTGGCTGCCGGTGGGGCAGTACATTGGCGGCATCGAACACGCGATCCTGCACCTGATCTACAGCCGTTTTTTCACCAAGGTGCTGCGCGACCTGGGGTTGGCGGCGGTGGATGAACCCATCGCGCGGCTGTTCACCCAGGGCATGATCACGCGGCACGGGGCCAAGATGTCGAAGTCGAAGGGCAACGTGGTGGACCCGGCGGCGTTGATCGAACGCTACGGCGCCGACGCCACCCGCATGTACGTGCTGTTTGCCGCGCCACCGGAGAAGGACTTTGACTGGCAGGACCAGGGGGTGGAAGGCATTCACCGTTTCCTGGCGCGGGTGTGGCGGCTGGCGAGCGCCGGGCCGGGCGGCGGGGCGGCACACACGGCGGGAAGCGCCGATGCGGCGCTGCGGCGCAAAGTGCACCAGACGCTGCGGCGCATCAGCCAGGACTTCGCCGGCCGCTGGCATTTCAATACGTCCATCGCGGCGTTGATGGAGCTGGTGAACGCGCTGCAGGCCAGCGAGGGGAGCGTGAGCGAGGCGGCGCGGGCGGAGACGGTGCGGCTGCTGTTGCTGATGCTGCAGCCATTTGCGCCGTTTCTGACGCAGGAGCTGTGGCAGCGGCTGGGCTACGCAGGCGCGGTGGCGCTGGCGGCGTGGCCGGAGTACGACACGGCGCTGGCGGAGGAGGAGACGGTGGAGATCATAGTGCAGGTCAACGGCAAGCTGCGGGCGCGGCTGAAACTGCCCGCGGCGGTGGAGGCGGCCGAAATGGAAACCGCCGCGCGGGCGCACGAGCGGGTCGCGCCGCTGCTCGACGGCAAGCCGCCGCGGCAGGTGATCACGGTGCCGGGGCGGCTGATCAATTTTGTACTCTAACCATGCCCCACGCCACCATCGTCGTCATTGATTTCGGCGCGCAATATGCGCAACTGATCGCCCGCCGCGTGCGCGAGCTGGGGGTGTACAGCGTGCTGGCGCCATGCACGGCGCCGTGGGCGGAGATTGCCGCCCTGCATCCGGCGGGGATTATTTTGTCCGGCGGCCCAGCGTCGGTGTACGACGCCGATGCGCCGCGATGCGCGCCTGAGATCTGGAGCGCGGGCATTCCGGTGCTGGGCATCTGCTACGGGCTGCAATTGATGGCGGACGCGCTCGGCGGCACGGTGGAAAACGCGGACCGGCGCGAGTTTGGCCCGGCAACCATCCGGGTGGAGACCACGAACGGGCTGTTCCGGGGGCTGGCGGCCGAGGAGCGGGTTTGGATGTCGCATGGCGACGCGGTGCAGAAACTGCCGGCGGGATTCCAGGCGATCGCCTCCAGCCCCTCGGCGCTGGCGGCGGTGGCCAACCCGGAGCGTGGCATGTGGGGGGTGCAATTTCACCCCGAGGTGCGGCACACCGAGCATGGGACCGCCATCCTGGGCAACTTCCTGGACCTGTGCGGGGCGGCGCGGGACTGGAGCCCGCAGGCGTTCATCGGCGAGCAAGTGGAGCGGATACGGGCGCAGGTGGGGGAGGGAAGAGCGATATGCGGCATCAGTGGCGGGGTCGACTCCAGCGTGGCGGCGGCGCTGGTGGACCGCGCCATCGGCGACCGGCTGCAGTGCGTGTTCGTCAACAATGGGCTGCTGCGCCGGGGGGAGTTCGAGCAGGTGCAGCAGGCGCTGCATGACGGCCTGGGGCTGAATCTGGCGGCCGTGGACGCCAGTCGCCGGTTTCTGGACGCATTGGCGGGCGTGAGCGAGCCGGAACAGAAACGCAAGACCATCGGGCGGGTGTTTATCGAGGTGTTTGAGCCGGAAGCCGAACGCTGGCGGGCGGATTTCCTGGTGCAGGGCACGCTCTACCCGGATGTGATCGAGTCGGTTTCGGTGCGCGGGCCGGCGGCGGTGATCAAGAGCCATCACAATGTCGGCGGGCTGCCGGCGG
>JBOGKJ010000278.1:0-23127 GCA_050745565.1 Terriglobales bacterium | reverse complement strand
CGGGGTCGCACCCTCGAGGTACAGCCGCTGCGGATCGAGCTGGGGAAGGCGGTGCCAAGGGCCGGTGGGCACGAACGGCTTCACGCTGACCGCATCAAACGCCGGTAGCCGCTGCGCCGCGCGGGGTCCCGCGCCAGTCGACGAAGCGCCCGCGGGAGCAAGAACCAGCGCCGTTAACAGAGCCCATGCTAGCCGCATATAGCCTACTGCCCGATGCGGGCGCGCACGCTTCCGGTCTTGCTCAGCCGCTGTCCGGCAACCTCGAGCGCGACGGTGTAATCGCCGATCGCCAGGGGCGGCACCGCGGTGCCGCCGCGTCCGCCGCGCGCTCCGCGCCCGCCGAAGCCGCCGCGGCCGCCGCCGGCAGCGGCGGTAACCTGGGCCGTGAGCGGCGCGCCTGGGGGCAGGGAACCGCGTGCGGCGGCGGCCTGCTGGGCGGCGGTGTAGGCCTTCTGGACGCCATCGAGCAGCGTCATTTCGGTCGCATGCGTGGCACGCAGCGCGGCCAGCACCGCGGGCGTCGAGCCGTGGCGGGGGTCGTTGATGACGGTCAGCTTCTGCGCGCTGCTGTGGCCATCGGCCGTTAAGGTCACGGTGTAGACGCCGGGGAGCACGAGCGGGCCTTGCGGCGTTGGGGGCGTGCCGTGCGCGATGGCGGTCATGGGCAAATTGAGTGCGGCGCCGGCGGGGCTGGGATAGCGCAGATCCCAAACGGCAAGATGCATGCCGGCCTCAGTGGCGAGCGGCTGCAGCGGCTGCTTCCAGTAGTCGGGCACGGTGAGCGGCTCGCGCTCCAAGGCCACCAGCGCCGGATCGGGCACACTCGTAAGCGTGCGGACGAGCCGGCCCTGGGCGTCGTGGATGGTGATGGTGACCGGGCCGGTGGCGGGCTGCTGCAGCCAGTAGAACAGGATGGCGCCGGCGGGTGGGTTGGCCGCGTGCGGGACTTCGGGGGGAAAGGGCGTATCGGCGTTGAGGTCGCGGTGGACGCGCACGGCGCGGCCGGGCGCGAACAGATGCGCGGCCTCGGAGGCCACGGCCGTGCCGCCGCCATGGACCAATTGGCGCAACGGCGTGAGGCCGCCGTCGAGAATCCAGAAACCGCGGCCGTAGGTGCCGATGACGAGGTCGTCGCCGTGCACGACGAGGTCGCGGATGGAGGTGGTCGGCAGGTTCTGGCGCAGCGACTGCCAGTGGTCGCCGTCGTCAAACGAGACGTAGACGGTGTTTTCGGTGCCGCAATAGAGCAGCCCCGGCGTTTCCGGGTCCTCGCGCACCACGCGCACGAAGCTGCCCTCGGGACGATCGGTGGGCAGACCGTTGACGATCGCCGTCCAGTGGGCGCCGTAGTCGCGGGTGCGGAAGATATGGGGGGCGTAGTCGCCGACGTTGCGGTTGTCCATTTCGGCGTAGGCCTCGCCCGCCCGCGTGTGGCTGGGGACGACGAAGTTGAACTCGGCGCTCGGAGGCGCGCCCGGCGGCGTGACTTCGGTCCACTGCGCGCCGCCGGAGGCGAAGGCGTTGCGCGTCAGCCAGACCAGGCCGGTGTTGGTGCCGGCCCAGATTTCGCCGCGGGCGGCGGGCGAGGGTTCAAGCGAGGTCAGCGCCGGCGTCGGACGGCCGTAGGCGGGCGCCACCGGAGGCTGGCCGTTGTGGGCGGAGAGGTCGGGGCTGATGTCGCGCCAGTGCTGGCCGCCGTCGCGCGTCATCGAGACGTATTGCGATCCCAGCAACATCACGTGGGCATCCTGCGGCAGAAACGCGATCGGCGGGTTGGTGAACTGGCGGTAGGTTTTGCCGTTGCCACCGGGCGAAACGTCCTGGTAGGTCCACAGCGGCCGCACCACCTTCACCAGCATGGACTCCAGGCCGCCGACATAAATCACATTGGGGTTGAGCGGATCGGGGGCGACCGAGCCCGCCTCGCCCGCCGGCATCGGGTACCAGTCGAAGGGCGTCACCTCGCCCAGGTCACCGCGGCTGGCCACGGCGACCGCGCCGGTGTCCTGCTGCGTGGCATAGACCCAGTAGGGGAAGCGGTTGTCGGTGGCGATGCGGTAGACCTGCGCGGTGCTCTGGTTGTACCAGGGGCTCCAACTGCGGCCGTGGTCGAGCGAGACGGCGGCGCCTTGGTCCACGCCGAGAATCATGCGATTGGCGTTGGTAGGGTCAATCCACATCTCGTGGTAATCGTCGCCGCCGGGGGCGCCCTTGAAGCTGGCGAAGGTGTGGCCGCCGTCGGTTGAGCGGTACATCGAGGTTTGCATCGTGTAGACGATGTCGGGGTTGGCGGTGTCCACGTAGACGCCGCAGATGTAGTCGCTGCCGGTGATGCGGCGGTCGCGGGTGGCGCGGGCCCAGGTCGCTCCGCCGTCGTCGGAGCGGTAGAGGCCGAAGCCGCCGATCAGGAATACGCGCCTGCCCTGCGTGTTGGGCGCCACGGCGACCCCGATGCGGCCAGAGAGCGTGGGCAGGCCATGGCCGGAGATTTCCGTCCAGGTGGCGCCCTCGTCGGTGGACTTGTAGAGTGCGGTGCCGTTTTCGTAACGGGTGTGCAGGCCGGGGTTGGGATTGTAATGCAGGTAGGTGGTGGCGAAGACTTCGCTGGGGTCGTCAAAGGCGGCATCCATATCGCGGGCGCCGGTCATGTCGTCGCGGTAGAGCACTTTGGTCCAGGTCGCGCCGCCATCGGTCGAGCGATAGATGCCGCGGTCGGGCGATTTGAAGTGGTAGTCGCCCTGGGTGGCGGCGAGCACCAGGTCGGGGTTGTGCGGGTCCACCAGGATGCGCGCGATGCGGTGGGTGTGCTCGAGGCCGGACTGCTCCCAACTCTGGCCGCCGTCGGTGGATTTGTACATGCCGTTGCCCTCGTTGAGGGCAAGGCCGGTGATCAGGTCGCCGGTGCCGGCGTAGATGACCTGCGGGTTCGAGCGCGCGATGGCCAGCGAGCCGATCGAGTCCACCGCCTTGACACTGTCGAAGATGGGCCGCCAGGTGACGCCGGCGTCGTCGGTCTCCCACACCCCGCCGCCGGGCAGCCCGATGTAGAACTTGCCTGGCTGTCCGACGACGCCGGCCACGGCGGCGACGCGCCCGGCGCGCATCGGCCCGATGTTGCGCCAGTGCAGGCCGGCGAATAAGGCAGGGTTAACCTGGGCCACGGCGGCAAGCGCGGCGGCGGCGAGCACGGGCAGCAGACGGCGAAGCATGCCGCCAGCGTAGCACGCCGATGCTAGACTGGTATATACCATGGTCAAGACCGCCAAGTTGTTCAAGAACGGGCGCAGCCAGGCGGTGCGGCTGCCGGCGGAGTTCCGCTTTGAGGGCACAGAGGTCTACGTCCGCCGCGACGAGGCCACCGGCGAGGTCATCCTCTCCCAGCCCAAACGCCGCAGCAAGCAGGACTGGGAAGCCTTTTTCACCTGGACCAAGTCGCTGAACATCCCCGACGACGCCTTACCGCCGCCGCGGTTCCCGCGCAGGCAGCGGCACGACCCGTTCGCCTAGCATGCACCTGCTGGATACCAATACCGTGTCGTATGCAATGCGCGGTCGCCCGCCCCGGGTGGCGGAACGGATGGCCCAGAGACCACAACTGCGCATGGCGGTTTCTGTGATTACGGAGGCGGAACTGCTGTACGGGGCTACGCGCCGCGTGGCCAGCCCGGGTTTGAGGGCGGCCGTGGAAGCGTTCCTGTTCCAGGTGGAGGTTGTCGACTGGGATCGGGCTGCGGCGCACATTTGTGGTCCGCTTCGCGCCCAATTGGAGCTCGACAGAACCCCGCTGGACGATATTGATACCCTGATTGCCGCGCATGCGCTGGCGCTGAATGCGGTGCTGGTCACGAGCGACCGCGCCTTTGCGCGAGTGCCAGGACTCCGCACCGAGGACTGGACGGTTTAAGCCGCGGCGCTGGCTTTTACGCCGTACACGCGCTCGGCGTTGCCCCCGAGGATCTGGTCGCGCTGGGCGGCAGTCAGCGGCAGGGCGCGGAGCGTGTCGAGCATGAGGCGGGGGCTGCCGATCTGGTGGGCGTAATCGCTGCCGGCGAGGATGTGGTCGGCGCCGGCGAACGCGACCGCCAGCATCAGCGCCTGCGGGTCAAAGTTGACCGTGTCGAAGTAAAACTGCTTTAGATAATGGCTGGGCGGTTGGGCGCAGTGCTCGCGGCACTCCGGGAACGCCCGCCAGCCGCGGTCGAGCCGCTCGGCCATGTAGGGGATGGCGCCGCCGAGGTGGCCCAGCACCCACCGGATGTTGGGGTAGGCGGCCGGGATGCCGCGCAACACCAGGTGGGCGGCGGCGAGCGTGGTGTCGAACAAGAACCCGACCAGCGGCATGAGCCACAAATCCTGCATGGCGCTGACGTTCACCGGGTTGGTGGGGTGGATGTGCAGCACGGCGCCGATCTCGTTGGCGAGCTCATAAAGCGGCCAGAAGCGCTCGTCGGCGAGGGCGACGCCATTGACGTTGCTGAACAGCATCGCGCCCGGCAGCCCGAGCTGGCGGCAGGCGCGGTCCAACTCGCGGACGCTGGCGGCGGGATCGTTGAGCGGGAGCGTGGCCAGGGCGCCAAAGCGGCCCGGGTAGCGGGCGATGCCCGCGGCATAGGCGTCATTCACCAGCGCCGCCAGCCGCGCCGCCGTGGCCGGGGTTTCGACGTGCACGCCAGGCGTGGTCATGGAGTAGACCTGGGCGGTGATGCCGGTCTCGTCGAGCATGGCAGCGCGGATGGCGAGGTCGCGCTGCCCGGGCACGGCGATATTGTAGTCGCCCGGGTAGTGCAGCCGCGGGTTGCCGTCGGCGCCGTGGCTGATGGTGATGGCGCTGGCGCCGGACTCGAGCGCCTGAAGGTAGGCCGGCGGATAGTAATGGTTGTGGACGTCAATGACGGCAGGCATGGGAAAAGCATACCGCCGTCCGCTGGCGCCGCGATGCGGGAATCAACGCCCCAACGCCGAAACCGGGCGCCCTTCGACGATCCCGACTTCACTCCCGACTGGATGAACGGCAACCAACTGGAAGTCCGCGGCCGCCAGCAGCCGGCTCCAATCCTGCTCGTTGCGCTCCCGGCCTCCGGTCACCGCCAGCATGTTGATGTCGCTCATCAAGCGGAGTTCCAGGTCCGGATCGGCGTGGGAAACGAGCGGCGGCAGGATGAATTCGATCACCAGCACGCGGCCGTGCTCCGGCAGCGCCGCGCGGCAGTTGCGGAGGATGCCGACCGCCTCCGGGTCGCGATAGCCGTGCAGCACCTGTTTGAGCATGAGCACGTCGGCGCCCGCCGGAACCGACTGGCTCAGGTCGGCCGTCACCAGGCGACAGCGGGAGGCGAGCGGTTCCGGCGCAAAGCGCGGCCGGGCCGCCTCCAGGCTGACCTCGCGATCCACCAGCATTCCGCGCAGGTGGGGGTGACGCTCGAGGACGGCAAGCAGCAGCGCTCCACCGCCGCCGCCTAAGTCGGCGACCACGCTGGCGCGGGAAAAATCCCAGGCCGCCGCGATGGGAGCGTAATCAGACGCCGGCGCGGCGCCCATCACGGCCCGAAAAATCGCGTCCGCGCCCGGCAGGTCGGCCCAGCGGGAGGAGGCGCCGGGTGCGCGTAGCTGCGAGGCCGGCCGGCCGGTGCGCACGCAGTCGGTCAGCAGGCGCCATTCATCGGCGAGCAGATCCGCCCAGAACGTCACCGCGGGCCAAGCCGAATTCGGCGCGTCCCGCCGCAGCGGCCGGCCCATCGCCGTGAGCCGGAACCGGTGCGGCGCCGTTTCCTCGGTGATGCCAAGGCTGGCCAGGGCGCGTAGCAGCCGGTAGAGGGCGTCGGCATCGGCCGCGCAGGCGGCGGCCAGGACTTCGACGTCGGCCTCGCCATCCCCGAGCGCGTCGGCGACACCGAGGCCGGCCGCCGCGCCCAGCACCCGGCTGCGCGCATACGACATCGCCATCCGCACCAGCTCCGTGTTGGGCACCACGTTGCCAATGCTGCCGTCGGCTGGAGCCATAATGCCGCTGCCAGCATAGCAGAGGTGTCCGCAATTTCTGCGGCTAGCCCATATTTCCCCCGCGGGAGCCGAGCCGTTTGCACTTCGGGCAAAGTCGCCGCGAAAGTCCGAAGGGGTGAAAGTGCCACTGGCGCGCTTTCACGCTTTTCCGGCAAGCGAAGCGGCGCAGCCCCCAGTGCGGGGACGGCATAGCCGCGCCCGGCACCGCGCCCGGCAATTCAGAAACTCCGGCTCTTTGAACCTGAAGTTTCATCCATCCGGGTGCGTCCCGCCCGTGGAGACTCAAACGTGGCGGCTCGTAATCGGAGGGGGCGGCCGCCGGCCGGCCCGCGAGCCACGCTCCGCTGTGACGCTCGCACCCAGCCCCACACCGCGTGGGGTCGGTCGCCCGACCGGCGCGCGGGCCGCCGGCCCGCGCCCTGCCGCTCACGGCCCACTACGGCAGCTTCGCACGGGGATCAGCGTGAGAAACCGGTGACTAGAGCGATGTCGCCGCGGCTCCCAGCAGGCGGCGGCGCAGGGCGTCGCGGCCCTCGTGGGTGACCGAGGAGTACCCGAGCGCGGTGGCGCCGAAAGCTTCCTCGAAACGGCGCCGCGCGACGGCGCGCTGGTTGCCGCTGAGGCGGTCCCACTTGGTGGCGATCAACTCGAACGCGCAGCCCTGGGAGCGGAGCCACTCGGCCATTTCGAGGTCCAGCGGCTGGGGCTCGAGCCGGGCATCGGCCAGCAGCAGCGCCAGACGCAGGTTCGGGCGCCCGTCGAACAGCGGCGCCAGCATCCGGTCCCAGCCGGCGCGCTCGCTGCGTGCCATACGGGCGTAGCCATAGCCGGGCAGGTCGAGCAGGCGCAGCTTGCCGCCCTCGAGCGCGAACAGGTTGATCATGCGGGTGCGGCCGGGGGTGCGGCTGACGCGCGCCAGTTGGCGTACGCCGGCGAGGGAGTTGAGCAGGCTGGATTTGCCGACGTTGGAGCGGCCCGTGAGCGCGACTTCCGGCACTTGGTCCCGGGGCAGCGTGGCCGCGTCCGTGCAGCTCTGCACGAAGGCCAGCCGGAACGCCGGCACGCTCACGCTACTGATGCAGCGGCTCGGCGCCGGTTTCGCCCACCGCGGCCGGCAGCGTGCCCTCGGCGGCGAGCTTCGGGATGGGATACTCGAGCGCGGTTTCGAGCACCTGGTCCATGGTCTCGACCGGATGGATGCTCAGCAGCGAGCGGATGTCCTCGGGCAGGTCGGCCAGGTCCTTCTCGTTGTCGCGCGGCAGGATGATGTGGTTGATGCCGTTGCGGTGGGCCGCCATCAGCTTTTCTTTCACCCCGCCGATGGGCAGCACCTTGCCGCGCAGCGTGATCTCGCCGGTCATGGCCACGTCGCTGCGCACCGGGATGCGGGTGAGGGCGCTGGTGATGGCGGTGGCCATGGTGATGCCGGCCGAGGGGCCGTCTTTGGGAATGGCGCCCTCGGGCACGTGAATGTGGATGTCGAGGTTGCGGTAGAAATCGCGCGGCAGCCCCAGCAAATGGGCGCGGCTGCGGATGTAGCTCATCGCCGCCTGGGCCGATTCCTGCATCACGTCGCCCAGTTTGCCGGTGAGCATGAGCTTGCCCTTGCCGTCCATCAGCGTGACCTCGGTGGACAGCATCTGGCCGCCGACCTCGGTCCAGGCCAAGCCGGTGGCGAGGCCCACCTCGTTTTTTTCCTCATTGCGGACATCGCGGAATTTCAGTATGCCCAGATACTCGCCCACATTGTCGGCGCTGACGCTGGCCGTGACCTTCTTGCCTTCCTTCACCACCCGGCGCGCCACCTTGCGGCAGACGTTGCCGATTTCGCGCTCGAGCCCGCGTACGCCGGCCTCGCGCGTGTAGCCCCGGATCACGGTGTCCAACCCGGAAGCACCGAACTCCAGGTTTTTGCCGGTGAGCCCGGTGGCGGCGAGCTGCTTGGGGATCAGGAACCGGCGCGCGATCTCGGCTTTTTCCGGCTCCGTGTAGCCCGCCAGGCGGATGACCTCCATGCGGTCCTGGAGCGCCTGCGGAATGGTGTGCAGCACGTTGGCGGTGGTGATGAACATCACCTGCGAGAGGTCGTAGTCCATGTCGAGGTAATGGTCGTTGAAGGCGGAGTTCTGCTCCGGGTCCAGCACCTCGAGCAGCGCGGCCGAGGGGTCGCCCCGGAAATCCACGCTCATCTTGTCCACCTCGTCCAGCAGGAACACCGGGTTCACGGTGCCGGCCTTCTTCATCATCTGCAGAATCTGGCCCGGCAGCGCGCCGATGTAGGTGCGGCGGTGTCCGCGGATTTCGGCCTCGTCGCGCACGCCGCCGAGCGAGAGCCGGACGAACTTGCGCCCGGTGGCGCGGGCGATGGACATCCCCAGCGAGGTCTTGCCCACCCCCGGCGGCCCCACGAAGCACAGGATCGAACCCTTCGGGTTTTTCACCAGCAGCCGCACCGCCAGAAACTCCAGGATGCGCTCCTTGATTTTCTCCAGCCCGTAGTGGTCCTGGTTCAGGATCTTTTCCGCCCGCCCGATGTTGCGAATCTCGTGCGAGCGCTTTTTCCAGGGCACGGCGATCATCCAGTCGAGGTAATTGCGCGAGACGGTGGATTCGGCCGACATCGGCGGCATCAACTCCAGCCGCTTCAGTTCCTGCACCGCCTTCTCCTTCACCGGCTTGGGCATGCCGGCGGCGTCAATCTTCTTCTTCAGCTCGTCGAACTCGCTCTTCTCGCCGCGGCCCAGCTCCTTCTGGATGGCCTTGATCTTCTCGCTCAGGTAGTACTCGCGCTGCGCCTTTTCCATCTGGCGCTTCACCCGGCCCTGGATGGCGCGGTCCATCGCCAGCTTTTCGATCTCCATCTCCAGCAGCTCGCCCAGCCGCAGCAGCCGCTCGACCGGGTCGAACTGCTCCAGCAGCGCCTGCTTGTCGGCCACCGTCAGCGTGAGATGGGCCGCCATGGTGTCGCTCATCTGCACGGCGTCGTCGCTGCGCACGGCGTTCAGCATGGCTTCGTAGTTGAGCGACTGGTTCTGCTTGACGTAGTGCTCGAACTGTCCGGCCACCTTCTGCATCAACTGCTCGAGCTGCGGGGTGAGCACTTGGGCGCGCGCCGGCTGCAGCTTCAGTTGGGCGCGGAAGAAGCCCTCGCTTTCGTCCACGGCGACGATCTGGGCCCGCTCCAGGCCCTCCACCAGCACGCGCACGTTGCCGTCGGCCAGGCGCACGCTCTGCACGATGTTGGCCACCGTGCCCACGGCGTGAATCTGGCTGGCGGTAGGCTCGTCCACGCTGGCGTCATGCTGGGTGGCGAGGAAGATCTTCTTGTCCTCGGCCAGGGCCGCCTCCAGGGCGCGGACCGAGGTCTGGCGGCCAACGACGAACGGGGTCATCTGGTGCGGAAAGATGACGATTTCGCGGATCGGCAGCAGGGGCAGCCGGCGGTTTTCGGGGGTGGTTTTCTCGCGTGGCATGGAAACCCTGAACGTACTGGTGGCGGATATCGGGTGGCTGTGTCCGGCGGCTGGCTACCCGGCTTTTTCCAGCGTTGGCATGGGCGCTTCGCGCTTTTGCACCATCTCTTTGGTCACCAAAAACTCGCGGATGCGCTTCTGCGTTGGCAGGTGGTACATGAGGTCGAGCATCAGCTCCTCCAGGATCATCCGCAGTCCGCGCGCGCCCACCTTGCGCACCAGCGCCTCCTGCGCCACTTCTTCCAGCGCCGAGTCGTCGAAGCGCAGTTTGACGTTTTCAAACTCGAACAGCTTCTGGTACTGGCGTATCAGCGCGTTGCGCGGTTTGGTCAGAATCTGGATCAGCGCCGCCTGGTCGAGGTCGTCCAGCACCCCGATCACCGGCAGCCGCCCCACGAACTCGGGGATGAGGCCGAACTTGATCAGGTCGCCGGGCTGCACCTGCGCCAGCAGTTGGGTGTCGCGCCGCCGGAGTTGCTTCAGCTCCACGTCCGCACCCGCCCGCTGGGCCTCGTCCCCCTCGGCGCGGAAGCCCATGGCGCGTTTGCCCACGCGGCGCCCGATGATTTTCTCCAGGCCCACGAAGGCGCCGCCGCAGATGAACAGGATGTTGCTCGTGTCCACCGGGGTGAACTCCTGATGGGGATGCTTGCGCCCCCCCTGCGGGGGCACGTGGGCGACGGTGCCCTCGAGAATTTTCAACAGCGCCTGCTGCACGCCCTCGCCGCTGACATCGCGCGTGATGGAGGGGTTTTCGTCGCGGCGGCTGATTTTATCGATCTCGTCAATGTAGATGATGCCGTGCTGCGCCCGGGCCACATCGCCCTCGGCCGCCTGCAGCAGTTTCAGGATGATGTTTTCCACGTCCTCGCCGACGTAGCCGGCTTCGGTGAGGGTGGTGGCGTCGGCAATGGCGAAGGGCACGTCCAGCACCTTGGCCAGCGTCTGCGCCAGCAGCGTCTTGCCGGTGCCGGTGGGCCCGATCAGCAGGATGTTGGCCTTCTGCAGTTCCACCTCGCTGGTGGTGCGGGTGCGGTTCATGTGCAGCCGCTTGTAGTGGTTGTAGACGGCCACCGCCAGGCGTTTCTTGGTCGAGTCCTGGCCGATCACGTACTCGTCCAGGAAAGCCTTGACCTCGTGGGGCTTGGGGAGCGACTGCACTGCCCGCGTCTGCGGTTCGGCCCGGTCGTCCTCCAGAATCGAGTTGCACACCGCCACGCACTCGTCGCATATATAGGCGCGCGGGTACTCGCTCGGGCTGCTGATGAGCTTGGCCACCGTGTCCTGGCTCTTGTGGCAGAACGAGCAGCGCAGCGAATCCTGGGTGCCGTTTCGTGGTTTCACATCTGCTCCGATCGCGAGGCCGCATTTGCCGGCGCCGCTCCGCCCCGGCTACTTGTGCTTGTAAATGATATCGTCCACGATCCCATAATCCTTAGCCTGTGGCGCGGTCATGATGAAATCGCGCTCCACATCCTTCTCGATCCGGCTGATGTCCTGGCCGCTGTGTTTGGCCAGGATCTCGTTGGTGGTCGCCCGCAGTCTTAGAATTTCCCTGGCATGGATGTCAATGTCGGTGGCTTGGCCGCTGAGGCCGCCCATCGAGGGTTGGTGGATCAGCACCCGCGAGGTGGGCAGCGCAAAGCGCTTGCCTTTCGCCCCCGCCGCCAGCAGCGTCGCCGCCATGCTTGCCGCCTGCCCGATGCAGATGGTGGTGACATCGGGGCGGATGAACTGCATGGTGTCATAGATTGCCAGCCCGGCCGTGATCGAGCCGCCGGGACTGTTGATGTACAGCGAAATATCCTTTTCCGGGTCCTCGGCTTCCAGGAACAGCAACTGCGCCGTAACCAGATTCGCCACCGAATCGTCTATCGGGGTGCCAATAAAAATAATGTTGTCGCGCAGCAGGCGCGAATAAATGTCGTAGGCGCGCTCGCCCCGCGGCGTCTGCTCGACGACCATCGGTACCAGGCTCATGGGGTTGCGGGCTCCTGCGCCTCGCCCGCCGCCGCGCTGAACCCGCCGCCGGTGGCGGACTGCGCCAACATCTCCATGACCTGTCCCTGGCGGATTCTGTTCTTGATCCTGTCCAAGGCTCCATTATCCGTCAAACGGGCCCGGACGCTCTCGGGAGTTTGCTTGAGTTCGCCCGCCAGGACATGGATTTCATGTTCCACCGCCTCGGCGGAGGCCTCGATGTTTTCCCGCGCGGCGATCTTGTCCAGTACCAGCGCCGCGGCCACCTCCCGGCGCGCGCTTTCCTGTTGCTGGTCGCGCAGTTTCACCCAGTCCAGCTTCAGCTTGCGGGGGTCAATGCCCTGGTCCACCAGGCTGCGGATGTTGCGCTCCAGCTTGACCTCGACCTGCTTGTCCACCAGCGACTCGGGCACCACCACCGGCGTCTGGGCCAGCAGTTGGTCCAGCACCGCGTTTTCGACGGTGTGGCGGGCCTCATGCTCGCGCTCGCGCCGCAAACCGGCCTCGATGCGCTGCCGCAGCGGTTCGAGGCCGGACTCGCCGGTGGCCTCCTGCGCGAAGACGTCGTTCAATTCCGGCAGGGTTTTGGCTTCAATGCCGGTGAGCTTAAGCTGATAGCGCTGGCTGGTGCCGGCAAAAGTGCGGTTGGGGTAATCGCCCGGGTAGTGGACCTCGAACTCGCGCTCCTCGCCCGGTTTCATGCCCATCAGCGCGGCGGTGAATTCCGGCAGCGTGTCCGGCCCGCCTGCCTCAATCTTTAGTTCCTGGGCGGCTTCAGCCGCCTCGCCCGCCGCCGTCGCCCGCCGCGCCTCCACCAGCCCCACCAAGCCTTCGCGCATTTCGGTTTCCGGGCTGACTTCGTATTTGGCATGCTGCAGTTGAAGGTTGTTCAGCACGCTGTCCACTTCGGAGGGTGCGACCTCGACCGCCGGTTTTTCGGCGCGGATGGCGCGGTAATCGCCCAGCTCGAACGGCGGCAGGATCTCGAAGCTGGCCTTGAATTTGACTGCTGCGCCCGGCTTGTAGTCCAACTCGTCCAGCTTGGGCTCTGACACCGGCTCCAGCCCCTCGCGCTCAAATGCCGCCCGCAGGTGCGCCGGAATCAGTGTTTCCAGGGTCTCTTCGCGGATCTTGCCGCTGTAGCGCTGGCGCACCAGGGTCAGGGGCGCCTTGCCTGGCCGGAAGCCGGCAATGCGCGCCCGCTTCTGCCACTCCTGGGCGATGCGCGTGGCCTCCCGCTCCACTTCGCCGGCGGGTATTTCGATTTCAAGATTGCGGTTGCACTCGCCAGCAGCAGCCATCAAACCGATTATACCAGCCTGGAACCCGCCCCAGCGCTTGCAACCCCGATCCCAAAACCGGACACTTGATGGTGATGAAGGCACTACGACTGCATGAACACGGCGGGCCCGAGCAACTGCACCTGGAAACGGTGCCCGAGCCTGTCGCCGCAGCAGGCGAGGCGGTGGTGGAGGTCCGCGCGTGTGCGCTGAACCACCTGGACCTGTTCATCCGGCAGGGAATGGCTGGGGTGAAGATTGGACTGCCGCGCATTTTGGGCAGTGATATTGCCGGAGTAGACGCGTCCACGGGCGAGCGGGTGGTCGTCGCACCGGGCATTGGATGCGGCCACTGCCATTTCTGCCTTGACGGGCGCGACAACGAGTGCCGGGACTACCAGGTTTTCGGCTACCAGCGCGACGGCGGCTACGCCGAGCGCATTGCCGTGCCGCGGCGCGCGCTGGTCGCCATGCCGGCCAATCTGGATTTCGTGCAGGCGGCTTCGGCGCCGCTGGTGTTTCTGACGGCCTGGAACATGCTGGTGCGCCGCGCCCACATTCAGCCCGGGCAGACGGTGCTGGTGTGGGCGGCCTCGAGTGGCGTGGGCATCGCGGCGGTGCAGATCGCCAAGTTCTGGGGCGCACGCGTGATCGCCACCGCCGGCAGCGAGCGCAAGCTCGAGCTGGCGCGCCAGCTGGGCGCCGAGGCGGCCATTGACCATTACGACCGCAGCCGTCCGGTGGCGCGCGCGGTGCGTGAGCTCGCCCCCGAGGGCGTGGACATCGTCATCGAGCACGTCGGCCAGGCGAGTTGGGAGCAGAGCCTGCGGGCGCTCGCGCCCAACGGCACCCTCGTGACCTGCGGCGCGACCACCGGCCACGACGCCAAAATAGACCTGCGCTTCCTGTTCTCGAAGCAGTGGCGGTTGAAGGGCAGCTACATGGGCCGCCGCGCCGACGTGGACACGGTGCTGGCGTTCATCGGCCAGGGTAAGCTGCGGCCGGTCGTGGACCGCACCTTCCGGCTGGCCGAGGCCGCCGACGCGCATCGTTACCTGGCCGAGCAAAAGCAGTTCGGCAAGGTCGTCCTCACGGACGACAGTGGCTAGTTGCTAGTTAAGGCGCGGTGGTGAGGCGAGGGCTAGCCGACGGGGGGTGCGGGGTTGCGCGGCGCCCTCTGCACGCGCACGTGGGACACAAGCGCCGCCTTGATTGCCAGCACGGCCACGACCGCGAAGATACGCACCACGGTCTCGACTGCATACGGCAAGGCTACGGTGAGCGCGCAGGCGGCGACCGGGAAGGCGGTCCCGAGCGCGATCACCCACCGCCACGGCCTGCCGAGCGAGGGCGTGACCACGACGAAGATGCCCCCAAACCAAAAAATCGTGCAGATCGCCTCCGCCGCCGGCTGGCCGCTGTCGCTCATCAGTAGCATGCCGAATGCGCCGGCTAGCCAGGCAATGAACATGGCGAAGCGCGTCCAGCCCCACAGCGTGCGCCGGTCGCCGAACAGGGAATCGCGAAACGTATTGCCCCAGGGGCTCTCGGTGGGCAGCGGGATAGCTTCTTGCCGTCGCCAGCAAACGCGGAGGTCCGGTGCTCGCCTATCAGCGCATGAATGGCCAGCAGCCGGCGGCGTAAGATCCAGTAAGCGATGGTGGGTTGCAAACCAAAGCCCGAGGCGGGGCGGGCGGAGGCGGCGGCGCTGGACAGGGCGGGGGCCCGAGTGCCGGTTGCGCTCGAGCAGGCACGGCGCGCGCGGGCGGAGTTCCGCGCGCATCTCGATCGCGAGGCCGCGCGGCTGGGCAGGCCGCTGTCGAAAAGCGAGGAGTACGAGCATCTACGGCGGTATCACCGGCGCAAGTCCCCGGCGGCATAATTAGCGCCGACGAGCGGCCCGGGTTGCTCGGCCCGCCGGTCGGCGAAGGGTGCACACGAGTGCTGCGTTCGCGGTCGGGCCGACTACTCCGCGCGCAGGGCGATGGGCGGGTCCATGCGGGTGGCGCGACGGGCGGGGAGGTAGCTGGCGGGGAGGGCCACCGCGATCGGCACAGCGGAGGCGAGACAGTGGTCGCAGCGATCGGGGCCGCGGTGCCGAGCAAGTATCACCGCCAGAATAACCGTCGCCGCTGTGCCGATCGCCGCCCACACGATCCAGCGGTTCGGGTGCTCCGGCCGGGCCGATGCAGCCGCCTGTGCTCGCGGATGCACTGCGGTTGGCGCCGATGTGCCCGCCGTGGCCACGGGTGGCGCCAGTGCGGTCGGCGAGGTTTGGGCCTGGGCCTGGGTGGGGGCGGCTTTGAGCGCTTGTGCCGTTAGCGGCGCGGCGGCCAGTGTCAACGCGAGCAGCAGGACGAGCACTTGCGATGAGGTTCGCATGTTAGTTTCCTCCGGCGTTCAGGGTGATGCCAAGGTCCGGCGGCCGGCCGCAGTCGTCGCCCGGACCGCAGTCGTCGACCACGCCGCTGTCAACCTCGTAACCGGTGAACGGCCCGACCGCGTCGGAGGTCAGGCTGATCACGCCATTGCCCTCACAGGTGGCCGTGACGTAGCCCAGGACGGTGATATGGTCCGCCAGTTCCTGGCCGATCGAGTCGGTCGTGTCGCGGGCGGAGTTGTAGTTCACCGAGGTCTTAATGCCGTCGAAGGTCACCCAAACGCTGCCGGTGTCGGGATCGGACGGGTCGGTGTAGACCGTCAGGTCCGCCTCGCCGGTTCCCGGCGTCCCCGTGGCGCAGGAGGCCAGCGCCGAGCCCAGATCCAGGCGTCGGCCGTCGGTCGCAATGGATGAGAGCGCCGAGATTTGGTCTGCGGTGCCCTCAAGTGTCTGTGCAACCGCATGCGGCGTCAGCGGGCAGTAGCTCATCAGCAGCGCCGCTCCGCCGGTGACGTGAGGCGTGGCTGAAGAGGTGCCGGCAAACAGCGTTTCGCCCCCGCCATTGGCCGTGCTCCAGTTGTTCTTGCCCGGTGCGGCGATGTCGCCGCCGCCGTCGGAGCACTGACCACCGTTCCATACCGCGCGCTCGTCCAGCTGGTCGCTTGCCGAAACCGCGATCTCGTTGAAGAGCTTAAACTCGGCTGGATACTCAGCGCCGCTAAGGCAGTCATTGCCGGTGGCCGCCGCATAGAGCCAGCCGCTGAGCCGCATTTCGTCCGCCACGGCTGGGTTCCCGTCGCCTCCGGATAGGTTCATGTTTCCCAACCGGATGTGCGCTCCCGCCCGCTCCATTTGCATGCCGGCGTCAATTGCGGTGACCACTGCGGATGCGGTCCAGTGGTCATTCGAGACTACCACCAGCGAAATCAGAGACGAGGTCCAGTTCACGCCGGTGACATTCGTCTCATTGTTACCGACTGCGCCCATAATGCCGGCCGTCGCTGTTCCGTGCCCAAGGTCGTCAGCCTCCTGCCCGGCGCAGCCCTCGTTGCCCTCGACCGCGCTGAAACCATGCGAACCGGCCGGGCAGTTGTACTGCACGCCGCCCTCGGTGATCGTGTAGGCACTCGGCGCCGACCACATGTTGGCCGCCAAGTCGGGGTGGCTGTAATCAATGCCGCTGTCCAGATCGGCTATTTGGATGGCGGCGCTGCCGGTGCTGTAGCCCCAAGCGTCCACGGCATGGATGTCGGCGCCAGGCGTGCCTGTCACGCTGTTGATGGTTTGGCCGGAGTTCTCGAGCGCCCACTGCTGAGGAAAGTCCGGGTCATCGGGCGACGTAAGCAGCGGCCGTAACGGGAGGCGGCGTGCCACTGTGCCCACTCCGTCCGGGGTAACCTGGGCGACCGCAGTGTCACTGGCCGCCGTGGCCATCAGTTCCGTTACGGTTTTGCCGGGCGAATCGAGCCGGTACCACCCGGCGCCGCCTAGCGGCTCGAAATAGGTGGCTTCGCAGTTGGACTTCACGCGGGCCAGATCGGTTGCCTGCGGCCCCGGTTTGAACTTAAGCAGCACGCGGTGCGCGACCACGTTGTGCCCCTGATAAGCAACGATGGAGTAGGAGGGCTGGGTTGGTGCAGATTGGCCCGTCAATTGCCGGAGGGGGTGAACAGGATTGCCGCTGTGAGCAGAGCAGCGGCGAAAAAAAATGAGCGCATGCTGTCCCTCCTTGGGCTCCGCCACCGATAGTTGGGCCCGGCAGCGGGCGGTTCATCCCCTTACAGCTGCAACGTAGCTGATAGAGAGGGCATTTGCAATGGGGAAAATCACGGGGAAAAGCGCAGGAAATCACGGAGAGGGTTTACTCCGAGCGCAGGGCGATGAGGGGGTCGACTTTGGTGGCGCGGCGTGCGGGGAGGTAGCTGGCGGCGAGGGCCACCGCGACCAGCACGGCGGCGGCGATCAGGTAGCTGGCGGGGTCGAGTGGGGTCATGCCGTAGAGCAGCGCCGACATCAGGCGCGTGAGCAGGGCCGCGGCCACCGCGCCGGCGAGCAGACCCCAGGCGGCGAGGCGCAGGCCCTGGCCGAGCACCTGGGCGAGCAGTGCGGCCCGGTCGGCGCCGAGCGCCATGCGGATGCCGTACTCGCGCGTGCGCTGGGCGACGGAGGCGGAGATGACGCCGTAGAGGCCCACGATGGCCAGCAGCAGCGCCAGGCCGGCGAAGCCGGCGAGCAGGATGCCGGTGAAGCGGGCAGGGAACAGCGGCACCTGCATGTATTGCTGCACGGTCTCGATGCCGTCGCCGGTGAGGTTGGGGTCGAGCTGTTCGAGGGTGCGCTGAATGCCGGGCAGCGCGGCCGCGGGCGAACCGGCGACGCGCGCCACCAGCCAGGCTGGCTCGGCGATTTGCGCCAACTGGAACAAGAAAGTCCGCGGCTGCTCGCCGAGGCTGCCGTACTTGCCGTTCTCGGCCACGCCGACGACGGTGGCCGTCACCTGGCGCGACGCATTGCCGGCATGCATCAGGAGCGATTGGCCGACGGCATTTTTGCCGGGCCAGAACTTCTGTGCCAACAACGCGTTGACCACTACGGGAGGCTGATGGCCGGGGGCGAGGTCGGCGGCGGTAAAATCGCGGCCGGCGAGCAGGCGGGTGCCGCTGGCCTGGAAATAGTCGGGCGCCACGGTGGCGAGCTGCACGTCAAAGCCGGGCTCGTGGGGCGGGGGGGTCATGCCGGGCGGCAGGACGGAGGTATCAGATTCGGAGAGCTGGAGCGGCGGCACGGTCACGAAGCTAACGGCCTGGACCTGGGCGATGCGTCCGACGGCGGCACGCACGCGCTGATAGAAGGCCTGGGCGGTGGGGCCGCTATAGCCGAGGCTCGAGGGGTTGAGTTGAGCAAACACCAGGTGCTGGGTGTCGAAGCCGGGGTTGATCTGGTTGGCGCGCTGGAGACTGCGCAGGCACAGCGCCGCCCCCACCAGCACCACCATGCAAATGGCGAGCTGGGCGACGATGAACGTGCTGCGGGCGCGGGAGCGACCCGCGCCGGCTCCGGGCTGGCCGTCTTTGAGATTGGCGGCCAAGCTCTGGCGGGCGCCATGCCAGGCCGGGGCGAGCCCGAACAGCACGCCGGCCACGACGGCGAGCCCGAAGGTGAAGGCCAGCACGCGGCCATCCAGCCCCAATTGCAGCGCGATCGGGAACCCAGGCGGCTTCAGCCGCAACAGTAGCGGCCCCAACCACCAGGCCAGCAGCAGGCCCAGGCCGCCGGCGATGAGCGCCAGCATCACGCTGGCGGCCAGCGCCTGCCGCACCAGCCGTCCGCGGCTTGCTCCCAGCGCCGCCCGCAGCGCCCACTCCCGCCGCCGCGCCATCGCCCCCACCAGCAGCACCAGGGCGGCGTTGGCGCAGGCGATCAGCAGAATCAAGCCCACCACCACGGCCAGCAGTCCGGCGCCGGCGCCCACAAATCCGCGGAACGGGGTTGGCACCATGCCGACTGGCGTCGCCTTGCCGCCCCAGCGCGGATCGTAGTTGTGCGGATAGGTGTGTGCCAGGGCGCGCTCGATGGCGTTGACGTCGGCGCTCGCCGCCGCCAGCGCTACGCCCGGCTTCAGCCGCCCGATCGCCATGAGGCTATGCTGGCCGCGATCGGTGAGAGTGCCGGGGGAGCCCAGTTGCGCCGTCATCGTCAGCGGCGCCCAATAGTCCACCTTCAGTCCCGCAAACAGCCCGGCAAAACCTTTCGGCGCCACGCCAATCACGGTGAACGGCGCGCCGTTCATCGTGACCGTTCGACCCACGGCGCTGGGCGAGCCGCCAAACCGGGCGCGCCAGTTGTTGTAGCTCAGCACCACCACCGGGCTCCGCCCGGCGGTCGAGCCCTCGTCGGGTGCAAACCACCGCCCCAGGGCCGGCTGAATGCCCAACACCGAAAAATAATTGGCCGACACCAACTGTCCCGGCCACGCCGCGGCGCCCGCGCCTGAGATCGCAACATTGGCTTCCGCGCCCGGCTGGTAGACCGCAACGCCGCTGAAGCTGCGATTGCGCGCGCTGAAGTCGAGATAGCCGGGGTAGCTGAGTGGATACAGGCCGTTGAGCGCGGCGTCGGGCTGCGGATCGTGCAGCCAGAGCTCGGCCAGGCGCTGCGGCTGCTCCACCGGCGGCTGGCGGAACATGAGGGCGTCGGCAAAACTGAAAATGGTGGTGTTGGCGCCGAGCCCGAGCGCCAGCGACAGGATGGCCACCAGCGACAGCGCGGGCATGCGCCACAGCATCCGCCAAGCGTACTTAAGTTCGGCCATACGGCTATGGTACGGCGCTTGGCCGACTGCAGTTCACTTCCCAGTTCCCACTGCCCACTTCCCCCTTTGGGCCAATCGCTGCAGCAGAGATGACTTTTTGGCGGTTTGCAGGCATATTGAGGTTGACCCATGCCCCTGCAACGGCGATTGAGGGAAATGCGCCTGCTCTGGCGCGGGCTGCGCTCGACGGAGCACCCGGTACAGGTCCATATGGTGCCGATGCGGCGCTGCAACCTGGCCTGCACGTATTGCAATGAGTACGACGACCACTCGCAGCCGGTGCCGATTGAGGAGATGCGGCGGCGCGTGGACCACCTCGCGCGGCTGGGCACCAGTCTTGTGACTATCAGCGGCGGCGAGCCGCTGCTGCACCCGGAGCTGGACGACATCATCGCCCACATTCGCGGGCGCGGCATGCTGGCGGGCTGCATCAGCAACGGCTATCTATTGGTGCAGGAGCGCATCGAGCGGTTGAACCGCGCCGGGCTCGACTACCTGCAAATCTCGATTGACAACGTGCAGCCCGACGACGTATCGGTGAAGAGCCTGAAGGTGCTGGACAAGAAGCTGCAGTGGTTGAAGCAGCACGCCCGCTTCGAGGTGAACATCAACTCGGTGCTGGGCTCGGGGGTGGCGCATCCGGAGGATGCACTGACCATCGCGCGCCGCGCGGTCGAGCTGGGATTTGTCACCACGGTCGGGATCATCCACGACGGCCATGGGCAGCTGCAGCCGCTGGGCGAGCGGGAGATGGCCATTTACCAGCAGGTACGGCGGCTGGGCAAGCGCGGGTTCGCGCGCCTGAACCGGTTTCAGGACAACATCGCGCACGGGCAAGCGAACCAGTGGAAATGCCGGGCCGGCAGCCGCTATCTGTACATTTGCGAAAACGGCCTGGTGCACTATTGCTCGCAGCAGCGGGGGGCGCCGGGCACGCCGCTGGCCGACTACACGCTGGAGGACATCCGGCGCGAGTACGGCGTGGGCAAAAGCTGCGCGCCTTACTGCACCGTCGCCTGCGTGCACTACACCTCGATGATGGATTTCTGGCGCGACCGGCAGTCGCCGGCGGCGGCAGCGGAGGCACAGGTTCCCGAACCCGCCGGCCTGGTACAGATCAAGTGACGGCGAGCGCCGCCGCGCCGGGGCCGGCGCCGGTAGAAGCGGCGGCGGAGCGATTTCAGTTGGGGCTGGGGCTATCGGCGACGCTGGCGCGGCTGCTGGCGGCGCGGGGCTGGCGCGAACTCGACGCGGTGGTCGAGTTCCTTTATCCGCGGCTTGAGCACACCCACTCGCCCTGGCTGATGGCGGGCATGGCGGCTGCGGTTGAGCGCATCCTGGCGGCGGTGGCGGCGGGCGAGCCGATCCGCATCCTGGGCGACTACGATGCCGACGGCACGCTGGCCACCGTCATCCTGCGCCAGGCGCTGCGGACGCTGGGGGCGGCCTGCAGCTACGAGCTGCCCGAGCGGCTAGGCGATGGTTATGGCCTGCAGGCGGCGACGGTGGAGCGCGCGGTGGCGGCTGGGGTGCGGCTGGCGATAACGGTGGACAACGGCATCCGCGAGCAGGAGGCGCTGGAACGGGCGCGCGAGCTGGGGCTGGACGTGATTGTCACCGACCACCACCTGCCGCCCGAGTCGCTGCCGCCGGCGGTGGCAATCCTGAACCCGCACCAGCCCGGCTGCAGTTACCCGGACAAGTCGCTGTGCGGGTCCGGCGTGGCTTTCAAGCTGGCGCAGGCGCTGCTGGAGCGCTCCGGCCCGGCGGGTGAGGAGCAAACCGCGGCTTGGCCGCCGCGGCTGCGCTCGTATTTGAAGCTGGTAGCGCTGGCCACCATTGCCGACGCGGTGCCGCTGCTGGGCGAAAACCGGGTGCTGACCCGCTTCGGGCTGGAGGGGCTGACCGAGCCGGTGAACCCGGGTTTGCGCGCGCTGCTGGCCTCGGCCCTGCCGCCCGGGCATGAGGGGAGAATCACCAGCAGCGATGTCAGCTTCAGGATCGTCCCACGCATCAACGCCGCCGGACGCATGGGCGCGGCCGATCAAGTGGTGGAGCTGTTCGCGGTGCCGGCGGCCGAAGCTCAGCAACTGGCCCAAGCGCTCGACCAACTCAACCGCGAGCGCCAGGTGCTCTGCGACCGCATCGAGGCCGAGGCCCTGGCACAAATCGCCGCCGATGCCGGCGCTTCGGGCGAGCCGATCCTGATGCTGGCGGGCGAGGGGTGGCATCGCGGGGTGCTGGGCATTGTGGCTAATCGGCTGCTGCAGCGGGCGGGCAAGCCGGTGCTGGTGCTGGCGCTCGAAAACGGCGTGGCCCATGGATCGGGGCGGGCCCCGGCGGGGTTTCATCTGCTGCAGGTGTTGGAACGGCGCCCGGAGCTGTTTGTACGTTTTGGCGGGCACGCCCAGGCGGTGGGATGCACGCTGGCGACCGAACGATTGCCGGAGCTGCGGGCCTTGCTGGCTTCGGCCCCGCGCGAGGCGCCGGCGGCCCCGGATCCCGTCTTCGAGATCCGGCTGGCCGAACTCACCCCGGCGTTCGCGCGCGAGCTGGCGCGGCTGGAGCCGTATGGCGAGGCCAATCCGGAGCCCTGGTTTCTGGTCCGGGGCGTCGAGCTGGCGCGTCCGCCGGAGCGGTTGAAGGAGCGTCATCTCAAACTCGCGGTGGCGCAGGGGGAGTGCCGCCACACGGCGCTGTTCTGGAACCTGTGGCGCGACGAGCGCTACCAGACCGCGCCCCGCCGGCCGTCGTTTGAGGCGCTGCAGTCGGGAGCGTGCCTCGATCTGGTATTCCGCCTCGAAAGCGGCACCCATCCGCAGTACGGATGGCGCCAGCAGTTGATCCTGCGCGATTTTTTTGTCACCTCCGCGGCCCGTGCCAACTCCTAGTCAAGCTGCGGAGGATAATTCAGCCCCATGAAGAAACTGTTCCTGTCCCTTCTCGCTGGCGCTGCCATGGCCGCGGTGCTGGTTGCCGCGCCGCTGCCCACCGTCGGTAGCATGGCTCCCAACTTCACGCTTCCCAATAACGACGGTCAGCAGGTCTCGCTGAGCCAATACCGCGGCCAGTGGGTTGTACTCTACTTCTATCCCGCCGATTTCACTTCCGGCTGCACCATGGAGGCGCACAACTTTCAGCAGGACCTGGCCAAGTTCAAGGCCCTGCATGCGGTGATCCTGGGTGTCAGCGTGCAGAGCGTGGACTCGCACAAGAAGTTCTGCACCAAGGAGGGGCTGCATTTTCACCTGCTGGCGGATGTCAATCACCAGGTGACGGGGCTTTATGGCTCGGTGCGAAGTTACGGCAAAATGGGCGAGCTGGCGGCGCGCAATACCTTCCTGATTGACCCCTCGGGCAAAATCGTCCAGGTGTTCACGAAGGTAAACCCGGCCATCCACAGCGCGCAGGTGCAGCAGGCGCTGAAGTCCGCACAAGCCGGCGAGTGAGCTAGCAACTAGTCCGCATTTCTCACAGTCAGGTCACGAAGCTCGCATCCAGGCGCGGCGCGCCCTAAAAAATGGGCGGCGATATCGAACGGCGAGTAGGACGCGCTGTCTGGGGGACGATGGCACCAGGGCAGGTGCTGCGCCGCCCATTTTTCTAGACGGGCGCGCTATGCCGCGCGTGGCAGCGGCTGGGTTGGTGAGAAATGCGGACCTAGTCCGCATTTCTCACAGTCAGGTCACGAAGCTCGCATCC
>JBOGKJ010000277.1:0-11542 GCA_050745565.1 Terriglobales bacterium | reverse complement strand
TTGGTGTCCAGAGCGCAGATCATCGACGGGCGCGGGCCCCTGCCCGGCTACGCCGGGCATCCCGCTTGGGCTCGCACCAGCCCGGGGCCCGGTGAGCCCAAGCCGGCGCGAGCCTCGGGGCGCCCGCCGCCCCGAACCTTGGCGAGCACGGGCCGGGTGCCCGTGCGGTCACGCACTCGTGACCGGCGCCCAGATAGAATGGAGGGGTGGACGCCAATTTCGCTGGAATCGAGCCGCGGGATACGGCATCTAAGTGTTTAGTGGAGGTGCTGCGAGCGGAGCGTCTGGCCTGCCGCTACCGCTCAGGCGCCGATGTACTGGTGGTTTTTGCGGGGCTGTCGCTGCAGGTGAACCGGGGGGAGATGGTGGCCATTGTGGGCGAGTCGGGAACGGGGAAGAGTAGCCTTCTGCACCTGCTCAGCGGATTGGACAGGCCTTCGGAGGGTGACGTATACTTCGGATCAAGATCACTCGCGGCAATGGGGGAGGAGGAACTGGCCGGATTCCGGAATCGCGAGATTGGTTTTGTGTGGCAGCAATCCTATCTTTTGCCGGAATTCACTGCCCAGGAAAACGTGATGATGCCGCTGCTCATTGCCGGCCGTTCACGTCCCGAGGCCGGGCCTCAGGCCGCGCAATGGCTGGATCGCGTCGGCGTGGGGGCGCGACTGCAACACCGGGCGGGCGAGTTGAGCGGGGGCGAGCAACAACGCGTCGCCATGGCCCGGGCGCTGGTGGGCGGCCCCAGCCTGCTGATGGCGGATGAGCCCACCGGCAACCTCGACGAGCGCTCCGGCGCCGCACTATTCGCTCTGCTGCGGGAACTGCACCGCGAGCAGGGGCTGACCTCGCTCGTGGTTACTCACAATCCGTCCCATGCGGCCCAGTGCGACCGTTGCCTGCGGCTGCACCAGGGGCAGTTGAGCGGATAAGCGCTATGTTTGAACGCTACACAGAAAAAGCCCGGCGCGTGATCTTCTTCGCCCGCTATGAGGCCAGCCAGTGCGGCAGTCCGTATATTGAGACTGAGCATCTGCTGCTGGGGCTGCTGCGCGAGGACAAGGCGCTGACGAACCGTTTTCTGCGCACCCACGCCTCGCTCGAGGGCATCCGCAAGGAGATCGAAGGGCGCACCGTGGCGCGGGAAAAGGGCTCGACATCGGTGGATTTGCCGCTCAGCCACGAATGCAAGCGGGTGCTCAACTATGCCGCGGAGGAAGCGGAGCGGCTGAGCCACAAGCACATCGGCACCGAGCACCTGCTGCTCGGCCTGCTGCGCGAGGAGCGCTGTTTTGCCGCCGAAATGCTGCAGAACCGCGGCCTGCGCCTCGCCCAAGTGCGCGAGGAACTCGCCCGCAGCTCCCAGGAGCGGGGCAACAACCGCCCCAAGGAATCATCGCTGCTGGCCGAGTTCAGCCGCGACCTGACGCAGGCGGCCGCGGACGGACAACTGGATCCGCTGGTGGGCCGCCAGAACGAGTTGGAACGTGTCATCCAGATTCTGTGCCGGCGGACGAAGAACAACCCGGTGCTCATCGGCGAGCCCGGGGTGGGCAAGACGGCCATCGTCGAAGGCCTGGCCCAGCGCATCAGCGACAGTGAAGTGCCCAGCTTCCTGGCGGAAAAGCGCATCCTCGCCCTCGATCTCTCCCTCATCGTGGCCGGGACGAAGTACCGCGGGCAGTTTGAAGAGCGCCTCAAGACCATCATGAAGGAGCTCATTGAGAACCCGAACAGCATCATCTTTATTGATGAGCTTCATACTCTGGTCGGCGCCGGCTCGGCCGAAGGCTCCCTGGACGCCGCCAATATCCTGAAGCCGACGCTCTCGCGCGGCGAGATCCAGTGCATCGGCGCCACCACGCCGGGCGAATACCGCAAGAGCATCGAAAAGGACCGCTCGCTGGAGCGGCGCTTCCAGTCCGTCAAGGTGCCGCCGCCGAGCGAGGACGATGCCATCAAGATTCTGCACGGCATCAAGGACCGCTACGAGAAGTTCCACGCCGTTTCCTACACCGATGAAGCGTTGCGCTACGCCGTGCTGCATTCCAGCCGCTACATCCCCGACCGCTTTCTGCCCGACAAGGCCATTGACCTGCTGGATGAGGCCGGCGCCCGGGTGAAGCTGCGCCAGACCACCGTGCCCGACGATCTCGCCGAGGTCCAGAAACAGCTCAAGCTCATCAACCACCGCATGAACCGTTCCATCGCCAACCACGAGTTTGAGAAGGCGCGGTTCTACTCCGACGAAGAGCGCAAAGAGCGCGAGAACCTGCGCGTGCTGCGGGAGAAGTACCAGCTCGACGACAATGTGGCCGGCCTGGTCGAGCGCGCGGATATCGAAGACGTGGTGGCGCGCTGGACCGGTGTGCCGGTGCACGCGGTCAAGGAAGAGGAGATGCAGAAGCTGCTGCGCATCGAGGAAGAGCTGCACAAGCGCATCATCTCCCAGGACAAGGCCATCTCCGCCCTCGCCCGCGCCATCCGCCGCAGCCGCGCCGGCCTGAAGAGCCCCAACCGGCCCGTCGGCTCGTTCCTGTTTCTGGGCCCCACCGGCGTGGGCAAGACCGAGGTCGCCCGCAGCCTCGCCAGCTTCCTGTTTGGCAGCGAGAAATCCATGGTCCGCTTCGATATGTCCGAGTACATGGAAAAGCACTCGGTCTCCAAGCTGATCGGCTCGCCCCCCGGCTATGTCGGCTACGAAGAGGGCGGCCAGCTCACGGAAAGGGTTAAACGTTCGCCGTACTGCGTCGTGCTGCTGGATGAAATTGAGAAGGCGCACCCCGATCTTTTCAATCTCCTGTTGCAGGTGTTCGAGGACGGCCAACTCACCGACGGGCTCGGCAACACCGTGGATTTCAAGAACACGATCATCATCATGACCTCGAACCTTGGCGCCCGCCACCTGGAGAAGAGAATGCATCTCGGCTTCCAGGGCCCGAGCGAAGAGATGCTGATCAGCCATGTCGAGGACATGGTCCGCGAGGAGGTCAAGCGGCTGTTCAACCCCGAGTTCCTGAACCGGCTGGACGAGATCATTTTGTTCAACGCCCTCAGCGAAGACGACCTCACCCAGGTGGTCGAGCTTCTGGTGCAGCAACTCAACCAACATCTCGCCCAGCGCGATGTCACCGTCACGTGCACCGCCGAAGCCAAGAAGTGGATCGTGGATAAAACCTGCCTCGATCGCAACTATGGCGCCCGCCCACTGCGCCGCGCGCTGCAGAAACACATCGAGGACCCGCTTTCAGAGCTGCTGATCCAGGGTACGCTCAAGCGCCCCGCATTTCTGGAAGTGTTCCTCGATGCCAACCGCCTCTACTATCGCCCGGTGGACGCGGGCGGCAACGAGCCCGGCGCCGAGCTTGCCCTGCAGGACGCCGCGCTGCTTTCCAGCTAGTCTGCCCCTCCCTGCCCGCACCGCGCTGCTTGGGCTGGCGTTGCTGGGCGGAGGTGGGGCTGCCCGCGCCCAGACGCCGCCGCCGGCCACCAGCATCCAGGACCGGCTGATCGCTGCATTTCAGCGGGACCAGATGGCGCTGCAGCAGTATGTGCATCGTGAACACGTCATCACCATCAAAGACGGCGCCCGGGATGCCCGCACGCTGCGGGTCTGGTACGTCGAAGGCCGCGAGGTCGAGGAGACCATCGCGTTGGACAACCGCCTCCTCAGCCCCGGGGAACTCGCCGCCGAGCACCAGCGGGCCCTGCAACGGGCGCGTGACGCCGCCGCGCGCCCGCCCTCGCCGGCCGGCATGCTGCGGTTCCAGGGCCATGCTTACCCGTTCGCCCGGCTGGCCAACGACTACATCTACGGCGACGCCACCACGCGGACGATCGGAGGCCGGACCATCTGGGTTTACCAGGCCCGGCCGAACCCGAACGCCCATCCCCAGAGCCGCGAAGAGAAGCTTCTACTGCACACCCAGGGCGAAGTCTGGGTAGACGCTGGCGACATGCATGTCGTCCGCATCGCGGTGCATACGATGGGGAACGTGCGCTATGCCCTTGGGCTGGTAGCCGTCATCCATCAGGCCAATCTGGAACTCCAGCTTCAGCGGCAAAAGCCCGATGTATGGCTGCCGGCCAAGGCCGGGTTTTCACTGCGCGCCACCATCTTGCTGGTGGACACCATCACGCGCAGTAAGGAGCAAACCTACTTCGACTATCAGCCCGACAGCGCCCGGTAGCGGCGTGTTCGCCAATCTGCCCCCCACGCGTTCGGCGGCGGCATCTCCTGTGAACGAAAAGAGTGACGGGCGCGGGCCCCTGCCCCTGCTCGCTGAGACGCTCGCAGCGCCGCGCCCGCACCCGAAGGACTGTGGAGCGCCGGCCCGGGACCCGGCGAGCCCAAGCCGGCGCGAGCCTCGCGGCGGGTAATATAGGAAGTCCCGATGTTCCTGCTTCGCCGTGCCAGTTGGGTCGCGTTTTTTCTGCTGTTGGCCGCCTGCCTTGCCGGCTGGTGGCTGACCGAGGGTGCGGTGAGCACCGCCGGCTTCCCCGCCACCGCCCAGGCGCACTCCACCATTCCGGCGGCCGAGCGCCCGCTCGCCATCGCCCGCGCCATGTCCGGCCTCGCCGACACCCCCGCCGAATCTCAGCTCGCCGGCCAGACCGAAGCCATGGCCATTCAGTACGTGGACGCCGCCGTGCGGCAGCAGGCCGCCGACGCCGCCGGGTCGCACGCCGCCCACAGCGGGCCGCTCTGGAATCGCCTCCAGCTCACCACCGCCGCGGTGGCGCGAACCCAGGCCGCCGTCCAGGCGCTTGCCGCCCTGCTCGCCCACGCGCCCAGCGCGACTCAGGCCGCCCTTGTGGCACAACAGAAGCTGCTGCAGGCGCAGCTCAGCCTCGATCAGGCCCGGCTCGCCGACGCTCAGGAGGATTTTGACCGCTCCGGCGGCGCCGCCGCCAGCGCGCAAAGCGTCGCAGCCCGGCAAAAGGCCGCCGAACAGGCCGCCACCGCCGCCGCCCGCAAGTGGCAAACGCAGTGGCAACAGCAATCGGCGGCGCGCAACCCCGCCGCCGCGCGTGGCCTGGTGGCCCTCGCCGGCGCCTGGCAGAAACTGCGCGCCAAGGAAAAATCCCTGCGCTGGGCCCAGGCGGCCTCCGCCACCGCCGCCGCCGCCGCTCAGGCCGCGCACGATCAACTGCACGCCCAACTGCAGCCCCAGGAAGCTCAAAACCGCCTGCGGCTGTCGGGCGCCCTCGGCCGCCTGCAGGCCGGCGCCGTCAGTGGCGCCGACACCGCCGAGGCCACCTCCGCCGCCGCCAGCGCCCAGCGGCTCGCCGCCGGCCAACGCCGCCTGGTGGGTTTTGATCAGGCCGCGCAATTGGAGGGCGATCTGGCCGCGGCGTACCAGCGCTGGGCGACCATCGGCGCCGCCCAGGAAGAACTCGCCCTGCACGATGCCGCCGCCACGCTGCTCGAGATCCTGATCGGCATTGCCCTGCTGCTCGCCCTCGACTGGCTGGCGCTGCGCGCGCTCGCCCGCGCCCCGCGCGAGCGCCGCCGCCTCCACACCCTGCGCTACCTGATCCGCTTCGCCCTCGAAGTCGCCGGCGCCGTCTGGGTGCTGCTGGCGCTGCTCGGCAGCCCCGCCCAGTGGCTCACCTTCCTCGGCCTCGCCGGCGCCGGCCTCACCGTCGCCCTGCAGGACACCATCCTCAGCTTCTGCGGCTGGTTCGTGCTCATCGGCAAGCGCGGTCTTGCCCCCGGCGACTGGGTCGAGATCAACCACATCTCGGGCGAGGTGGTCGAGATCACGCTGCTGCAAACCGCCCTCCAGGAAGACGGCAATTGGACCGAACCCGGCCACCCCACCGGACGCCGCGTGCTGTTCCCCAACAGCTTCGTCTTCACCGGCCCCTACCTGAAGTTCTCCACCCACGGCCAGTGGCTGTGGGACGAAATCCGTCTCCCGCTCGAGCGCGGCGCCCCACTGCCCGACCTCGCCGCCCTCAGCGCGCTCGTCGAGCAGGAAACCGGCGCCGACGCCACCGCTGCCGCCAGCGAGTGGGAACCCCAGGGCCGCCTGCACTCCACCAGCGCGCCCGACCACATCTTCACCCCCACCGTGCAGCTCAAGCCCGGCCAGGGGGAGATGATGGACCTCTCCCTCCGCTATATCACCACCGCCTCCAATCGCGCCGCCCGCCGCGAACGCCTCTACCGCCGCCTCTACGACGCCCAGGCCGCCGCCGCCCGCTAAACGGGGCAACGTGGACGGGTAAAGGCGCCGGTGGCGCGTTCACCGGGCAGAGCGGGCGCGCGTTGCCGCCAAGCGAATTGCGGCAGCAGCCCTACCCCCGGGGCCCCCGAGGCGCTGGCGCCTTGGGGTGGGAGCCCCGGGAGGGCGTCCTGAGAAGGGCGGCCGTGCCGCTCCAAGCGTAAAATGAAGCCACATGCGACCGCACGCGCACCGCGCGCTCGGACCGGCGCTGTTGGCGGCGCTCACCGCCGCCGCCTGGGGCCAGCAGGCGCCCAAGCCGCAGCCGCAGCCCTACACCTTCAGCGCCACCACACGGCTGGTGCAGATCAATGTCGTCGTGGATTCGGCGCACGGACCGGTGGCCGGCGTGCAGGCCTCCGATTTCTCCCTCACCGATAACGGCGCCCGGCGCGAGGTTCAGTTCTTTTCGGCCGATGCCGGCCCCATGCCCGCCTCGCCCGCCGCCGCCACACCCGCCGTGGCACCCGTGACCACCGCCGTCGCCTCGCTGACCGCGCCGACGGCAAGTTTCACCAACGCTCTTCCGCGCTCGGCCAACATGGTCGTGGTCTTGCTCGATGCCCTCAACAGCGCCGACGGAACCGACTACGTCGCCGGCCTGCCCGGCTGGAGCTCGGCTCAATCCCTCGCCCAGGCCCGCCAGGGCGCGATCCGCTTCCTCGAAAAACTGCCGCCCGGCGTGGATGTCGCGCTCTACGCCCTCGACTCCCAGTTGCACGTCCTCGCCGACTTCACCCCCAACAAGGACCGGCTCCTCGCCGCCGTGCGGCAATACAAGCCCACCCCGGTCCAGCACGCCGACATCGGCGCCGAAGCCAACTCCGGCAATGCGCGGATGGATGCCCACGACGATGCCGCCTCCCGCGTCCGTGCCGGCCAGGTCGCGAGCATCCATGCCGAGGCCACCGCCCCCGCGCTGCGCGCCATCGCCGACCACCTCGCCGGTGTCCCCGGCCGCATCTCGCTGGTTTGGATTATGACCCGCCCGCCCTTTTCCGGCAGCTTCGTCGAGGCCGCCCTCGGCCGCGACAACATCGCCGTCTACCCCATGGACGCCCGCGGCCTCATGACCTGGGCCCTGCAGTTCACCGCCGACTACGCGCACGGCTTCAGTTCGGTCGCGCACACCACGCCCTCCGGACTGCCCCAGTTCGACGACATCGCCCGCCAGACCGGCGGACGCGCCTTCACCAACACCAACGACTTCGCCGGCGCCTTCGCCACCGCCGCCACCGAAAGCGAAATCAGCTACACCCTCGGCTTCTACGTCCCCGCCAGCGCCCTCGACGGCAAGTTCCACCAGATCCGCGTTCACGTCACCGGCTCGCACCTCGACGCCCGCTACGCCCATGGCTACTGGGCCACCCCCGACGCCGCTCCGCGGCCGCAGAGTTGGGGCAAGATTACGGCCACGCTCGGCCGCGCGCTGGGTAGCCCGCTCGATGACTCCAGTGTGCCGCTGACGGCCCGGCTCACCCCGGCCAGCCCAGGCCTGCTGTTGCGCGCCACCGCCGGCATCGGCCGCATGTCCATGGCCACGGCAGGCGGCCGGCGGCGCGGCGAGATCGTGATCGAGACCGTGGTGCAGGATACCGCCGGCTCGACGGTCGGCTTCAGCCGCCACACCTTGAATTGGAACTGGACCGAGGCACAATACCGGCAGCACCTGCGCACCGGCATACAGTTCGCGCAAATGATCGTGCCCGCCGCCGACGGCGTGCGGCTGCGCGTGCTGGTCGAGGACGCCGACTCGGCCGCCGTCGGCAGCCTCACCCTTCCCCTCCCCACGCACTGACCCCAGCCCCCGGCTCCCTTGACTTCTTCGCTTCTATTGTAGATAGTCTAGGTGAGGCCGCCGATGGGCAAACCAGAAGACTTGGTCCAGGGCACGCTGGATCTGCTGATCCTCAAAACGCTGGCGCTCGAGCCGGCGCACGGCTGGGCCGTCGCCCAGCGCATCGAGCAGGTCTCGTGCGAGCAGTTGCGCATCCAGCAGGGCTCGCTCTATCCCGCCCTGCACCGGCTCGAACAGCAGGGCTGGATCGTGGGCAAATGGGAAGCGAGCGAGCGCGGCCGCCGCGTGCGCGTCTACCGGCTCACGGCCGATGGTCGCAAGCGGCTGCGCCGCGAGCTCTCCGAGTGGGACCGGCTGAGCGGCGCCATCGGCTTGGTTTTACGGGAGAGCTGAGATGCGTAGGGTGCGAATTCTAAGGCTGCGGCTGCGCTCGCTTTTTCAACGTCGGCGGCTGGAGGCCGAGCTGGCCGAGGAACTCGCCGGACTGCCCGAGGCCGGCTCCGACGCCATCCGCGAAGCCTGCCGCGAACAGCGCGGCTTGGCGCGCATCGAGAATTTTTTCTGGGATCTGCGCCGCGCCACCCGCGCCCTGGCGCGCGCACCCGGCTTCACCCTGGCCGCGGTGGCGCTGCTCGCCCTCGGCATCGGCGCGGCCACGGCAATCTTCAGCCTCGCCGACGCGGCCTTGCTCAGCCCGCTGCCCGGCGTCCGCTCCGGCGCCGGCCTGGTGCACCTCGAGCGCTGGGAAGCCGGACAGTTGCTCGGCGATATGAGCTACCCCGACTACCTCGATTACCGGCGGCAAACCCACGTTCTCACCGCCCTCGCGGCCATGGCGGGGACTTCAGCCAACCTCACCGGCCGCGGCTTCGCCGACGCGGCCACGGGCGAGTTCGTCTCCGGCAATTTCTTCGCCGTTCTCGGCGTCGCCGCCGAGCACGGCCGCCTGCTCTCCGCCCCCGACTCCGCGCCCGGCCATGACCACGTGGTCGTGGTCAGCGACGCATTCTGGCGCAGCCATTTGGGCGCGAACCCAGAAGCCATCGGCAGCACGATCAACCTCAACCGCAGTCCATTCACCATCGTCGGCATCGCCAGCCGCGGCTTCGCCGGCGCCTCGCAGCAATGGACGAGCGATTACTGGGTCCCGATCTCGACCGAATCGCTGCTTGAACCCATGGACGTCGCCAGCGTCCAGTGCTTCGTCAGCCGCTCCTGCGGCTGGATCACCGCCTTCGGCCGCCTCAAACCCGGCGCCACGCTCGCCCAGGCCCAGGTCGAGTTGACGACCATCTCCGCCCGTGTTGCCGCCGCCCACCCCGAGGAAGCCAGCCGCCGCGCGGCAGTCGTCGCCGGACTCGGCAGTTGGTCCGACGACCGCGCCACCCACGCCCAGTTCCTTGACCTGCTCCTCGCTGGTTCCCTGCTGCTCGCACTCATGGCCGCCGCCTCGACCGCCGGCCTCTTCCTCGCCCGCCAATGCGCCGCTCAGCGAACCATCGCCACGCAGCTCGCGCTCGGCGCCCCCCGCGGCCGCGTGCTGCAACGCCTCCTGCTTGAAGCCGGCCTCGTCGCCGCCGCCGGCGCCACCCTCGGCCTCGCCTCCGCGCCCGCACTCGCCCGCGCGCTCCTCCCATTCGCCCCCACCGCCCCCGCCAACCTGCAAATCGCCTTCGACGGCCGCCTCGCCACCTTCGCCATCCTCATCGCCGCCCTCGCAACCCTCGTCGTCGCCACCGCCCCCGCCTGGCTCGCCTTCCGCACCACGCTCAGCGATCGCCTCCGCCAAGCGTCCGGCGCCAGCGCCCGCCACCGCGCACAACGCGCCCTGCTCGCCGCGCAGGTCGCCATCGCCCTGCTGCTGCTCGCCTCTGCAAGCCTTGCCGGCCGCGCCCTCCAGCGCGCGACGGCCGGGGTCGTGCCCGCCGCCGCCGGCCGCACCCTCCTCGCTCGCCTCGACACGTCATTCCAGAATCTCCCGCCCGCTCAGGCGTCCATCTTGCTTAACACTGTCCGCTCCTGGGTGGCAACTGAGCCGGGCGTCACCGCCGTCCTCGGAGCTTGCATCCCGCCAGCACCCTGCAATCGCGGCGCCGTCTTCGTTGCCGGCCACGCACCCCCGCCTGGTGCTCACGTCAGCGACTTCAATTATTCATTGCGGCCCGATATCAACGCAGTCTCGCCCGGTTTCCTGCGAATGTTCGACATCCCGCTGCTCGCCGGTCGCAACTTCGCCCCTAGCGATACGCTCCACAGCCCTCGCATTGCCATCATCAACCGCCGTCTCGCCCGCGCCCTCTGGCCCGCCGGCCCCGCCCTCGGCCAGCGCCTCGCCTGGCCAGCCTTTGCCAATGGCCCAGATCGCGGCGGCAGCGTCTTTACAGTTGTCGGTATCGTCGCCGACCGCCCCACCTTCGCGCTTCTCACAGCCCTCCACCCGCAGCTCTACATCCCTGAGGCCCAGTTGCCCTCCACCGCACTCTGGATCGCCATACTGGGGCGTGTCCGAACCCCTGCGAAGGGCCTACTCCCGCTGCTTCAGCACACTCTGACCAGCCTCGATCCCGGTTTGGTCCCAACGCATGTCCGCACCCTCGCCGACCAGGTCCGCCGCTCGCTCTGGCAGCCGCTCGCCATCGCCACCCTCGCCGGCGCCTTTGGCCTCGCCGCCGCCGCCCTCGCCGCCGCCGGAATGTTCGCCGCCGTGGCGCTCGCCGTCGCCGAGCGCCGCCGCGAACTCGGCATCCGGCTGGCGCTCGGCGCCGCCCCCGCCGCCCTCGCCCGCATGGTGGCCGGCGAGGCGGTCGCGCCTGTGTTTTTCGGCCTCGCCGCCGGTGGGCTGCTGTCGCTCGTCACCGCCGCCAAACTCGCCCCCTGGCTCGGGCGCCTTGCCCCCGCCGACGCCTCGGCCGCCGCCGCCGCCGCCGCCCTCCTCGCCACCGCCGCCCTCTCGAGCGCTTGGCTCGCCGCCCGCCGCGCTGCCGGCATCCCCGCCGCCGAAGCCCTTAAGGTTGAGGGCTGAAGGCCGAAAGTTGAAAGTAAGGCGGGAACGCCTGCCGGTGCGCCGCGCAGCGCCAAGACTCCGCGCCGCGCAGCGCCAAGACTCCGCGCCCGCAGCCGCCACGCGGCCGTATCCGCCGATGCCCCACTCTACCCTCAACCCTCAACTTTCAGCCTTCAACGTTTCATCGCGGCGCCGGTCCCTGCACGATCTCCGCCAGCCGCGCCGGATCTATCCAGCGCCTGAACGCCTGCTGCACCTGGTCGGCGGTGAGCGCGATGTAAGTGCGGGCGGCGATCTGCGGGTCGTTCAGCGGCAAATCGAGGCTAGCCCGGCTGAGCCAGCCCGAGGCCAGCCCCTCCACGCTCGCCTGCCCCAGCGGTATCTGGCGCAGCAGCACTGCCTTGGCCACCTCCAGCTCGTGCTCCGACACCGGTGCGTTGCGCATCTGCTCGAGATCCCGCACCACGATCGTCCGCGCCTCGGCCGCCTTCGGCGGATCGCAGCCGAAGT
>JBOGKJ010000276.1:0-2250 GCA_050745565.1 Terriglobales bacterium | reverse complement strand
GGGCCGCGCCGCTTCGTTTGCCGGGAGCGGTGAAAGCGCCACTGGCGCTTTCACCCCCTTGCAATTCCGCGGCCCTTCGCGCAGATTTTGCCCGCGGTGCAAACGGCGCGACTCCCGCGATTCGTTTGCCGGGGGCGCAGAGGCGTGCGTTTGCCCCTTCGGAATTTCGCGGCCTTCCGCGCCTGCTTTGCCCACGGTGCAAAAGGCGCGGCCCCCGCGAGATGGGCGGGCGAGGGGAGGGGGGCCGGGCCTCACGCGAGTTCCCAGCCGCGGGTTTCGGGGACGGCGAGGGCGCAGAGGGCGGCCAGCGCAAAGGCGATGGCGCACAGGCCGAAGGCCCAGCTCAGGCCGCGGGTTTCGCCCCAGTAGCCGATCAGCAGCGGGGCGAAGGCGCTGAGGCCGCGGGCGACGTTATAGGAAGCGCCCAGGGCGGTGGAGCGGATGGCGGTGGGAAACAGCTCGGCGCCCAGAATGCCGCTGCCGGTGAAAAAGCCGGTCCCAAAAAATGCCACCAGCGAGGCCGTGAGCAGGATCATGGCGGGCTGGCGGGCGGCGGCAAACCAGGGGACAAGAATGGCGGCCAGCACCAGGTAGGCGACGATGGTGCGCTTGCGCCCCCAACGGTCGGCGAAGATGCCGAAGATGAGATAGCCGGGCAGCATGCCGCAGAGGTTGAGAATGATCAGGAAGCTGGTGGAGCCGAACATGGCAAAGCCGCGTCCGCCCTGGGCGATGGGGAGCATGAGGTAGGCGGGCAGCCAGGTAAACAGTCCCCACCAGGCGAACATGCCGCAGGTGTTCATGGCGAGCAGCGCCAGCAGGCGCGGCCGGGCCGCGCGCCAGAGCGCGCGCTGCGCGCCGGGGATGGCGGGGGCGCCCGCGGCCGGTCGCTGACGTTCCCAGATTTCCGGCTCCGGCACGTCGTGCTGAATCCAGAGCGTGATCAGCGCCGGCAGCACGCCGACGAAAAAGACCCAGCGCCAACTGGCGTGGGCGAGCACGAGGCCGGCGACGAGCGCGGCCAGGGCATAGCCGACTGCCCAACTGCTCTGCACGATGCCGAGGGCGCGGCCGCGCCAGTCCGAGGGCCAGGTTTCGGCGACCAGGGCGGCGCCGGCGTTCCACTCGCCGCCCATGCCGAGGCCGAGCAGGAAGCGCAATGTGGCCAGCATCGTGATCGAAGTCGAGAAGCCGCAGGCAAAGGTGAACAGCGAGTAGGTGAGGATGCTGGCGCTGAGCATGCGGCGGCGGCCGAAGCGGTCGGCGAGGACGCCGAAGATGAGGCTGCCGATGGCGCTCGCGACCAGGGTGAGGGTATTGAGGAAGCCGGCGGTGCTTTTGCTCATGCCGAAGTCGGTCATGAGGTGGGCCAGCACCAGCGAGTAGAGCATGACGTCGAAGGCGTCAAGCATCCAGCCGAGGCCGGCGGCGACCAAGGTTTGGCGCTGGGCGCGCGAGGTCGCCCGCCAAGACCATTTTTGCGGGATTGCGGCGCGCGCCGGGGTGGGGCTATCGGCCATCGGGCGGCTTGGGGACGGGGGGCTCGGAGCTGGGCAGAATGGGGCGGGCGCGGACGACTGACCAGGTGACGCCGGTGGGAGTGGCGCGCTCGCTGCGGGTGATGCGCAACTTGCCATCGGCGAGGTATTTCAGATGGACTTCGTCGTAGGCGAGACCGGCCGAAGCCACCAGGTGCATGTAGGCGCCGTGCGCGGTTTCATCCGGGGCTTCGGTATACCCCTGGTCCCAGGTGACGGCAGCCGAGGAGCCGGCACCGGCCATGCCGCCACGGCCGGGGCCGGAGGAGCCCTTGAGCGCCATGTAGATGCGGATGCCGTTGACGACGGGCTGCTGCATGTTGTCGGGCTGGAAGCGCTGGCCCCAGCGCTGGTAGCGCGCGTTCATGCGGGTTTCGAGCGGCAGCAGGCCGGGCACCTGGCGCTCGGCGTCCACAATGCGGTCGCGGAGGGCGAAGGCGACGGCCTCGGAGTAGGTGTTGGTGGTAGTGTCGCGGGCATAGCCGAGGCTGGTGAACCAGCCGCGCGGAATCCACCAGGTGCGCCCGCTGTTGGCGCCGTCGCGGCTCTGCACCCAGGCGGTGTACTCGCTGAAGGGCTGCACCCACTCGTGCGACGGGTAACCGTGGGGGTTGAGGAAGGCGTCCGGCAGCCATTGCTCGAGCAACTGCCGCCGGGTGCGGCTTTCCGGATACTCCGGATCAATCTGCCCCTGGCCGCTGGAGACGTCCGC
>JBOGKJ010000275.1:0-3137 GCA_050745565.1 Terriglobales bacterium | reverse complement strand
TCGGGTGGCGTGCGCGGCCTGTTGGGTTATCCCGAGTACCTGCGGCTGCGCGACAACAACACCGTGTTCAGCGGCCTGCTGGCGGCGCAAAGCAACACCGACAAGCAGGATATTGCCTGGAACGTGGCCGGCCGCCAGACGGCCACCGAGCAGGCCAACACCAAAATGGTGTCGGGCAACTACTTCCGGGTTCTGGGGGTGGGCGCGGCCGAGGGCCGGACGATCACGCCCGATGAGACCGCACGGTTGAACGCCGATCCGGTGGCGGTGATGAGCTACGCCTACTGGACCCAGCACTTTGGCCGCGCCGCAGGCGTGGTGGGGCGGCAGTTTCAACTCCACGGGCACGCGTTCACCGTGATAGGCATCATGCCGAAGGGCTTCTTCGGGGAAAACGTGGGCGACGCGCCCGACTTGTGGGTTCCGCTCACGATGCAGGCCGAGGTGCAGCCAGGCCAGGATATGCTGCACGACCCGCCGGGTGTTTCGCGCTGGATGTGGCTGCAGGTGATCGGGCGGATGAAGCCGGGGGTGACGCTGCAGCAAGCGCAGGCGAATGCGGCGACCATCTTTGCCCAGTCGGTGAAGGAGCAGGCGGCGCAGGACAACGATGCCAACGACCGGCGCGACATTCTGGGCCAGAAGCTGCAGTTGTCGAGTGCGGCCAACGGCACCTCGTCGGTGCGGGGTCAGTTCCACGACCCATTGCTGGCGCTGTTCGCGCTGGTGGGGCTGGTGCTGCTGCTGGCGGTGGTGAATTTGGCCAGCCTGCTGCTGGCGCGCGGGGCGGCGCGGCAGAAGGAGGTTGGGGTGCGGCTGGCGCTGGGGGCGGGCCGCGGGCGCGTGATCAAGCAACTATTGACCGAGAGCGTGCTGCTGGCGTTAATCGGCGGCGCGCTGGGGGTGCTACTGGCGTTGTGGGGCGAGCGGCTGCTGCTGGGCCTGGTAGAGAACGGCGCCGGGGCCATCACGCTGAACCTGGCGCCGGACCTGCGCGTGCTGGGCTTCGCGCTGGTGATCTCACTGCTGTGCGGGGTGCTGTTTGGCCTGGCGCCGGCGTGGCGGCTGAGCCGACTGAACCTCAACGCCACCTTGCAGGCGGAGGGCCGGGGTGGGACGGCGCGCTCACGCCACGTACTGGGCGGGCTGATCCGCGGCGGACTGCCGCTGGGGCGGGTACTGGTCATCGGGCAAGTGGCGATCTCGATTGTGCTGCTGGTGGGCGCGGCGCTGTTCGCACGCAGTCTGGAAAAGTTGAACGACGTGCCGCTCGGCTTCCAGGCCCAGCACCTGCTGCTCACCGGCGTGGCCGCCGGCCCGGCCGGGTACAAGAACGCCACCGCCGCGGCCTACTATCACCGCCTGCTCAGGGCCTTGGAAGCCACGCCCGGCATCCGCGGCGCGGCGCTCGCCGAAGACGGCCTATTCGCGCATTCCGAATCGGGCTTGCCCATCCAGGTCGCCGGCTTCACCGCGCCGGGCGGCGGCCACACTGCCGGGGCGCGCTTTGATTCGGTCTCGGCCGATTACTTCAAGACCGCCGGCATTCCCATCCTGCTGGGCCGCGCGCTCACCGAACAGGACGCCACCAGTGCCGTTAAATATGCGGTGATCAACCAGACCATGGCGAAGCAGTTCTTCGGCAACCGCAACCCCATCGGCGCCCAGCTCGACGACATGTACCCGGACGACAAGGGCACCACTTACACCGTCGTCGGCGTCGCCGCCGACGCCAAGTACAACAGCCTGGCCGAAAAGACGCCGCCGCGCTTCTATCTTTCCATTTTCAACGGCATCCCGGCCGACGACCTCACCGGCGCCTACCTGTTCGTGCGCGGCGGCTCGAGTGACGCCTCGACCCTGCAGGCCACGCGCGAGGTGATGCGCCGCGTGGACGCCAACGTTCGCGTGCAGCCCATGCGTCCGATGGCGGTCATGATCGGCCGTTCGCTTACCACGCAACAGATGCTGGCGAAACTCAGCGGTTTCTTCGGGGTGCTGGCGCTGCTGCTGGCCGCCATCGGACTGTACGGGGTCATGGCCTACGGCGTGGGCCGCCGCACCGCCGAAATCGGGGTGCGCATGGCGCTTGGCGCCGGCCGTGGCGCCATCGTGGCCATGGTGCTGGGCGAGGCCATGGTGCTGGCCGCGGCCGGCATTGTCATCGGCGTTCCGCTGTCAGTGGCCGCCACCAAGGCCATCTCCAGCCAGATCCATTTTTTCAACCTGAACTACTACGACCCGGCTTCGCTCGCGGCCGCCGCCGTGCTGCTGGCCGGGGTGGCGGCGCTCGCGGCCTGGCTGCCCGCGCGCCGGGCCAGCCGCGTGGATCCGCTCACCGCGCTGCGCCAGCCGTAATATTCTGTCAGTTTTCCAAAATCCGCCAGAAGCGTTCTACAATGGGGAATGGCTGGTAAGCCGCCCGCAACGCACGAGAAAGTCGAATACTTTGGTGCCCAGGTGGATGGCTCAGGACGCGTCCTGATTCCGGCCGCGCTGCGCGACCGATTGGGGTTGACTCCCGGGCAGGAAGTCACCATTGCCACCATCCCGGGTAGGGAAGCGCTCCACCTGATTTCGAGAGAGGCTGCACTCCGAGAGGCCCAGGCGTACTGCTCCCGTTTTCACAAGCCGGGCGACCGCTGGGTGGATGAACTTATCGCAGAGCGCCACGCCGAGGCCGCACGGGAGTATGGACCACCCACTCACCTGGAAAAACCCAGACCCCGCCGGGTACGTTCTCGATAGTTCCGCCGTTCTGGCTGCTCTGTTGCACGAGCCCGGGGCCGAAGTGGTGCGTTCGCTCTGGCGCGGAGCGGTGCTCCCCACAATCATCCTGTTTGAATGCGTGACCCAGTTGCTGCGCCGGGGCCTAAGCAGCGGCACCTTGGCGGATTTGACCGAACAGATGCGCATTCCTGTAATAGAGTGGACCGAGGAACTCGTCTGGCAGGGCCGCGACCTGTGCCCGCTCGCCTGGACCCACGGGCTCTCGCTGGCCGATCGCGCCTGCCTCACCACCGCGCGCGCCCTCGGCCGCATCGCCCTTACCGCCGATCGCAGTTGGCAGGATGCAGTGCGCTGCCTCACGCCCGCGGTGCGCGTCGAGCTCATCCGCAAGCCGCGGTAGGCTGCCG
>JBOGKJ010000274.1:0-19842 GCA_050745565.1 Terriglobales bacterium | reverse complement strand
GGCTTGGGCTCACCGGGCCCCAGGGCGGCGCTCCACAGCCCTTCGAGTGCGGGCGCGGCGCTGCGAGCGTCTCAGCGAGCAGGGGCAGGGGCCCGCGCCCGTCAATGGTGGCAGAAGGGGAGCCGATCACCGGGTTTTCCAAGGCGCCAGCGCAATGGGGTGAGCCACCGGGAGGCGTGGGGGCGAGCCCCTCGGGTAAAAGTGGCGGACTGCCTCCGCGCCGGGCCGAGGTGCCTGGCGCCGCGTTCGGTCGCGCAGGCGGACGGAACGAACATATCGCGACGTAGGAAGAAAACCGGCTTGGGGCGCCAACGACGGCGCTATACTGTGGACCTTTGGAACGGTCAGCCTGGAGGTAATCCTCATGCCGCGATTTTCCCCTTCCCGTCTCGCCACCTGTGTGGCGTTGGCCTCGACGCTGGGCTTCGCCGCCGCCGCGGTGGCGCAAGTCAACCCGGATCTTTATGCCGGGTTGCAGTGGCGCAACATCGGTCCGTTTCACGGCGGGCGTATCGCGGCTGTCTCGGGCGTGATCGGGCAGCCAAACGTCTATTACATGGCGCCCTCGCAGGGCGGCATCTGGAAGACGACCAGCGCCGGGGTGAAGTGGTACCCGATCTTCGACAAGATCACCGCGGTCGAGAGCGTCGGCTCGCTGGCGGTGGCGCCGTCGGACCCCAACACCATCTATGCCGGCAGCGGCGACTCGACCGCCGGCGGCAACGGCGATGGCATGTACAAGTCCACCGACGCCGGCCAGACCTGGCAGTTGATCGGCCTGCGGGACACGATCAAGATCAACCGCATTGTGGTGGATCCCAAGGATCCAAACCTGGTGCTGGCCTCGACCCAGGGTGATGCCACCCACCACGGTGGCGGCATCTACCGCTCGACCGACGGCGGGCAAACCTGGACTAACGTGCTCAAGCCGGAAGGCGTGGATGGCACCCGCGAACTGGCCAGCGAATTCGATGACCCCAGCATCATGTTCGCGGCCACATCAGGCACGGGCGGGCGCGGCTTCGGCGGTCCGGGCGCGCAGCGGCAGTCCAAACCGGCGGAGTTGTTCAAGTCCACCGATGAGGGAACGACCTGGACGCAGATCACGACCATCCCGAACTACCCGAGCGTGATTTCCGTAGCCGTGGCCATGGGCACCAATGGTCAGCGCGTGTATGTGATCGGCAATGCCATTGAGGGTGGCTCGGGCCTGTTCCGCTCCGATGACGGCGGCCAAACCTGGAAGCATATGGCGGGCCACGACACCCGCATCGCCAATGGCCAGGGCGGGTACAACTGCGGGGTTTGGGTGGACCCGAAGAACCCGGACGTCGTCTACACCGCCAGCACGGCGGAGTATCGCTCGACTGACGGCGGCGTGACGTTCGAGGCCTTCAAGGGCGCGCCCGGTGGCGAAGACTACCACGAGCAGTGGATTGACCCGACCGACGGCAACCACATCGAGATCGGCGCCGATCAGGGCGCCACCGTCACCCTGAACGGCGGCAAAACCTGGAGCCTGTGGTACAGCGAGCCGATCTCGCAGGTGTATCACGTCACCACCGACAATCAGTACCCCTACTGGGTGCTGGCGTCGCAGCAGGACACCGGGGCGGTGATGGAGCGCAGCCGCGGAGACTGGGGCCAAATCAACTTCTTCGACTGGCTCCCGCTGCCCTCCTCCGAATTCGGCACCATCACAGCCGATCCGCTGCATCCGCACATCATCTACGGCGTGGGCTACGGTCCCGGCGGCGGCGGCGGCGGTCTGGTCAAGATTGACGAAGCCACCGGACAGTGGGAGAACGTGGCGCCCAATTTTGGCGCCGACGCCCGCAAGTATCGCCCCAACCGCGACTTCGCCAAGAAGTTCGACACCGCCTTTGATCCCAGCGCTCTCTATGTGGCCTATCAATGTCTGGTCGTTTCCCATGACGGCGCCCAGACCTGGAAAGCCTTCAGCCCCGATCTGACTACGACCAAGGGCCAGCCGCAGGTCGCTTGCGGCACGCCCGCGCCTCCGCGCGGCGCCGCCGCCGCCGGCCGTGGCGGCCGCGGTGGTGGGGGCGGCGCCTCGATCGCCGACTTCTCGATTTCAACCGCGAAAAAAGGCGTGTTCTGGACCGTGGCCACTAATGGCCAGATCTACAGCACCATGGACGGCGGCGCGCACTGGAACAACGTCAGCAACATGCAGAACCTGCCCCAGCGGGTGACGTTCACCAACATCCAGGCAAGCCATCAGAATCCGGAGGCCGCCTATCTCAGCGGCCGCATCGGCGGCGGACGGGGCCCGCAGGCAGCCGGTGTGGACACCAACACCCCGCTCATCTGGCGCACTAGCGACGGCGGCAAGACCTGGACCGAGATCGTCAACGGCCTGCCCAAAGACGAGGCCAGTGGCAGTTGGGTCAACGTGGTGCGCGAGGATCCGTACCAGAAGGGACTGCTGTTCTGCGGCACCGAGACCACCGTTTACGTCTCCTTCGACAACGGCGATCACTGGCAGTCGCTGCGCCAGAACATGCCGAGCATGTCGGTTCGTGACCTGGTCTTCCACACCCACGACCAAATGAATGACATCGTCATTGGCACCTACAGCCGCGGCTTCTGGGTGCTGGACGACATGAGCCCGCTGCGCGAAATCGCCGCCAAGGCCTCGTCCATCGCGTCGGCGCCGGCCTATCTGTTCAAGCCCGGCGACGCCATCCGGGCGCGCATCAACGCCAACTGGGACCAGCCCATCTCGGTCGAAATGCCGCACGCCCCCAACCCGCCCTACGGCGCCATCATCTACTACTACCTGAGTCAAAAGCCCACCAGCCCAATCCAACTGCAGGTCTTCGACGCCCAGGGCAAGTTGGTGCGCACGCTGACCAGCACGCCGCCGGCGCCGATCGAGGGCGCGGCCTATCCCAACTACTGGCTGTCGTCGCCCGACAGCCGGGCGCTGCCCACCAACGTCGGCACCAACCGCACTCACTGGGACCTGCACTATGCCGCGCCGCCGGCGTTCAATCATGATCTCGAGAACCAGATGAACATGGTCCAGGCGTCGGTCACCCCCGGCCCGCACGGCCTCCAGGTCATCCCCGGTACCTACACCCTCAAGTTGACCGTGGGTGGCCAGACCTACTCCCAGAAGCTGGCCGTCAACAACGATCCGCGCGTGGGCCAGAGCGCCACCGTGATGGCCGCGCTACGCGCCCAGAACCGGCTCTTCCTGAACGCCTACAACGCCATGAAGGACAGCTACGCCGGCAACGACGAGGTCAAAGCCACCCTGACCCAAGTGAAGGCGCTCATGGGCGGGCAGTTGCCCGGTGACGTCGCCACCCAGGCCAAGGCGCTCGACACCAAACTGGCCACCTTTGGCGGCACACCTCCGGCACGCGGCCGCGGTGGCTTCGGCCGCGGCGGACGGGGCGGCAACCCGAACGCCATGCAGTCGTTCATCGCGCTGAACAGCGGCTTCTCTACCATGGTCAGCATGATGCAGGTCGGGCTCGACATGGCCCCGACCCAGGCCCAGGTGGACACCTGGGAACAGGACTGCGGCAACTACAACCGCACCGCCGTGGCCTGGAAAGCCATGCAGACCCATGACTTGGCGGCGTTCAACGCCTTGCTGAGCAAGAACCACCTGCAACCCATCCAGGTGGCCCCGACACAGCTCAGCGACCCGAGTTGCAGCTTCAAGTAAGCGGCCGCCGCTTAAAGCAAAAACAGCGCTGGCGTCAGCTTTGCTTTATGCGAAGCCGCATCCGGGACGCTACGCGGCAACTTGGACGCGCCCTGAGCCGAGCGGGCGCGCGTTGCCGCCAAGCGAATTCCGGCCGCAGCCCGACGCCCGGGGCCCCCAGGGCGCATGCGCCTTGGGGGGGGAGCATCGGGAGGGCGTCCTGAGAAGAGCGGCCGTGCCGCCCTGGCGCTGCGGTTGCTCGGCATGCAGGTGGCGATTGGGCGCTCGGGTTCCACAATCCGGCCGAGGCCAGCGACGTGGGGCTGGTGGCGTATGACTATGTGAGCGGGCTGCGGGCGTCGGCCATCATCGCGATTGTGAAGGACGCAATGGTGTAGCCGCCTACGCCGCCCTGGACGCGCTGGTGGTGAACCTGGCGGTGGCGGTGGCGGGGCTGTGCCGCCCGGCGGGCGTCCGGGCGGGCGCGGACAAGACGGACGCCCACGCCGCCGCCGCCCCGCCGGCGGCACCCGGAGCGGCGGCACAGGCTGGATAGAGCGTCGCGACTACGGCAGGATCACAGTTGCTGCAGTTACCCGAACTGCCGCGTGGCGCTGGCCGGCGGCCGGCGCGCGGGTCGGCGACCCGCCTCACAGCAACGCCGCGGCTACAGCATCTCTGATTCCGCTCTGCGGCGGTGCAGGCGCCAGGCGGGCCCGAGGGTCGCGCCGAGGTCGAGGGCGCAGGCGAGGGCAACGACGAGGACGGCGGCCCGGCCATCCCAACTCCAGGGCAGCGCAGCCCGGTGTTCGGCGAGACGGGTGAACAGCGCACCGGCGCCCAGCGCGAGCCCGGCGGTCGCCGCCGCCAGCAGCGCGGCTTCCGCGGCCAACTGGGCACGGAGGTTGGCGGCGGTGGCGCCGAGCGCGCGCCGGATGGCGAACTCGGTACGGCGCGCGCCGAAAGCCAGCAGATGCAGCGCCCACAGCGCCAGCGCCGTGGCCAGCAGGCCGCCGGCTCCGGCCACCTCGACCAACTGCCGCAGGCGGTCGCCGGCGGCGGCGCGGGCGGCCACGAGCGTCTGCTGGGTGAGGATTTGGAAATCGTCGGGCATGCCGGGGAGCAGGTGGTGGCGGCGCCGCAGCAGGCCGGCGGCGCGATCGGCCACGCCGGCCAGCGCGTCCGGGGAGGCGACAGCGAGCAGGAGGGCGGAGTCGAAGTCACGGTTCAGCAGGCGGTGTTCGAGGGTGGCAAATGGGACGTAAATTTGGTCGTCCTCATTGACCGCATCCAGGCGCTGGCCGCGGGCGGTGAGTACGCCCACCACGGTGAACGGAACGCGATTGATCAGCAGGTGCTGGCCCACAGGGGGCGTGGCGGGAAACAGCGCGCGTGCGATGTCGGCGCCGAGCGTGGCCACGCGGGCGGCGCGGCGGTTGTCGGCGAGGTTCAGCCAGCGTCCCGCGGAGGTGGGCCAGCGGCGGAGGCGAAAATAGTCCGGGCCCACGCCGGCGATGTTGGCGTTGTTGCGGGCGAAGTCGCCTGCCTTGGCGAGGCCGGCGGCGGTCGAGACCTGGGCGCTGCCGGTGATCGCGGGCGCCGCGCGCCGCAGGGCGGCCAGGTCGGCGGCGCGCAGGGTGGTGACGATGGCGCCGGTGCGGGCGCGTCCGCCGACGCTGCGGCTGAGGGTGGGGGTAATGGTGAGCAGATTGGCGCCCCAGTCGTTGAGTTGGGCCAGCAGTTGCTGGCGTCCGGCGGCGGTGAAGTTGAGGGCGGCGATGAGCAGGGCGGCGGCCAGGCCGCCGAGGCCCAGCAGCAGCGCCGTGCGTGCCGGAAAGCGGCGCAGTTGCCGCCAGGCCAGCCGCCAATGCAACGGGAGGCAATTCCACGGCGCCCGGAGCGGGAGGGCGAGCAGAGCGGGGCGGCCGTTCCGCATGCCTCAACTCCGCAGCGCCGCCGCTGGCGCCATCCGGGCGGCGAGTAGCGCCGGCACTGCGCCCGCCAGCAGCGCCAGCAGCAGCGCGGCGGCGCAGGCCTGGGCCAACCCACCCCAGGGCCACGCTGGCGCGGCGCGCTGCCAGCGTGCAATGGCGGCCACGGCGGCGAGGCCGGCAGCGCCACCAGCCGCCATGGCTGCCACGCCGAGGAGGGCGGCTTCGGTGAGGAATTGGGCGAGGATGTCGGCCGGACGGGCGCCGGCGGCGCGGCGGATGGCGATCTCGGTGCGCCGCTCCAGCACGCTGAGCAGCATCAGTGCCAACACCGCCACCGACCCCAGGGCTTCGGCCACCCATCCGGCGCCCTCCACCAGGCGGTCGAGGCGCGAGCGCACCGACGACAACTGCTCGGCCACGGTCCGCGGGTCAGTGAGGGTGAAATCATCAAGCGCGGCGGCGGCGACGTGATGACGCTGACGCAGCAGCCGCCGGATGGTGGCCAGGGCCGCCGCGCTCTGGCCGGGGTGGCGCAACTGCGCCACCACCATGGTGAGGAAGTCGCGGTTGAACAGGCGGTGGCGGGCGGTGGAGAGCGGGATAAGCACCAGGTGGTCCAGGCTGAAGCCGCCCGGACCGGCGCCGCGCCGGGCCAGCACGCCCTCGACCCGATAGGGCTCCCCGCCCAGCCGCACGCTTTGCCCCACCGGATCGGCTCCGGCAAACAGCGCGTCCACAACGTCGGCGCCGAGTACCGCCACGCGTGCCTCCGAGCGCATCTGTTCGGGGGTGAAGAAACCGCCGCGGCTCAGGGCGTCGCCGCGCAAATCCAGCCAGTTGGCGGAGACGCCGAACACGGCGGGCGTGTCCTGCCGGTCGCGGTGGTCCACCTCGATGTCGAAGGCGTTCTGCAGCAGCGCCACCTGGGCGACTGCGGGCAGTTGGGCGACGGCGGCGGCGTCGTCAAAGCTGAGCGTCGGCGGCACGTTGGTCAGCGACACCATGCCGCGGGTGGCGGCGCCGCCTGGCCGCACCAGCACCGTGTCGAAGGTGCCCAGCATATTCCGCACCTGCGCCAGCGTGGCGCGCTGCGCCGCCGCGCCGGCGGCGGCCACGGCGGTCAGCAGCGCGATGCCCACGGCGAGGCCGGCCACCATGGCCGCCGCGCGCGCGGGGCGGCGGCGGAGCCAGCGGGCGGCCACAGCAATCCAGGGAGTGAGGGTCAGCATGGGGAGGATTCGGACGGCGGCACGGCCGCCCTGCCCGGGACGCCCTCCCGATTGCCGGGCTGCGGCCGAATTTCGCTTGGCGGCAACGCGCGCCCGCTCTGCTCGGTGAACGCGCCACCGGCACTTTCACCCGTCCACGTTGCCTCGTCGAGACGGCCGTCGTGCAGCCGGATTTGGCGTTGGGCGCAGGACGCGACCGCCTCGTCATGAGTGACGAGCACGATGGTGCGGCCCTCGCCGTGGAGTTGGGTGATAAGGCGCATGACTTCGCCGGCGGCCGCGGCGTCCAGGTTGCCGGTCGGCTCATCGGCCAGGATCAGCGCCGGGTCATTGATCAACGCGCGCGCAATGGCGACGCGCTGCTGCTCGCCGCCGGAGAGCTCGGAAGGGAAGTGGTGCAGGCGCTGCCCCAGCCCCACGCGTTCGAGCGCGGCACGGGCGCGCCGCCGCAGCGCCGCCGTGGGCGTGCGGGGGCGCCAGTACAGCGCCGGCATTTCCACGTTTTCCAGGGCCGTGGTGCGGGGCAGCAGATGAAACGCCTGAAAGATGAATCCGATGGCGCGGGCGCGCACCCGGGCGCGCTGGCGTTCGCTGGCGCGGGCCACGTCGCGTCCATCGAGCTGGTAGCGGCCGCTTGTGGGCGCCTCCAGGCAGCCCAGCACGTTGAGCAGCGAGCTTTTGCCCGAGCCCGACGGGCCGCGCACCGCCACCCACTCGCCGCGCGCAATCGCCAGTGAGAGGTTACGCAGCGCCACGACCGGGGGTGCGGCGCCGCGCTGGAACTGTTTGCTGACCTCCTGCAGTTCGATCATGGCGCCCCTCCGCCCACACCGACGCGGTCACCGGCGGCGAGTCCGGAGGTGATCTCGACCCACTGCGGCTGTCGCTCGCCGACGGCAACCCCGGCCCGCCGCGGCCCGCCGACGCGCCGCACCCACACAAAGCTGCCGCCGCCGTCGCGGTGCACTGCCTGCGTGGGCACGGTCAAGGCGCTGCGCCGGCCGGTTTGGATGGTGAGCGTGGCGGTCATGTCCGGCCGCAAGAAGGCCGGGATGCTGGCCAGCCGCGCCACCACGGAATAGTTCACGACGCCGCTGATGATGACCGCCGCCGGTTCGATGCGGGTGACGGTGGCGCGCAGCAGGCGATCGGGAAAGCTCTCGACCGTGAACTGGACAAGGTCACCCGGCCGCACGTTGCCAATGTCGGTCTCGTCCACCAGGCCGTCCAGCTCGAGCGCATGCGGCTGAATGATGGTGACGAAGGTGGGCGAGGCGAACGCCGCCGCCACGGTCTCGCCCGGCTGAGTCGAGACGGAAGCGACCACGCCCCCAACCGGCGCACGCAGCACGGTGTAGGCGAGATCGGTTTGTGCCGAGGCCACATCGGCGCGGGCGTTGGCCATCTGCGCCTCGGCCGCGCCCAGCGACCAGGTCAGGTCTTCCGCCTGCTGGCGCGGAATCAGCCCGCCGGCCAGCAGCGCCTGGCCGCGTTGCTGGTCGCGCCGTGCCTTGGCCAGCGCCACCTGGGCGACCTGCTGTGCCGCGTTGACCTGGGCGAGTTTGGCCTGGAGCGGGCGAGGATCAATGCGGGCGATGACCTCGCCGGCCTGGACCCTGGCGCCCACGGTAACGTTGAGTTGGCTGACTATGCCGGAAACCTGCGCCCCGACGCGCACCTGGGCGCCGTCGCGCAGGCGCACGGTGCCGGTAGTGGTGATGGTCTGCGGCAGCCAGCGCTGCGCCGGCAGCACCCACTGCGCCGGTGCGGGCGTGCTCCCGGTGGGCGCGCCGCGCCGCCGCCACCACCAGCCGCCCGCCAGCGCTGCGGCCACCAGCAGCGCCAGCGCCAGCCGCCAGCCCCACCCGCGGCGCGCCGGGGGCGGCTCCTCCGCCCACAGATCAATTTCTGTGACCGCCGCCACCGCTGTCACCTCCGGTCAAACACCATGACCATGGCTGCCGGATCTCCGGGCCGGGACGCGGAGGTCAGCGTCATGGTGCGGCCATCGCGTGAAAGCTGGCGCCGCTCGGTGCGGCGATGCACGCTGCCTTTGACCGAACCTTCCGTGACCCAGACCGTCACCAGCGCGTCGCCTTGCCACCGGCTGGTGGTGTGGGCGGGGGTACCGGTGGGCGAGGTGTTGGCGACGCTGCTGCCGTCGAGAGCATAGCGCGTGGTTTGCGGCGGCATCGCCTTGCCGTTGAACACCGCAGCATCGCGCACGATCAATGCCGTGGCGGTCTGCTCGACACTCGAAGTGTCGCGCATTGTCGCCATCATGCCGAGGTTGCGGCTCTTGGCGGCGTTCAGTGCCCAGGTGCCGGAAAAGTTCGGTGGAACCGCGTAACGAGGCAACTTGGACGCGCCCTGAGCAGATCGGGCGCGCGTTGCCGCCAAGCGGATTCCGGCCGCAGCCCGACCATCGGGAGGGCGTCCTGAGAAAGGCGGCTGTGCCGCCAAAGCCAGGGTCAGCAGTCCGATTATTGTCACGGCGCGTGCCAGAAAAGTCATGGTGATACTCCTTTCCAGCCCAGTGTCCACCCTGCACCCGGGTGCAGAGTCAATAGGAAAAAGGCAGCCGCCAGAGCAAAAAAGCCCCGCTGTCGCAAGTAGACAGCGTCCCATCGCGGGAGTCGCGCCGTGTGCACGGCGGGCACAGTCGGCGCGAAGGGCTGCGAAATTCCGCAGGGGTGAAAGCGCCACTGGCGCTTGCACCCCTCCCGGCAAACGAAGCGGCGCGGCCCCCTTTCAACCATGCCGCTCGCGCCGGCTTGGGCTCGCCGGGCCCCGGGCCGGCGCTCCACAGCCCTTCGAGTGCGGGCGCGGCGCTGCGAGCGTCTCAGCGAGCAGGGGCCCGCGCCCGTCAAGTGGAAGGCGCGGGGGGTGGCCTGGCTACGGGCTCAGCGCCCGGCGGGGCAGCCGGAGGGACGGAGTTCGGCGTCGCGCAACAGGGCGGCGACTTGCCGGCGCAGAAGCCGGAGCCCGTCAATCTTGCGGTCGAGGTATTCCAGACGGCGGCGCGACAGCTCAACGAACTCGGCCTTGGCCGCAGATGGGCGCGGACAGGGGCGCGGCGTCAACCCGTGCATCGCCGCCAGGCGCTGGATGTCGGCCAGGGAAAATCCCAGCTTCTGGCAGCGTTTCAGGAAGCGCACCTGTTCCAGATCGCGGGCGGTGTAGGCGCGGTAGCCGGTAGGCGTGCGCAGCGGTTGCGGCAGAATGCCCTCGCGCTCGTAGTAGCGCAGCGTCGGAACCGTGGTGCCCGATAGTCTTGCCAGCTCGCCAATGCGCATGCCCCAGCATAACCCGCTGCAGCACGTTCGGCCTGTACCTCATCGCGGAGCGCCGCAGAGCAGGGCGTCAGCCGGGCGCTCCATGGTGACTACGGGTCGCAGGCATCGGCATGGGCTGGGCGATGGGGCTGCGGACGCCGGTGCGCCCGCTGCACCTGGGCGGGCTGCATGACGAGGCAATTTCGACGCCCCCTGAGCAGAGCGGGCGCGCGTTGCCGCCAAGCGAATTCCGGCCGCAGCCCGACCATCGGGAGGGCGTCCTGAGAAGGGCGGCCGTGCCGCTGGCCGCCTACGCCGCCCTGGACGCGCTGGTGGTGAACCTACGGCGGCGGTGGCGCTGACGCCGCTGCGCCGGCGGTTGCGGGCGCCCGCCGCTCCCGATGAGACCGAATGCGAGGACTACGAGCCCGTCGGCGCCAGGGCTTGCGGGCGCAGTGGCGGTCGGGTCGGCGAACTGAAGGTGGCCCCGGCTGGGTGGTGTTGTCCCAGGCAGCGGCAACGGTTGCAGCCTTCTTGGGATCGAACAGCATCCAATGGGCATGCTGCTTATCTGGTGGATCATTGTGGGCCTGATCGCCGGCTGGGCGACGGGTAAGATCATGCGCGGCGCCGGCTATGGGCCGATCATGGACGTGGTGATCGGCATCATCGGCGCCATCATCGGAGGCGCCATCATGGACTTTCTGGGGGCTCCGCCCAGCGGTGGCCTGCTGTACACCATCCTGGTGGCGATTTTGGGCGCGGTGGTGCTGACCGCCATTGTGCGCGCGCTGGCCAGCGGCTCCAGCCGCCGCGCCGCCTAAGCTACACATTTCTCCTGTCTCCTGCTCGAGTTTGTGCATCCCTACTCCGAAGGGAGGAGGGTTGAGTATGCGCGCAGTGCGGATGCATGATTTTGGCGGCGCCGAGGTGCTTGGGGTTGAGGAGCTGGCCCCGCCTGAGCCTGGCTTGGGCGAGGTGCTGGTCAGCGTGGCCAGCATCGGCGTGAACCCGGTGGACTGGAAAATCCGGGCCGGGCACTTGCGTGAAAAGGTCAAGCTGCCGATGACGCCGGGCCAGGACATCGCCGGCGTGGTGGCGGCGCTCGGCCCGAAGGCAGCCGACAAGGCCGGCGAGCGGGAACGCCTGTTCCATCCTGGCGAGCGCGTGTTCGGCATCGCCGATGGCGCCTACGCCGAGCTGGCCGTGGCGCGCGCCGACCGGCTGGCGCACGTGCCGGATGCGCTCGGCCTGGACGTGGCCGCGGCCCTGCCCACCCCTGGGCTCACCGCGCTGCAAATGATTGAGCGCGCCGGCGTGCGCGGGGGCGAGCGCGTGCTGGTGCACGGCGCCGGCGGCTCGGTCGGCGCGCTCATTGTGCAGATGGCCAAGGATCTGGGCGCCGAGGTCGTGGCTACCGTCCTCACTTCGGATGTGGACTACGTCAGCGGTCTCGGCGCCGACGTCGTGGTTGACACCAGCCGCGACCCCTTCCAAGATCGCGCCGGCGACATCAACGCTGTCCTCGACCTGATTGGCGGCGAACTGCAGCAGCGCTCCTGGGCGCTGCTGCGGCCGGGCGGCGTCCTGGTTTCGAGCGTCGGTCTGGCGGGCGGGCCCGAACAGGAGGCGGCCGAGCGCCGCGGCATCCGCGCCGCCAGCTTCTGGATGCAGCCGGACGCGCACGGACTCGAGCGCTTGGCCGATATGGTCGCCCGCGGCCAGTTGCGGGTCCGCATCGGCCGCGTGCTGCCGTTTCCGCAAGCGCGCGAAGCCCAACTGGCGCTGGAACGTCACGAGGTGCAGGGCAAGGTGTTGATGCGGGTGGCATGAGTCTGACGGGTCGCCTGGGGCGCTGCGCGCGTCTCAGCGAGCAGGGGCAGGGGCCCACCCGCGCCCGTCAATGGGCCTGCTGTGGGGCGGGCAAGGCAATCTTGACGCCCGCACCGGCCCTCGGCGTCTTCGGGGAACGAGGGGGGCCGCTTACCTGGCCTCCCAGAGCGCATGCGCCTTGGGGAGGGGCAGAGCGCCCCGGGAGGTACACTAACTTTATGCCCATGTCCCAAGGCTTGCTCGGCGAGTTCACGCACGAAATGGAAGTCACACGCAAATACCTGGAGCGTTTGCCGGAGGAGCACTTCGGCTGGCGACCGCACCCGAAGTCGCGGCCGCTGGGTGCGCTGGCGCATCACATCAGCCAAATTCCGTCCTACGTCGAGCGCCGTCTGAACACCGAGAGCTTCGACTTTGGCCTGGCCGGGCAGGCGCCGCCGCCAGCCGCCCCGCAGGCCTCGCGCCAGCAACTGCTCGACAATTTCGACCGCAACGTGGCGCAGGCCAAGGAGGCGCTTGGCGCCGCCACCGACGAGCAGCTTCAGCACCCCTGGACGCTGCTGCGGGCCGGCAAGGCGATCTTCACGGTGCCGCGGGCGGCGGTGCTGCGCTCGATGGTGCTGAGCCACCTGATTCACCATCGCGCCCAACTTGGCGTCTACCTGCGCATGCACGACATCCCGGTGCCGGCGACCTACGGCCCCTCTGCGGACGAGTAGCCCGCAAAGAGTTTACGGTTGACGGCGAAAGGCTGAAAGCCGGGCGCGGCGGCTTGGCCCGCTTCCGCGTTTTGCCGTGACGGTCAACCGTTTCCTGCCGCTCCCTGCGGTACGAGGCAACTTGGACGCGCCCTGAGCAGAGCGGGCGCGCGTTGCCGCCAAGCCAATTCCGGCCGCAGCCCGACCAACGGGAGGGCGTCCTGAGAAGGGCGGCCGTGCCGCTTCCTGCTGTTACCTGTGGTTCAGGCCGCTAGCGAGCCAGAGATTGTAGCTGGAGTCGAGCGTGGTGTAGGTGAGCGACTTGCCGTCGGGTGTGAGGGTGAACTGAATGCCGGGCTGCGACTCGGCCGCGGGTGCGGCGCCCGGACCGAGCGTGGCGATGACGCGCTGGCGGCCGCTGGCCAGGTCAAGGGCAAACAGCTCGTGGCCCTGGTCATTGCGAATGCCGTAAAGGGTGCGACTGTCGTGGGAGAACGCCACGGCGCTGGTGTTCAGTACTCCCAGCGCGCGATGCTGGCGGGCGTCCGGCGACACCAGATTCCAGCCGCCGGAGGTATCGGCGTATGCGATCCAGTGGCCATCGGGCGACCAGGAGGGCAACGCCAGCCCGATTTGGGGGACGAGCATGGTTGGCACATGCTGGCCATTGGCGTCGGCGGCGACCACGGCGGGCTGCAGGTTCTGCAAGGCCAGGCAGGCGAGGCGGTTGTTGTCCGGCGACCAAGCGGCGCAAACCAGGTTTTCGGAGTTGGCCAGCGGCGCCGGATCGCCGCCGGCGAGGGGCACGAGGTAGCCGAAGAAGCCGGCATTTTCGATGACGGTGTAGATGGCGCGGGTGCCGTCGGGTGATATCGCCGCGCTCATAATGCCGACGAAGCGAGCCGGCAGTCGCTGGTAGGTCACCAGCGGGCGATCGGAGCCGAAGGGCGGGTGCAGCCAGAGTTCCTGGGTGGCGGTGTAGCCGCGGACGTACACCATGCCGCTGGCGCCGGAACCCCACGAGGGCGACTCCTGGTTGTAGGCACTGGGGATGACCGGCTTCATCGCGCCGGTTTGAAGATTGACGGCAACGGCCGAGAAATGGCGTTCGCGGTCGGTGAAGGCGAATTGGCGGCCATCGGGGGAGACGGCGGGTGAGATGAAGGTCTGCCAGGTGTTGGATAGCGGGGTAAAGGTATCGGAGTTCACATCGGCCAGCCACAACTGCCCCTGGGTGCCATTGCGGTAGCCGCCGGCCGAGAGCACGATATGGCGGTTGTCGGGCAGCCAGGCGAATTCGGGGGTGTCGTCATTCTGGGGCAGGTCGGCGAGCACGCGCCGCGGCATGCCCGAGCTGGCGGGCAGGGGCAGGAGCCAAGCCTCCAGGCGCCCGCTGGTGGGATTGTTCACCAGCAGCAGCAGGTGCTTGCCATCGGGCGAGTAGCGCAGCGCGGGTGCGCCTTCGCCCGGGGTAGAGGCAAATGGCGCGGGCTGATAAGGCTGGAGGCTGCGCCCGTCCGACAGCAGGACTTGGAAGTGGTTGCTGCTATCAACGCTGGCGAGGGCGACGTGTTGGCCGTCGGGCGAAAGCGCCACTGAGTAAGTCTCCCAACTGAAATCCGCGTTGCCAAAAAAAGGGGATGGCGGCGGCAGGCCGGGCCAGGCGACGGGCGCGCCGCCTGCCACCGATATCCAGTTCACGCCCTGCTGGTCGAGAAAGAGGATGCGCTTGCTGTCCGGAGACCAACCCACGGGAAACGCCTCCTCAGGCAGGCGAGTCAGCTGCACCGCCGTGGGTTGATCGAGGTAGCGCACCCAGACCTGGCGCGGCTGATAAGGTTCGGCGGCGGCGGCGAAAGCGACGGCTGTGCCGTCGGGCGAGAATTGTGGGCAAATCTGGCCGCCGGCCATCAGGGCGAGCGGGGTGTAGTCGAGTTGGGCGAGATCGAAGGGTCGCGGACGGAGCCACCAGGCCGCGGCCGACGCCAGTGCCGCCACGATCACCGCGGTTGCCGCGTAAGCCGGCCAGCGCCGCGGCGGACGTGCGGCGGGAGCGGCCGGCAGCGCGGGGGCGGAACCGGCGGCGGAGCCGCCGAGCGCGAGGTCGAGCGCGATGCCCAGATCGTTGACGCTCTGGAAGCGCTGGCGGGGCTGTTTCTCGAGGCAGCGGCGGATGATTTTGTCGAGCGCGGGCGCCACGGTGGGCGCAGTCAATGGACTGTCGGCCGGCTCCTCGCGCAGGATGGCGGTCATGGTTTCGACCGCCGTCGGACGCTGGAACGCGCGCTGGCCGGTGAGCATTTCGTAGAGCACGGCGCCGAGGGCGAAGATATCGGCGCGGGCATCGGCGGACTCGCCCCGGACCTGTTCGGGCGCCATGTAGCCGGCCGTGCCGAGCGTCATGCCGGGGGTGGTGGCGGCGGCGCCGACCTGGGTGGGCGCTTCGGCGGAGGCGGTTTCGCTGAGTTTGGCGAGGCCGAAGTCGAGGATTTTGACGCGGCCGTCCACGGTCAGGAAGATATTGGCGGGCTTCAGGTCGCGGTGGACGATGCCCTGTTCGTGCGCGGCGGCGAGGCCGGCGGCGATTTCCCGCGCCACCTCGACCGCCTTGCGCGCCGGCATGGCCCCTGCCTTGAGATGTGCATCGAGCGTCTCGCCCCGCAGCAGCTCCGAGGCCAGATAGGGCACGCCATCGGCTTCGCCCACGTCGTAGATCACCAGCAGGTTGGGATGGTTCAGGGCCGCGAGCGCGCGCGCTTCCTGCTCGAAGCGCCGCAGCCGCCCGGCGTCGGCCAGCGCCAGCTCGGGCAGCACCTTCAAGGCGAGCTCGCGGCCGAGGCGGCTGTCGCTGGCACGGTAGACTTCGCCCATGCCGCCCGCCCCCAGCGGGCCGAGTACGTGGTAGGGGCCGAGCTGGGTTCCGGGGGCGAGGGGCACTGGGGTGATTATAGCTACTAGCTGCTAGTTGCCAGTGGCTTCGGCGGCTGGCGCCGCCTCCACTGGGTGGAACGCTGCCGCGCCTGCACTAGCCACTCGCCACTATCCACCAGCCGGTTTTTTTGTGCCACACTCAGGCCATGCGATGGCTGATCCTGTCACTCTGTTTGGGGTTGGGGGGCGGTGCGGCGGTGGCGCAATCGGCGGCGGGAGTGCTGGGCGAGTTGGCGCGCACGCACCAGTTCAGCGAGGTGGCGATGGCGCCGGATGGCCAGCAGGTCGCCTGGGTCGAGGACGGCCACGTATTTGCCGAGCGGCTGGGAGCCGCGCCGGTGGCGCTGGGCGAGGGTGCATCACTCGCCTGGTCGCCCGACAGCCGGCAGTTGGCGCTGCTGAGCGGCGGACAGCTTGAAGTGGTGGCGGCCAGTGGCGGGGCGCGCCGGCGGCTCACGCACTTGACCGGCTATCTGGCCGACCCGCGGTGGTCGCCGGATGGGCGGACGATCGCTTTTCTGTTTGCCGCGAATGCTGAGCGGGGCGGCGGGCCGCTGAACCCCGAGCGGGCGCGCACGGGCGTCATCGGAAGCGTGGTTCATAACCAGCGGCTGACGCTGGTGGCGGTCGCGGGCGGCGCGGTGCGGCCACTGACGCCGGCGGGGTTGAACATTTATGAGTTTGACTGGGCGCCTGACGGGAAGAGCTTCTGCTTCACCGCCGCGCCCGGGCCCGCCGACAACAATTGGTGGATCGCGCAGCTTTACACCGCGCCGCGCTCGACCGGCACGCCGCATCTGGTCTTCAAGCAGGCCGATCCGCAGGGGCAGATGGCGATGCCGCGCTTCTCGCCCGACGGCGGCACCATCGCCTTCGTCCAGGGCATAATGTCGGACGAAGGTTTCACCGGCGGCGACCTCTATACCGTCGCGGCCGCGGGCGGAGCCGAGCGTGACCGCACGCCAGGGGCACGCGTCAGCGTCAGCTCGCTGCAATGGGTTGGGCCCGGGGTGCTCGATGTGACGGAGTACGTCGGCGGGTCAAGCCAAATGGTGCGGTTCACGCTGGCTTCGAGTCTCAGCCAGGTGCTCTGGTCTACCGACCAGGACGTCCACAATGACGGCGACTTCGGCAACTTCAGTTGGTCGCGCGACGGCCGCCGCGCCGCCTACATTCGCGCTGACTGGGCGCATGCGCCCGAGATCTTCGCCGGCCCGGTCGGCCAGCTCGCCGCCGTGACGCACGCCAACGCCGGGCTTGCGCCCGCCTGGGGCGCGGCGAAAAGCCTGACCTGGACCAACGACGGCTTTCACGTGCAGGGCTGGCTGATCTATCCGCGCGGCTACCAGCCGGGCCGCAAATACCCCATGGTCGTCGCGGTGCATGGCGGGCCGGCGAACCTGAACATGCCGCACTGGCCGGACGGCAGCTTCGAGCCGACGTTGCTGAGCGGCATGGGCTATTTCGTCCTCTTTCCCAACCCGCGCGGCAGCTATGGGCAGGGCGAAGCATTCACCAAGGCCAACGTGAAGGATTTTGGCTACGGCGATCTGCGCGACGTCCTGGCGGGCGTGGACCGAGCGATTGCATCCGCCCCGATTGACCCGAACCGGCTGGGGATCACCGGCTGGAGCTATGGCGGCTACATGACCATGTGGGCGATCACGCACACGCGCCGGTTTCGAGCGGCGGTGTCCGGCGCCGGGCTGTCGGACTGGCAAAGCTACTGGGGCGAGAACCAGATTGACCAGTGGATGACGCCCTATTTTGGGGCCTCGATCTACGACGATCCGGCGGTCTACGCCAAAAGCGCACCCATCAAGTTCATGAAGGACGTGAAGACGCCGACGCTGCTGGTGGTCGGCCAACTTGACGGTGAGTGCCCGGCGCCGCAGTCGTTCGAGTACTGGACGGCGCTGAAGTGGCTGGGCGTGCCGACGCGGCTGGTGGTCTATCCGGGCGAGGGGCACATGTTCCAGCAGCCGGCACACATCCGTGACGTGCTGGAGCGCACCGCCGGCTGGTTCAACCAGTACTTGAAGTGAGGCTGGCGGCAGCCGCGGGCCGGGGCGGTAAGGCACCCGCGCGGTCAGGCCCAGGCGCGGCCGCAGTGGGGGCAGCGCGGCTGGCGGCCAGGGGTTCCACAGGCGCCGCAGTAGTTGCCGACGGGAGCGTAGAGCACGGGACGCAGAGCATCCGCTGCGGCGAGGGCCCAGACGAGGGCGGCGAACCAGCCCACGACGGTCCAGCCCAGAAACAGGTTTAGCAGGAAGACGCCAAGGAAGCTCTGCTTATTGTGGGCGAGCAGCGTGGGCAGGAAGTAGAGCACCGCCAGAATGGAGAAGGTGAGCATGGATGCGGCCTCGAACTACCGTTAGCATACGTCCGGGGCGAGAGGTATGTTCCCCCGGCTCGGCAGCCCGCCCAGGCTGGCTATAACCGTAGGCCCCGGCCGTCGTTGTTAGGCCTTATCGCCGACGGCGTACGGGAACCGAAAACCCGCTCCCGAGTTCCGCGCCCGGTCTCGGGCCGACAGGCCAGGGCCGGCGGCACCACCGTGGATGGATATGGCTGCTGGTGATCTTGGCTGCCGGCTATGTTGCCTACCGCTACAGGCAAACCGCGCTGCGCTATTCGGGTGGCCGCGGCGCGTGCTGCGGCCGAGCCCGGCAGCCGGCGACTGAGTTGGCAGGCTATCAGCAGAATCAGAAATGTGCAGCCGCGGCGTTGCCGTGGGGCGGGTCGCCGACCCGCGCGCCGGCCGGCGCCACGCGGCAGTTCGGATAACTACAGCAACTGGACGGCGAAGCCGCGCTGCGGCCCTCGCCAGCAAAAGACGCGGCGGCGGGGGACGCCGGCCGTGCCCGGGCCCGCTCTACGGGTGCGCGCGCGCGAGCTCGACTTCGGAGCCCACAAAGCCCCAGGCGTTCCATGCATTCCCGCTTACCACGCGCTGGAAGAGCGCGGCGGCGGCCTGGGAGTTGTGATTCTGGTACAGGCGCCAGTTGCCGATGGCGTAGCTCAGGGTGTCAAACGAGAGCTCGGCCTCGGTGTCGTTCGGATTCGCGGGCCTGGCCGGTAAAATCTGCGCTTCGGTCAGCGAGCCCTGATAGAAGTGCTCGAGCCGCAGGTAGAAGAACAGGTGCGGCTCGGTGTTTTTCACCCGCGGACCAATGCGCTTGAGGGCCTGCGCTGCCTGGGCGGTCTGGCCGGCTCGCCGCAGGGAGACGTACAGCCAGTTGGTGCAGTCAATCAGGCTGTCGTCGCTCTTGGCCAGGGCGCAGGCCTTGCCGAACGACGTCGCCGCCGCCGGGAACTGGCCCTGAAAGTAGTGCGCCAACCCCAGGTTATAAAACGCGTCGAGGTTAGCCGGGTCGAGTGCCGTAGCGCGCGCCAAGTCCCGCTGGGCCAGGCGAAACTCGCGCAGTCCCAACTCCCTGTGCCCGCGCTCGTCCAACAGGCCGGCGTTGTTGGGATGCAGCGTCAGGGCCCTGGTGCACGTGGCCGCCGCCTCACGGTACTGGCGTCGCCCGGCTTCGGCCTGCGACAGCGCGATAGCCAACGCCACGTCGCCCGGCTTCGCCTCTAGCCGTTTGCGCGCCGCGGCCACGGTGCCGTCATCGGGCTGCGCATACAACCGGCGCCCGAGCAGGGAGGCAACCTCGAACGCCCCCCGCGGCTCGGCGGGCGCCGTCTGCGCCCGGGCAGCGGCCGCCGCGCACCAGGTTAGCGCGAGGGCCGCGCCTGTGGCGGCGATGCGCCGCAGCGCGGCGGGCCTCGATGCCGTACGTGGCAACTTGGACGCGCCCTGAGCAGAGCGGGCGCGCGTCGCCGCCAAGCGAATTCCGGCCGCAGTCCGACCATCGGGAGGGCGTCCTGAGAAGGGCGGCCGTGCCGCTTGCAAAGTTTGTCGAACCCGCAGTGCCACTGTCATGCCCATAAGTTTCCCGATTCTCGCCCCGGCCCCCAGGCGGCCCCTGCGTTCCCCGTACTATGGCACAGCTCAGGCGCAGTGGGCGGGCGCACTTGGAGTCGTTACGTTATGGTGGCCAGGGAGGCGTCGGCCGAACCATAGGCTAGGGGTGTACTGCGCCATCAGCTCGACCGGCGCGCGCTTCGCGCTTGGCGGCGCCGCGGTGCTTGCGATGGCGGCTGAGGATCGCTTCGCGCACCACGGCTTTGGCGCGGGCGGCCGGGCCGAGGCTATGCCCGCCGCGGCCTTGCCGCGGCAGTTGAGAGTATACCTTCCAGAAGCTCGGC
>JBOGKJ010000273.1:0-7412 GCA_050745565.1 Terriglobales bacterium | reverse complement strand
GCAGCACCTGCCCGGCGCTATCACCTTCCCGACAGCGCGTCCTGATCGCCGCTCGAGATCGCCGCCCATTTTTTAGGGCGCGCCGCGCCTGGACGCGAGCGCCGCGACCTGACTGTGAGAAATGCGGACTAGGTGGCCGCGAAGCCGCGCCGCAGCCGTTCGTAGGTGTCGGCGAGCGTTTCCGGCAACACCCGCGTTTCCCCCACCACGCTCATGAAGTTGGCGTCGCCCGTCCAGCGCGGCACCACGTGCAGATGCAGATGACCGGCGATGCCGGCGCCGGCGGCGGCGCCGAGGTTGAGCCCGATGTTCAGCCCCTGGGCACGGTACTCGCGCTCCAGCACGGTCTCGGCGCGCGTGGCCAGCGCCATCATTTCCGACGTGGTCTCGGTGCCGCAGCCGGCGAGCGAGGCGCAGTGGGCGAGCGGCAGGATCATCACATGGCCGCTGGTGTAGGGGAAGCGGTTCAGCATGATGGCGCACCGCCGTCCGCGCCACACCACCAGGCTGGCGGCCTCGTCGGCGGCCGCCAGCTCCTGGCAGAGCACGCAACCATCCCCCTCAGGCCGGGCTTCAGCCAGGTAGCGATAGCGCCACGGTGAGAACAGATGATCCATTCCGGCCAGTGTACCAGCGCCCAATGGCTAGCCGCTAACGCCTTGCGGCCAACGGCTAATGGCTAACGGCTAACGGCTGAACCTCTGCCGCCTAGTAAAACAGGTACTTCCGCCACTTCTCGTCGCTGCGCCCCATCATGCGGATGAGGTGGCGGCTGGTGTGCAGGTTGAAGGGCCGCGGATCGCGCAGCAGCCGCAGCCCGGCTTCGGCTACGAGGCGGTCGCCTTTGTGGTGGTTGCAGGCGTGGCAGCAGGCGACCAGATTCTCCCAACTGCTTTTGCCGCCGCGCGAGCGGGGCACGACGTGATCGAGGGTGAGCAATTGGGCGGAGGCGGTCTGGCCGCAGTACTGGCAGGTGTTGCGGTCGCGCAGCAGGATGTTCTTGCGCGAGAGCGCGCGGCTGCGGTGCGGGATGCGCCGATAGTCGAGCAGCCGGATCACCGAGGGCACCGGAAAATGCGCGCGCGCGGCCCGCAACTGCTGCAGGTGCACTTCTTCGGCTCGCGCCACGCCCTTGAGCACCAGCACCAGGGCGCGCCGGGCGGCGCAGACGTTGATGGGCTCGTAGCTGGCGTTCAACACCAGCACCGGGCTCAGCAGCGGAAACGTCGAGGGTTGGGGGGCGCTGGTCATTGCGCCTCGCTCGAATGGTAGCGGAGTTCGGCGCGGGCCGCGGTAAGCAGGTCAATCCGGGCCGCGCCGGCTTGGCGCAGCGCGACCGCGGCGGCGCGCGCGGTGGCGCCGGTGGTGAGGATGTCGTCAACCAGCAGGACGTGGCGTCCGGCGACCAGGCGCGGCGTCGCGCGAAACGCGCCCGCCACGTTGCGCTCGCGCTCCGCAGGGTTGAGGCCGGTCTGCGAGGCGGTCTCGCGGATCCGCGCCAGCGCGCCCCGCGGCGCTTTCCAGCGCAGCCGCCCCGCCAGCCGCCCCCCCATCAGGCTGCTTTGATTGAATCCGCGCTCCCGCTCCCGCCCCCGCCCCAGCGGCAGCGCCACCACTATCTGCGGCGCCGGCTGCAGCCCGGCCGCCACCGCCGCCATCCGGGCCGCCCAAAACCGGCCCAGACTTGCGACCTTCCCGTATTTGAACAACAGCAGCAGCGCGCGCGCGGCGCCCTCGTAGCTTGCCGTCGTGTGGGCCGAGGCATACAGTGGCGGGTCTTGCTGGCAGCGTGGGCAGACGTCCCCGGCCGCCCCCGGCGTGGGTGGCGCCGCCACAGCCACGCCGCAGCGGGAACATTCGGGGTGCGCCGGCAGCCGCACACCACCCAGACACGCGGAACAAACTGGGATCGGGCTAAAGCGGTGGAGCGGCGACTGGCAGATGCGGCACTCGGCCGGCCAGAGGGTCCAGGTCAGTACACCAAAGAACTCGGCCGCAGCGTTCGCAAACCAGCCCGGACGGCCGGCTAGGCCGGTGGAATCAAGCCCCGCAACCGGGGCGACGGAACTGGCGGTGGGCAGACTGAAAATTTCCCTCCAGCAGAGCCATTTTCTGCTCCGATCATAGCATCATTGACCGGCGCGGGGCCTGGCTCGGCTCCGCCGAGCCACCCGCTTACGACTGCGAGCGCCGGCGCTCGCAGGAAAGCATTGGATGTCTGCGTCACTCGCCGTCTTCGCCGCCGAGACCGCGGCGGGGCCATTGCGGCACACCCGCGCACAGCGATTTCGCCCACCGATGCGGCCCCGCAAAGCCAATCGCTAATGGCTAACGGCTAATCGCCTCTCACGCCACTACGCCTTGTTCCACTTTCTCCTGGCAGTTGATGCACAGACCGGCCCAGGGAACGGCCTCGAGCCGTTTCAGGTTCAATTCGTCGCCGCAGTTGGCGCATTCGCCAAAGCTGCCTTCGCGCAGCCGCATGAGCGCGTCATTGACGAGCTGAAGCTGCGAGCGGTCGGCGTTGCTTTGATGGAAGAGGAATTCTTTGGTGTAGGAGTTGGTCGCCTTGTCGGCGATGTCCTGCGTCACCTCTTCGTCGGCGGCGCGGCCGTCCTGTTCGTTGCGGGCCACGGCCTGCATCAATTCCTGCTGCTTTTGCAGTAACTTTTTTTGAAACTGTTCGAGGCGTTTGCGCTCCATACGTGCACTCCTGCCCATCCGGCTTGGGCCGCTGGTAAATCAACTATTTTTAGCGGACCTTGCCGTCGGTGTCAAATTTTCGGCACCATCCAATCTGAGGCTTGGATGCAACCGAGGCCTGGCGGGGTACAGATTTTTCCCGGGGGCGGCTGCCAGCGCGAGTTTGACAGCTTGACCGCGGCCCCGTACCATGAAGATAAATATGGCGCAGATCAGCCGTAAGGAATTAAAGAGTGATGAATTTGTCAGCGGCATGGATGCCGCTTATGAATTTTTTCTCGAGCATCGCGACCGGATTATCATTGCCGCAGTAGTGGTGGCGGTGCTGGCGGTGGCTGCCTACGGGGTCATCTCCTGGCGCAACACGCGCAGCCGCACCGCGGCCACCATGCTGGCGCAGGCGCTCAACACCCTGCACGAACCGCTGCTTTCGACGGCAACCCCCAAGGGCACCGCCGCCTACGCCAGCGTGGCCACGCGCGGCGCGGCCGCCGCCAAGCAGTTCCAGGTGGTGGTATCGCAGTATCCGTCCACTACGGCGGGGCAGTTGGCGCTGTATTACCTCGGGCTGGCCCAGCTCGACGCAAAAAACCCCGGTGCCGAAAAGAACCTTCAGGCCGCGGCGAACTCCAGCGACGGGGTGGTGTCGGTAGCCGCCAAGCACGCGCTCGCCAACCTGGCAATTGAACGCGGCGATTTTGCCAAGGCCCATGCCCTGCTGGTTGGGCTGACGCAGCAGGACTCCCCGACACTGCCGCGCGCGGTGGTATTGATGGAACTCGCCGACCTCGACCGGTCCTACAACCCCAAGGAAGCGGTGCAGTACTACCGCGAGTTGGAAGCCAACTATCCGGCCACCGCCACCGCCCAGGCCGCCCAGCAGCAGTTGACCAGCCTGCAGCACTAAAAAAACGGATTGAAGAAGGCCTGGAGGCGATCGCCGCCAGTTGCGGCAAGCGTCGGCTTAACCCGCTTGCGGTGGCGCAGCGGGTGGGGAGATTGCTGGGTCGGAATACGCGCTCGGCCGCCCTTACGAGGCAACTTGGACGCGCCCTGAGCAGAGCGGGCGCGCGTTGCCGCCAAGCGAATTTCGGCCGCAGCCCGACCATCGGGAGGGCGTCCAAAGGTGGGCGGCCGCGCCGCTTCGAGACGCGTGTTGAAACCGCGACGGACGGTTCGGCTGCCTTGACGTGGCGGAAAAGGGAACGCTGGCGCGAGTGGGTGCGCAGTAACGTCACCGACTGGAGCGCCGAGGATCCTTGGCGCGCCTACATCCAACTTACCGAGGCGGAAGAGGCGTTGCGCATTCACAAAAGCGATCTCGATCTGCGGCCCCTCTGGCACCCGAAGCAATGCCGGGTCGAGGCACACATCCTGGTCTGTTTCCTGGCGTACGTGCTGTGGAAGACGCTGGCCGGGATGTGTCGCGCCGCCGGTCTGGGCGGCGAGCCGCGCAAGGTGTTTCAGGAACTATCGACAATCGCGCTCGTCGACGTCGTCCTGACGAGGCAACTTGGACGCGCCCTGAGCAGAGCGGGCGCGCGTTGCCGCCAAGCGAATTTCGGCCGCAGCCCGACCATCGGGAGGGCGTCCAGAGGTGGGCGGCCGCGCCGCCCGACACGCCAGGGCATCGCCATCCGCAAGCGCTGCATCGGCCGGCCCACCGCCCACCAGGCGATCCTGCTACAACGCCTCGGCTTGAGGCTGCCATCCTCGCTCGAAACCGTGCCCATGTAGTGAAGACTTACCCCTGCCGTAAAAAGCAGGCCGCGCCGCTTGCTTATCGCTTATCGCTGCCCGCGCAACGCCGGCCCATTGAATTGCCGCCAGGCCCGGGCGGCCTCTCCGCAGGCGCCGCTCTGCCAGTCGTGATCGGGCGTCCAGATATAGCCGATCACCGATGCCTCGCGCAGCAGCGAGACCGGCGGCGACGCACAGCCGCGTACGTCCAGCAGCACCGGCCGCGGCGCGAGCGCTGCGGCATCGGCGGCCGTCTCACCCGCCGCATCGGCGGCCAGCGCCATCGAGGCGACGTCAGGAATGGACCAGGCGGAGCGCAGCGACGCATCCGGGGCGGGGCTGACGGCGAGTTCTGCGCCCAAATAGAGATGGTTCGGGTCGGCGGCGTGAATGGCGCCGGCGACGGTGGCGAGGTAGCGCGCCAGAACTTGTACGGCGAATGCGCCGGCGTCGGCGCGAAAGGCCGCGTTGGCCTGGGCGGCTGGGGGCGGGGCCAGCGTCAGAAAATCCCGGGCGTGGATGCCCCAGGCGCGGTTGAGTTGCGCGATGCCCCCGGCGTAGCGCAGGCGCAGGAAGTCGAGCGCATGCAGGCGCGCCGGAGCCGTCATGGACTGGCTGAGGTAAAAGCGGAACACCACCTCGGGATGCGCACCCGGGTCCCATTCCAGGCCCGGGTCGCTGAGGTAGCCGATTAGCTCCGGGTCCTGGCGCTGGGGTACGCAGGCGCTCTGCACCAGCGCGTAGACAGCGGCGGCGAAGCCATCCTCATAGACGTCCACCACGGGGTTTTGCTGACCGGCTGCGAGGTGGCGGCTGAGGTCCAATTGCTGGATGAAGGGCAAACCGCGATGCCACAGCTCGGCATCGGTGTCCCCGCCGAGGGCATTGAAGCCGTCCTGTTCCATGGCAGCGAGCAGGGCGGCCGAGCGCTCGTCCACGTAGGCGGGGGCGAGGTCGGTGCGCGCAGCGGAGGCCGAGATCAGGCGCACATGGTCGAGCGCGCGCAGCCGCAGGCGCGCCCCGGCGGGCTGGTAGAGCGCGGTAACCCCCGACGATTGGGCCAGATGAAAGTAGCCCACCGCCGGCGCCTGGGCTCGCGCCGCTCCAGGGGCTGGCGCCAGCACTGCCAGCGGCAGCAGCAGCGCTGTGAAATACTGAAGTTTGAGCATGCGGCTGCGACTTTCGTTGTGCACCATGGCGGTAGTGCTGTTGGCCGCCTGGCTGGCGTTTTCGATGCTTAGCCGCACCGGCGCCAACCCCTTCCTTTTGCAGGTCCCGGCAACTTATTTTAGCGTTGGCCAGCAGTTTCAGCCGCGGCTGGTCAGCCGCGCCGCCAGCGCCACCGCGCCCAGCGATACGGTCACGCTGCAACTGCGCGACGGGCGCGGGCATATGGTCGCCACCGAGTCAATCGAACTGGAAGCCGGCGCAGCCGGGCTGGCACCGCCGCTTTCCCTCCCCGCCGGTGGAACCTATGAGTTGCGCGCGGTGGGAGCCAACCAGCAACTCGACCTGACGGTGCATGCACTCGGGGAGCCGCCCGCCAGCTATGGCGGCGTGGTGAAGTTCGCCGCGCTCGGCATGGCTCCAGGCGTCGAGGACTACCTCGGTCAACATGGGTTTGCCGTGCAGGATTTCTCCGCGCCCGACGCGGCACCGCTCGTGGTTGTGGCCGACCCGCGGCTAGACGGTGCCAATCTGGCGGCCCAGTATGCGGCGCTGTGGCAGCGCGCCGCCGACGGCGGCCAGGTGCTGCTGCTGGAGCCGCCGCCGCCCATGGTCACGCCGTTCTGGCCCTGGGCCGCGCCCCTCGCGCCGCCCCCTGGCGCTTGCGGCCAGGACGCGTTTGTGCCCCCGCTGACCGACAGCCTGGTTGCCGGCGACGGGTTCTCGTCCCTGCTGCAGCCGCCGCTGACGCTCGACCTGCGCCACCAGACGCAAGTGGATCTGTACCGTGTGGATGGGCACGAAATATTCCGGCCGCACGGCAGCCCAGGGTTCGATGGCTGCCACGCCCTGTTCAGCTACCGCTACGGCCAGGGCTGGGTGACGATCTCGACGCTGCCGCTGCTCGACCACTTTCAGGACGTCCGCGCGCGCATTTACTTGATGAACCTAATCAAAGCGATGAAGCGGCGCCGCCATTCCGCCCCCGCCAGCCCGGGCCTGGCTTGGGTGACGAGCCACCGCCTCCAAGCGCTGGCGCGTGCGCCGCAGAACCCGCTCGCCACCGAGGCTGTCCTCTACCGGTCGGCGCCGGAAGAAGGTGTCGAGCCGCCCCCCGTGCTGGTCCCGGCCGCCACCGACGGCGATGCCGCCACCTGCGCGCGCGAAATCCCAGCGCCGGTGGGCGCCAACTGGACGCTGAACCTGCGCGTGGTCCGCCCCCTCTCCCACCTCACCCTGGCGGTGCAGCCCGCGGCCGCGGCCGCCGGACTGGCGCTCGAAGCCAGCGCCGACGGCCTGCACTGGATGCCCATGGCCAGCCCCGGCACCGCCCCCGCCGGCCCGCTGCGCGACCTCCGCCTCACCGCCACTGCCGCCATCGCCCACCTCCAGATGTGCGAATTTTCCGCCCAGTAGCGCACGCCATACGCGGCAACGTGGACGGGTGCAGGCGCCGGTGGCGCGTTCACCGATCAGCGCGGGCGCGCGTTGCCGCCAAGTGTAGTGCCCCGGAATACCGATACGTTCCCACTCGTCCCGTATGCGACTTTTCCTCAAGAAAAGTCGCATGCCCCTTGCCAACATACCCACCATTTCCTCGGGGGCACTACACTAGTGCAAAATCACAGATGCTGTAGCCGCGGCGCTGATGTGATCGTATAACGACGGCCGTGGTGCCTTCGCGCCCCCGCGGGTTTTCCCGCGGGGACCCCCTAGCGCGATCCACACGGGAGGAGGCACCACGGCCTCCCCGCGTCCGAGTAGAGTGGAATTGTCCGAAACCGAGCCACTCGGAACAAGGA
>JBOGKJ010000272.1:0-21605 GCA_050745565.1 Terriglobales bacterium | reverse complement strand
CCCTTGAACAGTGCCGCTCGCGCCCTCTTGGGCTCACCGGGCCCCGGGCCGGCGTTCCACAGCCCTTCGAGTGCGGGCGCGGCGCTGCGAGCGTCTCAGCGAGCAGGGGCAGGGGCCCGCGCCCGTCGGGCTAGCGGCCGGCCGGCGACGCCGCCTGCCGCTCGCGCCACGATGACCGCAGGTACTCCGTCACTTCCCGCGCGATCGCTTTTGCCTTTTCGACTTCGTCGCGGGGAAGGGAAATGGCGCCCACCCGCGCGTGTCCGCCCCCGCCATGGCGCTCACACAACTCGGCAAGATTCACCAGCGTCCGTGCGGTTGTCCACGGGCTCGATCCCACCGAAATCTTCATCCGGAACTGGCTGCGGCTGACGCCCACGCTATACACGCCCTCCGGGCAAAAATAATATGGCACGAACTTGTTGTACCCTTCCTGGTCTAGATCGCTCAAGTCAAACGCGATCACCCCATCCCGGCAATCCAGCCGGGAGTGGATGAGTTCCATGGATTGCCAATGGCGCTCTAGTAAGGGGCGCAATTCCTGCTGCAAATAGTCGCGCTTCAGCAACTCTTCCAGCGATGCCTCCAGGTAATCCGGAATCAATCGCTGCAGCAGAGTCGGGTTATTGCTCCCCTCGATGGCCAGCGTCAGTTGCAGTGCAGGTTCCTTCAGCTCAACCGCTGCTTGCGCGCTGGGAAACTTCGCCGTATCAACCACGTCCGCCCAATGGATCAGTTCCCCCAACGGCGATGGATCGAAGCCAAAATGACGCCGCCCGATGTCTGCCAGGAACTTGGTGCAGGAGCCGTAGCCAGGATCGTAGAACTTCTGTCCGCCCCGATACGCCTGGAACTCTGCCGCGTCCTCGGGGCGCAGAAACGCGCTTAGGTGATGATCGAACCACCACGTCACTCTCGGGTCCGGCGAATACTTGAAGTCCACGATGGCGTTCTCGCCAGGCCCAAACTCCGCGTCGTCGAACATGCCCGCCGCCTTATGCGTCAACCCGTGGTAGCTGAATGTGCCCGCCCCGCGGACGTGCCGGTACAGCGCGGTAAACACGGCCGCCGAGACCGAACCGTCAAAACAATGATCGTGAAAAAATACTCGTACGTCCTGCAATTCCGGCTCCTTGCGAGCTTCCTAGCATGCTGGCGGCCCTCGGCTTTGTCAAGATGCGCCGGCGTCTCGGAGCTGTCGCAACGTGGTCCGCCAGCTTGGGATGCGGCCCGCCCTGCCGGTTGGTAAGCTGGAGCCTCTTTATCATGGGTGCAGAGGAGGGGGAATGGATTTCGAATTTACTGATGAACAACGTGACCTCCAGCGATCGGTCCGCGGGTTTGCGCTCCGGGAAATCGCGCCTCATGTCATGGAATGGGACGAGGGGCAGATTTGGCCGGCTGACGTGGTGCGCCAACTCGGCGACATGGGCCTTCTGGGCGTGCTGCTGCCTCCAAAATATGGCGGCAGCGGCATGGGCTACATTGAGTATGTCCTGGCCATATCCGAACTCGCGCGTGTGGATGGCAGCATCGGCCTCATTCTCGCCGCCCACAATTCGCTCTGCGCGAACCATATCTATCTGTTCGGCACTGACGCCCAGAAATCCCAATACCTCCCTGGCCTGGCACGGGGCCGATCAATTGGCTGTTGGAGTTTGACCGAGCCCCAGGCCGGTTCTGACGCCGGCGGAACCCGTACCACGGCCACCCCCAACGACCACGGTTGGCTTCTCAATGGAGCCAAAACCTTCACCACCAATGGCAATCACGCCGATGTTTGCGTCGCCATGGCGGTCACTGATCGCAGCCGCGGTAAACATGGCATCTCGGCCTTCATTCTGGAACGCGGCACGCCCGGCTTCCGCCCGGGAAAGAAGGAAAATAAACTTGGCATGCGCGCCAGCGATACCAGCGAAATGGTGTTCACCGACTGTCAGTTGCCACCCGCGGCGTTGCTCGGCGAACTCGGCCATGGCTTCGTCGATGCTCTCCAGGTGCTCGATGGTGGCCGCATCTCCATTGCTGCCCTCGCGCTCGGCATGGCCCAGGGAGCCTACGATGCGGCTCGCGCCTACGCGCTCGAGCGCCGTCAATTCGGCCACCCAATCGCCGAATTTCAGGCCATTCAATGGAAGCTCGCTGACATGGCTACGGAAATCGAGGCCGCGCGCTGCCTGACGTTCCGCGCCGCCTGGCTCAAGGATAAGGGCCAATCCGTGACCGAAGCGTCCGCCATGGCCAAGTTGTACGCCGGCGAGGTCGCCGTCCGTGCCGCCAACGAATGTGTCCAGATCCACGGCGGGTACGGTTTCATCAAGGACTACCCCGCGGAGAAGTTTTACCGCGATGCCAAGTTGTGCACGATTGGCGAGGGCACCAGCGAAATCCAGCGCCTCGTCATTGCCCGCGAACTCCTTCGCTCTTAAACTCGAACATGGGCCAGCCTGATCCCCAACTGCACCCATGGGTCGAACTGTTGCGCACTGGCGATCACCGCGCCCTCGCCCGTGCCATCACCTGCGTCGTCGAACGCCAGCCCCTCGCCGAAGCTCTGCTGCACGCGCTCTTTCCCCTGTCCGGCCATGCCCTGGTGCTGGGCCTCACCGGCCCTCCCGGCTCAGGTAAGAGCACTCTCGCCGATGCCATCGCTGGGCATTATCGGCGGGCCGGTGACTCTGTCGGCATCGTTGCCGTCGACCCCACCAGCCCATTCACTGGTGGCGCCATCCTGGGCGACCGCATTCGCATGCAACAGCACCATCGTGACCCGGAGGTTTTCATCCGTAGTCTGGCAACCCGCGGAGCGCTCGGAGGTTTGGCGCAGTCCGCCGCCGAGGTGGTGACGCTCCTGGACGCCGCCGGCAAGCGCCGCATCCTGGTCGAAACCGTCGGCGTCGGCCAGGACGAAGTGGACATTGTCCAGTTGGCGGACGTCACCCTCGTGGTCCTGGTGCCGGGCATGGGCGACGAGGTCCAGGCGATCAAGGCGGGTCTCATGGAAATTGCCGACATTTTTGTCCTCAACAAGGCCGAACGCGGCGCCGAACGGCTGGAACAGGAAATCCGCGCCATGCTCGCCCTCGCTCCCCGCTCTCCCGGGGCGGCTTGGCGTCCGCCGATCATCAAGACGACCGCGACCGCCGGCGCTGGCTTGGACGAACTTATGGCCGCCGTCAGCCAACGCTTGGACTGGATTGCCCAGCATGGCGGCCTTGTCCATCATCGCGCGCTCCAGTGGCGTCAGCGCCTGCCTTCGCTCCTCCGCGATCGCCTCGCCGAAGGCATCCTCTATCCGTTGCTTACCCCCGAGAGGTTGGATCAATTGGCCTCGGCTCTCGCCGATCGGCGTGCCGACCCCCACGCCGCCGCCGATGCAATCCTGGCCGAAGCGCTCCAATCCTTGGCGCCATCGTCGCCCGCCGATTGCGCTCTGGGTGCCCGCAGCACAAAACCTGAAGACTGAGAGCGCCGCCTCCTGTATCCTGTACCCTTGTGCCTCTCGCTCTCGACCATCTCGGCATCGCTGTGCGCGATCTGGACCGCGCCTGCCGGTTCTACGCCGCCCTTGGCCTGGTGCCGGCTGCCCGGGAGGAAATTGCCCATGAGCAGGTTCAGGTTGTCATGCTGCCGCTCGCCGCGGGCCGCATCGAACTGCTGCAACCCACAGCCCCCTCCTCACCCGTCGCCCGATTCCTGGAGCGCCGCGGCGAGGGCCTGCACCACATTGCCTTGCAAGTCAGTGACCTTGCGGCGACTGCCCGGTGCCTCCGCGAACAAGGCGTCCACCTCGTGCAGGAGCAGATTCAAACTGGCGCCGGTGGCCATCGCTATTTGTTCGTGCATCCCGCCAGTTCCGGCGGTGTGTTGATCGAACTCGTCGAATCATGAGCGACCCTATTCGCATCGGCATTATCGGGGGCAGCGGCCTTTACCAGATGCCCGGCCTTACCGACGTCGAAGAGCGCACCCTCGAAACCCCGTTCGGCAGCCCTTCCGACGCCTTGATTGTCGGCCGCCTGGAGGGCGCGCGAGTTGCCTTCCTCAGCCGCCACGGTCGCGGCCACCGCTTCAGTCCTACCGATGTCCCCTATCGCGCCAATATCTATGCCATGAAACTGCTCGGCGTCGAGCAGATTCTGTCCTTGTCGGCCGTCGGCTCGCTGCAACAGAAGCATCGGCCGCTGGACTTCGTCCTCCCGGACCAGTTTATTGACCGCACTCAGCACCGGTGCGCTACCTTTTTCGGCGACGGCCTGGTGGCCCATGTCAGCCTCGCCGACCCCACCTGCGCGCGCCTGCGAACCGTGCTCGGCGGCGCTTGTCAGGACGCCGGCGTCACCGTCCGCTCGGGCGGTACCTACGTCAACATGGAGGGCCCGGCTTTCTCCACCCGGGCCGAATCCAATCTTTACCGCTCCTGGGGCGCCGATGTCATCGGCATGACCAATCTCACCGAGTGCAAGCTCGCCCGTGAGGCCGAAATCTGCTATGTCACCGTCGCCATGGTGACTGATTACGACTGCTGGCACCTCGGCCACGATGCGGTCACGGTCGCCGAAATCATCTCCAACCTTACCCGTAACGCCGAAAACGCCTGCGCCGTCGTCCGCCTGGCTGTGCGCCGCCTCGCTGCCGCCCCCCAGCGCGACTGTGCCTGCGGCTCGGCTCTGCGCCATGCGTTGATCACCGATCGCGAGCGTGTGCCGGCCGAAGTCCGCAAGCGTCTCCATGCTATCGTTGCCAATTACTTCGCTTAAAACGCCTATGACTCTTCTCGTCGTCGGTTCCATTGCCTTTGATGACATCACAACGCCGCGCGGCCGCGCTCCGCGGGTGCTCGGCGGATCCGCCACGTACTTTGCGCTGGCCGCATCGTTTTTCACTCAGGTGCGTGCCGTGGGTGTCGTCGGGGACGATTTCACCGCGGCCGAAGCTTCGGTGTTCACCAGCCGTGGCATTGACACGCGCGGCATCGAACGTGCGCCCGGCAAATCGTTCTTTTGGGCGTGCGAGTATGAGGCCGACCCCAACGTCCGCCACACCCGGCGCACCGAGCTGAACGTCTTCGAAAACTTCCAGCCCAAACTGCCACCCGAATATCTCGACTCCGAAATCCTCTTCCTGGGCAACATCGCTCCCGCGCTCCAATGCCAGGTCCGCGACGCATTGGGGCCTCGGGTGGCGCTCGTTGGCGGCGACACCATGAATATCTGGATCAACAGCCAGCCTCAGGAGGTTCGCCGCTTCCTCTCCCGCCTCCACCTCATCACCATCAACGATTCCGAAGCCCGCCTGTTGACCGGCGAAGCGAACCTGTATCGTGCCGCTCGCACCATCCTTGGCCTCGGCCCTGCCGCGGTGGTCATCAAGCGCGGCGAGCACGGCGCCACCCTCTACACGCGTTCCCAGTACTTCGGCGTGCCCGGCTATCCGCTCGAGGATGTGCTCGACCCCACTGGCGCCGGCGATGCGTTCGCCGGTGGCATGCTCGGCTATTTGGCCCGCGACCTGCAGACGCGTGCCCCGGGCGCTCCGGCCGCCGCCGGCACCGGATTGCCTGACGATATGACCCTCCGGCGTGCCGTCGTCTACGGCTCCGTCATGGGGAGTTTTGCCTGCGAGCGCTTTGGCGTGGAGCGCCTCACCCAGCTCTCGCCCGCCGACATTGAAGCGCGCTATCAGGAATTTGTTGCCCTCTCCCGCTTCGACCGCTAGTTCCGCTGCCTCGCCGGCTCCTCTGCGCCGGCCGCCCCCGCCCTGGCAGCGTGCCTGGTGCTGGGCCTCGCTCGCCGCCGCCGCCGGGTTGTCGGTTTTTACTTGGGCCCTGTTGCATAACCAACTGCTGCTCTACGGCGATGCCACAGCCCACGTGGCCATCGCCCGCCGCATGCTGGATTCGGCCACTCCCGGCCTGTCGCAATGGGGTACGGTCTGGCTGCCGCTGCCGCATCTGCTGATGCTCCCCTTTGTCTGGAGCATGTCCTGGTGGCGCTCCGGCGTTGCCGGTTCGGTCCCTGCCCTTGCCGCCTTCGTGCTCGCCACCTGGCTGCTGCACCGCATTGTGTACCGACACTGGGGGCCGGTGGCTGCAGCCTGGGCCGCGGCCTTTTTTGCCTTGAACCCATCCCTGCTCTACCTCGCCGCCGTCCCCATGACCGAAACCGTCTACCTCGCCGCCTTCCTCGGCCTGGTGGATCAGTGCGATCAGGGGCATGCCGGGCGCGCCGGATGTTGGGCGCTCGCGGCAAGTCTGTGTCGCTATGATGGTTGGTTCGTCCTCCCGTTTGCCCTGCTCGCCCTGCTGGTCAGCGCTTCTGACCTGCGCGCCGCTTGGGCTCGCGCCTGGCGTTTCAGTCTCCTGGCCATGGTCGGCCCCGCTTTTTGGCTCCTCTACAACTGGTGGTATTTGAATGATCCTCTCGCATTTGCGCGCGGTCCGTATTCCGCCCGTCAGATTTATCTTCATGCCTTGCGCCACGGCGGGATCCCCTACCCGGGTGACCACGCCCTGGCTCTTGCCGCGCTCTATTACGGCAAAACCGTCGCCTTGACCGCCGGTGTGCCGCTCGTCCTGCTTGCCCTGCTGGGCCTGTTGCTCTGGCCGCGTTGGTCCAAGGTCTCGCCGGACGAGGCAACTTGGACGCGCCCTGAGCAGAGCGGGCGCGCGTTGAGCAAATTCCGGCCCCAGCCCGACCCCCGGGGCCCCAACGGCGCTGGCGCCTTGGGGTGGGAGCCCCGGCAGGGCGTCCTAAGAAGGGCGGCCGTGCTGCCCTGGCTGCTGTTGCTCCCGTTGCCCTGGTATCTCTGGGCCATGTGGTCAGGCAACGTTCCCATCTTCCTGCCCCAGTACTGGCCGCACGGCTATTACAACCTTCGCTACGGCGTCCAAATGCTGCCGGCGGTGGCGGCCTGCTCCGCGGTGTTCATCTCCACCCTCCTGCGCGGCGCCGCCCGGCTGGATTTGCCGCGCCCCGCGGCGGTAGCTCGTGGTGTGGGCATGGGTCTGGCGCTCCTCTGCGCCGCCGGGTACGCGCTGATGTTGCGTCCGCCTGGGCCGGTTAGCTACGCTGAAGCTGTTCACAATGCGCCTCGGCGACTCGCCATGGAGCACGCCTTGGCTGCCGCCCTCGCCCCGCGTGAGCCCCCTCAGCGCGTCCTGATGTATTACGGCACCTACCCCGGCGCCCTCGCCGATGATCGCATCCCGGTGCATTCCGTCATCCAGGAATCCAACTTCCTGCTTTGGCTTGATGCCCTGTACGCGCCCCACCGGTACGTCTCATGGGTGGTCGTTGAAGCCGGCAGCCCCGTTTCCACCATGGTCAACAAGCGCGACCTCGCGCGTTACTTCCATCCCGTCGCCACCTTGGCGATACCATCTCAGCCTACAATCGAAGTCTATCGTCGCAATGACCCCTGACGCCGCCATCCGCTTCGTCAAGGCCGAAGCCAACGGCAATGATTTCCTCGTGGTGGATGCAGATGCCGCCCCGGTCGGCGCTCGCCCCAACCTGGCGCGAGCGCTCTGCGACCGCCACCTCGGTGTCGGCGCCGACGGCGTCGAGTTCGTGCAACCGATCGCCGATGGCTTCGAACTCCATCTGTTTAACGCCAACGGCAGTGAAGCGGAAATTTCCGGCAATGGCACCCGCTGTGTCGCCGCTTTTTATGCCAAGCATGGCTTCCGCCAAGGCACGCTCATCACTCGTGCAGGCCCGCGTGCCGCGCGCATCGTCGACGGGGCGGCTAATTTCTGGACAATTGCCCTCGACATGGGCGTCCCTCAAATGGAAGGCGAATTCTGTCTCTCCGTGCAGCATCAGCACATCGCCGTGACCTCGCTGTCCATGGGGAACCCGCAGTGCGTCGCTCTTGTCCCAGTTTTTCCCGAGAACTGGGAAGCCCTGGGCGCCGCTCTCGAATCTCACCCGCATTTCCCGCAGCATACCAACGTCGAGTTTGTCCGTGTGCTGGGTCGCCACCGCCTCGATATCCGCATTTTCGAACGGGGAGTCGGCCCCACCCATTCCAGTGGCACGGGCAGTTGTGCCGCCGCGGTGGTGGCCATCGCCTCCGGACATGCCGACTCCCCGGTTGAGGTCCTCACCCCCGGCGGGAGCCAGTTGGTGCATTGGCATGGCCCTGCTCCTGATGCTGGCGTCAGCCTTGTCGGCCCGGCGCGCATTTTGGCTGAAGGCGTGTTCTTCAACCGCACACTATGATCCGCTCGCTGATGGCCTGGTCGCTGACCTGGATCTACATGGTCCTTGCGGGGTTGCTCTGTTTGCCCGGCATCTGGATTACCGGCCGCCTGGAAATGACCTACGCCGCTGCCCGCTTCGGTGTGCGTAGCCTGTTGGCGCTGGCGGGCGTCCGTGTCGAGGTTGAGGGCAGGGAATGGCTGCCCGCGGCAGGCCCTCGCCTCTACATGGCCAACCATCAGAGCAACCTTGATCCGCCCATCCTCATCACCCTCTTGCCCGGTAACATTGCTTTTCTGGCCAAGCAGGAGTTGTTTGCCGTCCCCGTCCTTGGTTGGGTCCTCCGTGCCGGGGGCCTGGTTCCAATCAATCGCGCCGATCGTGAGGGCGCACGGCACAGCATCGCACGTGCCGCCACCCTCCTCCGGAATGGCCGGCCCTTCCTGATCTTCCCGGAAGGCACCCGCTCGCCCAACCACCACCTGTTGCCATTTAAAAAAGGCCCCTTCTATTTGGCCGAGGAGGCGGCCGTTGCTGTCGTGCCCATAACGATTGGCGGCAGCGGGTCCCTCATGCCTCGCGGCAGTTGGCGCATTCACTCCGGTACCGTTCGCCTTGTGATTCACCCGCCGCTGCTGCCGGCGGTCTGGGCGTCCGATCCCCATCCCCGCGCCGCCGCCGCTGCGGCGGTTCGTGCCGCCATGGCTCCGCCGGCTTGAAGGGCTGGATATCGCTCAACCCGGCGGCCACGCCAGGGCGCGCCCACCTAGAAGGTGCAGGTGAAGATGCGACACGCTTTGCCCGGCATCCGGACCCACGTTCAGAACGGTGCGGTAGCCGCCTCCAAGCCCTCGCCGCCGCGCCATCTCCGCAGCCTGAAGTTGCAAGTGGCCAAGAATGGCTTCCTCGTTCGCGCCCGCCACATCCAGGCCCGCCACGTGCTGCTTCGGCACAAGCAGGATGTGGGTCGGCGCGCCGGGGTGGATGTCCTCAAATGCGAAGATCCGGTCATCCTCATATACCTTTTTCGCCGGCACTTCGCCGGCGATGATCCGGCAGAAAAGGCAATCCTTCATGGTTGAATCTCAGCCGTGTCCACAGGCGAGGCCTGCCGTCGCTCAGGGATTCAATTGCTCCCGCTCGCTTTGTAGGGAGCCTTCAAATACTGCCGCGCCATCTCCAATGCCCCGTTGGTGTCGTCGTGAGTTGACAATGCCAATTGGTACTCATTCATGGCCCGGTCCCGTTGTCCGGTCAAGTCAAAGATCTTGCCCAGCTGAATATGGCTCCATACCGTGACCCAGGCCGGGTCCAGATCCCCGTTCATGGCCTGCCGGTATTCATCCGCGGCGTTCTGCCAGTTCTGCTCCTGGTAGTACGCCTCCGCCAGGCGGTAGTGCGCCAGCGAGCTGATCGGGTTCAACTTCAGTGCCGCTTGGTATTGCTCTACGGCGCTTGCGAAATCACCCGCCGCCACCAAGTTGTCGCCTCGCGACAAATCCACTCTCAGGTTGAGATCCGGGTTTGACTTCAGCAGCCAATCGTTGGCATCCACGGTCACCTTTTCCGGCCGCCCTTGCGTGTCGATGCTGAAACCGCTATCGGTCCCCGATACCAGGACCGTCTGACTTTCCGTCGCTCCATCGGTTTCCACGCTGACCTGCACCGGCATGCTGAACAAGTCCAGATTCTGCTGGATCTTGCCCGTCACCCGGTACCCGCCCTTCTCCAACCGGTACACCGTGTAAGAATTGCTGAAGGTTGGCACCGCGGTGCCGTGATACCACTGGATGAAGAAACTGCGCAAATCCGACTGCGTCGCTTTCTCCAGCGCCTGTTCAAATTGCGCCGTGTTCACCGACTTCCACGCGTACGTATTCACGAAATCCCGGAGTGCGTTATTGAATGCCTGTTCGCCCAGTTGCCAGCGCAGCATGTGAAAGAGCATGGCGCCCTTGTCGTAATTCAGGTCCTGAAACTGCGGTGAAAATATGTAGAGTTGGCCGGACTCGGCCAGGGCTGTGTTCGAGTAGCTCAGCGCTCCGATTTCCAACTGCTCCACCAGGTCCTTCCAGGCGGCATCGCCCTGCGTGTGCTGAATGTACAGGGCCTCGCTGTAGCGCGCGGCTCCATATTGCAGCCATGCGTCATCGAGCGTTGCCGGGCTAACCATGACTCCAAACCATTGCTGGGCAATCTCGTCCACCAGCAGATTAACGTTGACGTCGCTCCCAATGGAGCTCTTCGAGAGCACGATGACGCCTGGCGAGCTGAACGACGGCAGCGCATCGGCAGGCAGTTCCACGAATGCCAGAGGCTGGTTCGGTGGCGTGCCGAAGGTATTCGTCAGAAATGTGTAAATGTCCGCCGCCGCCGCCGCGTACTTCGCGGTCAGTTCCGCCGGAATGTCGGGCCCATAATAAAACTTCATGCCCGCCCCGCCGCTGAACGCCGTTGGCGTAAGCGGGGTGATGATCACGCTGCCAGGAAAGCTTGCCCGGCTCTGTTCAAACGTATACGTCGTGCTCTGATCTGGACCCGGCTTTGACGTCGAAGTGCCGGTGGCGATCATTTGCATGCTGGCGGGCAGGGTTGCCGACACCGTGGCGGTGAATCGTGCGGTGTTGTAGCCGGCCATCGGAAACCACTCTCCCGGATAGAGCAGAAATGCGCCATCCGGCCCCACGTAGGCCGCTCGTATTCCGCTGATCGGGCTTAGGTTCGAGTTGGCCAGCACGCCGCCATATTGGAATTGCAGCGTTACCGGCTGCCCGGCCGGTAGAGCCCCGTTGAAGCTCACAAGCTCGTGGTCTTGTTGGCGCGTTTGCCCCAACGCATTTCCGGCCCCGTCTTTCACCGAGTCAACCGCCAAGTTCTGGTTCAACTGAAAGCTGGCGCTGGTCAGCGGTTGATTGGGCGTGAGCGTCACCAGGGCCGTCGCGTTTATCCGATGCGTCGGAAAGTTGAAGCTCAGCGTCAAATCATAGTGGGAGATGGAAAATGGCGCCGGCGGCTGTGGTGCTTGCACCACCGACCCGGGAGCTGTCGGCCCCGTGGGTACGGGCTGGCCTATCTTGGGGGGCGGGGGGATCTGAGCCAGTGCAGTCACGCCTCCGGCTAGCACCAGGGCGCTCAGAACTCCACACAGCAATGCTTGCAACCGCATGCGTGCCATTACCTTTCAGTATAGACGGCTGGCTTGCCCTCTTTGGGTACCGCCCCCCCCGCCCGGTTCGGCCAATATGACGCGTTCAATTTCGTCTGCTGTTCGCCCGATTGCGCCACTCTCCCCCAGCCGTCGCCGTACCTCTGCCAGATCCTCCAGCATCTGCTGACGCCCCTCGCCCCCCTCCAGTAACCGCCCCGCCCAAGTCGCGATATTGGAGGCCGTCATCTGTTCCTGGATCAACTCCGGCACCACCGCCCGCCCGGCTATCAGATTCACCATGGCCACGTGGGGCGCCTTGACTATTCGCCGCCCGATGGCATAGCTCAATGCTGCCAGCCGATAGACCACGATCATGGGCACGTCCAATAGCGCCGCCTCAACCGTTGCCGTCCCGCTGGCCACAATGGCCAGCTCGGCCGCCGCCAGCCTCGCATAGTGATCCGCCGAGCCAACGACGTGCACGAACGGGCGCAACCCGCGCGGTATCTGGTCCTGGACTGCGGCTGCGGGAATCGCCGGTGCAATCGGCAGCACGAACCGGCATCCGTGACGGCGATTCATGTCCATGGCCGCCTCCAGCATCACCGGCAAATGCAGCCGCACTTCCCGCTCTCGGCTGCCCGGCATCAGCGCTACCAGCCTGGACTCGCGTGGCGGCAGCGTGGGGCGCAGCCGTTCTATGCGCTCGACTAGTGGATGGCCCACGGCTGCCACCGCGATGCCGTTCTGCGCGTAATAGGCTTTCTCAAACGGGAAAATGCAGATCATCGTGGTCACATCCCTCCGAATCTGCCGCACCCGGCCGCTGCGCCATGCCCACACCTGTGGGCTGATGAAATATGCCACCGGAATTTCGTGGCGCCCAGCCTCTCGTGCCAAGCGAAGATTGAAATCCGGGAAATCCACCAGCACAACCCCAGCCGGCCGGCGCTTCAGCATCGCCATCTTCAGCACGTTCCAGTGTCGGCGCAGCCGCGGTAAATGCCGCACAACTTCTGCCAGGCCCATCACGCTCAGCTCGCGTGCGTCCACCAGCAGCTCACATCCCGCCGCCGCCATTTTTTCCCCGCCGCACCCGAAAATGTGCAGTTCCGGATGCCGCGCGCGCAGTTCTGCTGCCAGTTCGGCCGCATGGCCGTCCCCGGACGCCTCACCCGCTACCATCATCAATTCCATGCGTAAGTTAGCCTATCCTATCCCTTATGAGGCCTCTTCCACGGCTTTGGGCCGCGCTTGCGTTGCCGCTGTTGCTGGCGGTTGGCTCCCCTGCCCTCGGCGCTGTCGCCCAGGCGCCCAGCCCCGCTCCGGCCGTCATCCAGGTCTCGGCCCAGGGGCAATTTCAAGCCGACCCCGATCTGGCTTTGGTTCAATTCGAGGTTTCGGGCCAAAATCCCGACCTCAGCGCCGCCTACACCGAAACCCAGAGCCAAGCCGCGCAACTCCGCAACGTTTTGTCCAGCCAAGGCTTTCCATCCACTGTTGCTCATTGGTCGAACTTCCAAGTCCAACCCAACATTGACTACCGGACCCACCACGTCACCAGCTACACCGTTTCCCTCTACGTCCGCGTTGAGCTCGCGGATTTTAGCAAGATCGGGCCTTTATTGAATGCAACGTCGGCCAAAGGCCTCAACCTGCTCCGTGGCGTCTCGTTTGAACTGAAGGACACTTCGGCTGCGAAGTCGGCAGCGATCGCGGCCGGCTATCATCAGGCTCAGGCCGAAGCCCAGGCGCTCGCTCATGCCGCAGGTCGCCAGCTCGGCCCTCTGGTGGATGCCAGCGTGGATGCACCGAATGGTTCGCTAGCCCCACAGCCCCGCATGCTCGCCATGGCCTCCGCTGCCGCACCTGCGCCCACCGAGCAGTTTGCTCCCGGCCGCATCACCGTCTCCGCCAACGTCCGTCTCGTCTTCAGCCTGCGCCCGTGACCCCTGCTCTGAGTGTTGTCATTCCGACCTGGAATGGCCTCGACCTGCTGCAGCGTTTCTTGCCCTCCGTTCGCGCCGCCGCCAATCCAACCACCGAAATTGTCATTTCCGACGACGGCTCAACCGATGGCACCGCAGCGTGGTTGGCCAGCCACTTTCCCGACGTCCGCTGCCTCTGCAGCCCGGTGAATCGTGGCTTTGCTTCCACTGCCAATGCCGGCGTCCAGGCGGCTGCAGCGCCAATCGTCGTCCTCCTCAACAACGACCTTGAGGTCGCCTCGGACTGTTTCTCGACGATTTCGGGGCGGTTCAGCGACCCGGACGTTTTTGGCCTGACCTTTCGGGCGCTCTATTACCCCAGCCGGGACTTCGCAGCCGGCGGCAAACTCGGCCGCTTTCGCCGCGGTTTCTGGGAGGTCTGGCGGAACTACGATGCCCCGCCCGTGGCTGGCGCGCGCTACCCCAGCTTCATGTTGGTGGGCGGCTACTGCGCCTTCCGCCGCCAACCTTTTCTGGACCTGGGCGGGTTCGACCTCGGTTTTGCCCCTTACTACAGCGAAGACGTGGACCTGTCCTACCGCGCCCGCAAGCGCGGCTGGAAGCTCATGTATGAACCTCGCGCCATCGTCCATCACGTGCTCAGCGCTTCGGTCGCCCGCCACCGCTCGCGTTTCCGGCGTCAAATTGTCATCGAGCGCAATCGCCTGTTGTTCCATTGGCGCAATCTCGACCCCCCTCAACTCCGCTCCCATCTGCTCTGGGCCCACCTCCTGCTGCTTCAGCACGCGCTCAAAGCCAACCCCGCCTATCATCTCGGCTTCCTGCAGGCGGTGGCCCAATGGCCCGCAATCCGCCGCTTCCGCCAGCAGGAGCGGCCGTTGTGGCGCCTCCGTGACCTTGATCTCGAGCTCTCGGACGGGCAAACTTCCGGTCCCCTCTCGGCATCTCCTCGCTAGGAGTCCCTATGAAATCCTGGATTTTGCCCACCATCGCTGTGGGCGCGGTTATCTTTCTCATGACCCGCCCCGGCCGCGACTTGCAGGAGGAAATCAGCGACAATTTCAGCGACTGGGTGGATAACGTCCTGCACGCCAGCCGCCGCCTCCAGCAAACCCTTAACCAGGTCCAAAACGTCCTGGAACGCTGCAATCGCACCCTCCAGCAAGCCGGCGACTAAAGCGGAATCAGCCGCGCTCGAGCTCTGCCAGACCGCATGCGGCTTTTCCACCAGGAGAAGCCGCACCCACCGGCTCCCCTCCTCAAGCACCCCGACTGCCACCCATCACCGGCAGTCGCGGCCCCAAGCTTATCGCTTATCGCTTATTGCTCGTCGCTGCCCGCATTTCGCCAGAAATGCGGGCTAAACTGTATCCAGCGTGGCAGCGCCTCGAAAGTTCCTGGGCCTCGGCTTGGCTGGCTGGGCCGTCAATGTCGCCTTGGCTCTGATCGTCGCCTTGACGCTCGTCCTCTTTGTCTTCGTCCCGGTGCGTGTGCAGGGCTTTAGCATGATGCCCCGCTTGCACAACAACGAGCGCCTATTCATTGACAAGTTTGCTTTTGATTTTCAGCCTGTCAAGCGCGGTGACATCATCGTCTTCCACTACCCGCGCGACCCCACACAAAGTTTTATCAAACGCGTGGTCGGTCTTCCCGGTGATCGCATCGTCATTTGGGGCGGTTCGGTATATGTAAACGGCCACGCCTTGGTTGAGCCTTACGTCCCGCCCAAATTTCAGGACTACTCGGACTACCCGGAGGTCGTCGTACCTCCGCACGAGTATTACGTTCTTGGTGATCACCGCAGCAGTTCCAACGACAGTCGCTTCTGGGGCTGCTTGCCCGAGAATGATGTTTTTGGGCGCGCGGTATTCGCCTATTGGCCCATGAGCCAGTTGGGCCTGCTCAACTAGCCGGGCTCTCAGCTCAAGGCCTGTTCCAGGTCTGCTTCCAGATCCTCGACGTCTTCAATTCCGACTGACAGCCTCACCATTCCATCGGTGAGCCCAATGGCGGCGCGCCCTTCGGCGCCCAAGGCGGCATGCGTCATGGTCGCCGGGTGGGAAATGAGCGTCTCTACGCCGCCCAAACTTTCGCCCAGTGAACACAGGCGTACCCGCCGCAACATGCGGTTGGCGTCGTCCAGGGATCCGGTTTCGATCGTAATCATCGAACCAAAGCCGCTCATCTGCCGCTTCGCAAGAGCGTGCTGTGGATGGCTCTCCAAGCCCGGATAATAAACCGCCTTGATCTTCGGGTGCCGGCTTAGCCAGGCGGCAACGCGCCTTCCGTTGCGGTCGTGTGTCTGCATGCGCACCGCCAGCGTTTTCACGCCCCTCAAGATCAAGTAACACTCGAAGGGGCTCAATATTGCCCCAGCCGCCTTCTGCAGGAAGCGCAACTGCTCCGCCTGGTCATCGCTGCTTGCGACCACCACGCCGCCTAGTCCGTCGCTATGACCGTTCAGGAATTTGGTGGTCGAGTGCACCACCAGGTCCGCGCCGAGACCTATCGGACGCTGAAAATAGGGGCTCATGAATGTGTTGTCCACCACCAGGTCCGCCCCGTGGCGATGGGCGACCTCGGCGCACGCTGCAATATCGCAAAGCTCCATCAACGGGTTCGTCGGGGTCTCGACAAACACCAGCCGGGTAGTTGGCTCCATCGCGCGTTCCACCTGCTCGGGGTGCCGCGTATCCACATAGCTGAACCGCACGCCGAATCGGCTCAATACCTGGTTAAACAGCCGTGGTGTACCGCCGTACACGTTCCGCCCGCAAACAACGTGGTCGCCCCCGGATAGCCGGCTGACCACAGCCTGGATGGCTGCCATCCCGCTGGCGAAGACATGTGCGCTCCGCCCGGCCTCGAGCGCTGCCAGGCTGGTCTCGAGCGCGTCCCGCGTTGGGTTGCTTACCCGGCTGTACTCATAGCCCTTATTCTTTCCGATCTCTTCCTGGACGTAAGTGGAACTGGCATATATAGGCACATTCACAGCGCCGGTGTACGGATCCGGCGCTTGTCCGGCATGGACGGCCAGGCTCGAAAAACCCAACTGGGTACGGTTGGCGTTTGTCATAAATGGTTATCCGGGACGCTCCAATGCGAGCCCTATAATTGTAGCTGTTGGCGAGAGATCCCAGCTTGCTGTTGACAGTTTTGGCGACCGCAGCCTTGGCTGTGCTGATCTCGGGCTCAAGTCTGCGGGCGCAAACCGCCGCTCCGGCTTCGTCAGCCTCGTGTCTCGTGGTGCCGTTCGTCAACCGTTCCGGGCAGCCGAACCTGGATTGGATCGGCGAGAGCTTCGTCATAGCGCTGCGTCAGCAAGTGCGGCCGGTTGGCCTCGATGTGCTGTCCCAGAGCGAGCGTCGCCAGGCGCGCGCCTTGGTCGGAGCGCCAGCCGGTGTGCCGGTCAGCCATGCCACGCTATTTGCGATGGCGCACGCCGCGGGTGTTCGCTGGATTGTCACCGGTTGGTATGATTTCGATGGTCAGCAGCTCACCAGTGCTGCTGAACTCACCGACGTGCGCCTGGAGCATCTCGTGCCAATCAATGCCCAATCGGGCTCCCTGGCGCAAATCGAGTCTCTCCAGAGTCAGTTGGGTTGGGCAATCCAGCAGCGCATCGCGCCTGGCACCAGCGCTCCCGCGTCAGCATCGTCGTTGCCCTTGACCGCCTACGAAGACCTCGTACGCGCCCGTATGGCTGCAACGGCGGCAACTCAACTGGATCTGCTGCGCGTGGCCGTCCACTTGGCGCCGCATGATGCCCGCATCCAACTGGCGCTCGGAGAAGCTTACCTCGCGCACGGCGACTTTGCTCTCGCGCTGCATGCTCTGGATGCCGTTCCGGTCGGCAATCCCCTGGCGGGTCGCGCCGATTTTGACGCTGCCCTGGCCGCTTACCGCCTCGGCCAGTTTGCTTCCGCTACCGAGCGCTTCCGTGCTCTCCAGCAATGGCTCCCGTTGCCGGCTGTCACCAACAACCTGGAATTGGCGCAGGCGCTCGCCAGCCATCAGCCCACCGGGAATCAGCTCGAAACCGCATTCCCGGAAGATGGGTATCGCCAGTTGGCCCGCGTCGCCGCTGCTTATCGCCGCGATCAGAATGGAGGGCTCGCCGCCGCGCAACAGGTCGGCGCCGAGCTCAATCGCGGCGAGCACCTGCTGGCCCAGGGCGGCCTTGAGGCCGCGCGCCAGGCGTTTACTGCCGCGCTCGCGCCGTCGGCCAACGCGCAGCCCGCGGATCTGGCTCGCGCCCATGCGGGCCTCGGCGATATCGCTTGGGCGCGCCATGATCGGGCTGCCGCCGGTCGGGAGCTACAGGCGGCGCTGGAGGCCGATCCTTCCTGCCCCGCCGCCTTGAAATTGCAACGTCAGATGGGTGGAACTCATGACAAGCCGTAGGACATCTCGTCGGGGGCGCGCCTATTGCACCCCGGGCAATGTAGGCGCGACGGACAGCGGAATTCCGAAGGGCGGCCTACCCCCGGGAAAAGAAGCTGACGCGGTCCCAGACGCGGCAACTTGCTCGCGCCCTGAACACAGCCGGCGCGCGTTGCCGCCAAGCGAATTCCGGCCGCAGCCCGTCCCCCGGGGCCCCCAAGGCGCTGGCACCTTGGGGTGGCCGCGGGAGGGCGTCCTGAGAAGGGAGGCCGTGCCGCCGACGCACAGGCTGGGTTGGGGTTCATGGGGTTCCCGGCCCGGCCTGCCTGAAAACGGGTGCGGGGACGGCAAAGCCGCGCTGAGGCCCGCGCCAACAATTTGGTTGATCGCTGGCCTGCTGGCAGCCGCTGTCCTCCTTGCCGGCGCCGGCAACGCCCCGGTGCCGCGGCCCCCGGCTGGTTCCGTGGTGATCATCCGCCTGGATGATACCGTCAACACCGTTAGTGCCGAGTACATCGTGCGCGGCATCGCGTTCGCCGCTCAGCACAATGCCCGCGCAGTCGTGCTCATGATGAACACTCCGGGCGGCCTGGATACGGCAATGCGGGCCATTATTCAGAAAATCTTTGCCTCCCCCGTCCCGGTCATCGGCTATGTGGCCCCCAGTGGTTCGCGTGCCGCCTCCGCCGGCTTCTACATCCTCCTCAGTTGCGACGTCGCCGCCATGGCTCCCGGCACCAACACCGGCGCGGCCCATCCGGTAGTCCTGGGCGGCGCTTCGCCAGGCGCGATCGAGGCGCAAAAAATACAGAGCGACGCCGCGGCTTTTATCCGCTCCATTGCCGCGCGCCGTCATCGTAACGTCGCTTTGGCACAGAACGCGGTCATCAATAGCCAGTCGTTTACCGAACAGGAAGCCCTGTCCGGTCACCTCATTGACCTCACCGCCCCCAACCTCGACGGTTTGCTCTCCGACCTCAACGGCCGCGCCATCACCCGCCTCAATGGCGCTCAGCAAACGCTCTCGCTCTCCGCTGCCAGCCAGGTGAACTTCACCATGAGTCTGCGCGAGCAGGTGCTCGACATGGACGCCACCCTGGCCTTCGCCCTGCTGGCCATCGGCGCGCTGCTGATCTACGTTGAGTTCACCCACCCGGGCGTGATCGTCCCCGGCGTCGTTGGGCTCATCATGGTGGTGCTGTCGCTATTTGCACTCTCGCTGCTCCCCATCAGTTGGGCGGGTGCGGGGTTGATTATTCTGGCGCTGCTCCTGTTTGCCCTCGAGGCTAAGTTTCACAGCCATGGCGTCCTGGCGGCCGGTGGCGTAGTGTGCATGGCCTTGGGGGGTATTCTGCTGGTTGATTCTCCGGTCCCGCAAATGCGGGTTGGCATAAGCATGTCGCTCGGTGTTGCGGTCGGCTTCGGGCTGGTTACGGTACTGCTGGTTGAGCTGGTATGGCGGGCGCAGCGGCACCGTGTGGTGACCGGCGCCCAGGGCATGCTGGGCGAATCCGGGGTTGCCGCCTCCGCCCTCGCCTTGGACGGCACTGTTCTGGTGCATGGCGAACGTTGGCACGCCCGCGCCGCCGTGCCCATTGCCGCCGGAACTCCCATCCGCGTCTGCGCCGTTGACGGACTCAGACTGTCCGTCGAGCCGCTGCCCACCCGGGTACATCCGCCGTTAACGGTCCGCCAGACCCCGGTGGAGTAGAATTCAAGAGGCTAAAGGAGCCTCCATATGGGCGGGATCATCGTCATCATCATCATTGTTGTGCTGTTCTTACTGTCGGCCATCAAGGTGATTACCGAGTACGAACGGGCCGTCATCTTCCGCCTGGGCCGCCTCCTGCCTGCTCCCAAGGGGCCGGGCATTGTCCTCATTTTCCCGATCATTGACCGGCTGATCAAAATCTCGCTGCAGGTGGACACCCTCGATGTCCCTCCGCAGGACGTCATCACGCATGACAACGTCACCTGTACCGTCACCGCCGTTGTCTACTATCGCGTCATTGATCCGCAGCGTGCCGTCGTCGAGGTCCGCAATTTCCGCTTTGCCAGCTCACAGTTTGCCCAAACCACGCTCCGCGCCGTCCTCGGCGAAGTGGAATTTGATGACCTGCTTTCCAGCCGCGAGAAGCTCAACGCACGGCTGCAGAGCATTCTCGACGAGCGCACCGAGCCCTGGGGCGTCAAAGTAACCGACGTCGTCATCAAAGCCGTGGACCTGCCCGAAACCATGCAGCGCGCCATTGCTCGCCAGGCCGAAGCGGAACGTGAAAAACGCGCCAAGATCATTCACGCCGACGGCGAGTACGAGGCTGCCACTCGCCTCTCCGAAGCGGCTGCGATCATCGCCAGCGAGCCCATCGCGCTCCAACTGCGCTACCTGCAAACGCTGGTCGAAATTGGCACCGAGAAAAACACTACGGTCGTCTTTCCAATTCCACTCGATCTTATTGACGTCTTTCTTAAGTCCAGGGCGCTCGTAGCCCAACCGGATCCGACCAAATCAAACAAGGTATGAAGCCCGCCGAGCGCCGTATCGAGCAAGACGAAATACATTCGAGACCCGGACTGGCTACCTCCGCGCGCCGCCGGTCGCGCGGCGACTACCAGATGGAATTGGGAGGCAGGTCACTGCTGGGCCTCCTTTTCGTTGCCGCAGTGATCTGCGCCATGTTTTTCGCCCTGGGTTATACCATTGGCAAACACTCGATTCCGGCCACGTTCAGCCTGGGCAGCGCTCCGCCTTCCATTGTTGTTCAGCCTGCCCCGGTTTCGCCCGGTGTCAAACCCCCCAATCCCACCGAGCTTGGCGCAGCCGAATCGGGCCAGACTCCGGCCAGTCTCGCCCCCCCCGCCACCCAGCCCCCGCCGGGCGGCTCTCAGGACAGTGCTTCTGGCCAGTCCTCCAGCCCGGTAACCTCTAGCCTGCCCGCCCCCCCGCAGACCGCTTCCGCTGCTGCAGCCACTCCGCCGGTGGCATTGCCTTCCATTCCGCCTCAAGGCCAAGGCATGTATCAGGTCCAGGTCTTTGCTGGCGGGCAATCTGATGCCGACAGCCTCGCCAACGCCCTCAAGGCCCGCGGGTACCCCGCCGCGGTGGTTACGCCCAGCCCCAACGCTACCGACGCGCTTTACCGCGTTCAAGTGGGCCCCTATCTTACCGTCGCTGAGGCACAAGCCATGCGTTCCCGACTTACTGCCGATGGCTACCAGGCAGTTGTGAAGCAGCAATAACGCCCAACCGCCGCATCCAGACCGGCATGGAGGGTTGCCCTCGTAATCTCCGCTTTGCCGCCGCCGGCATCGCCGCCGCCGGTTTGGTCGAAATCCTTGCCGGTGGCCAGCGCTCCCGGCTCGAAAGCCTGGGGCGCTGTGCACTCTTGGGCGGCATCGCCTTGGCCTACGCCTATATGATCCCGGTCGGCAATTGGGGCTTGCGCTCCGGCGCCGCCTTCGCCCGGCTCCCGATCATAACCGTGGTGGAATCCAGCGCCGGTGCCCAGCGCCCGGCCGAGTTTGTTGCCGCCGGCGGTTTGGCCGGGCTGTTGTTGCGCTGGCTCGGATGACGCCCGCCGCTCTCGCCTCGCGCGAGGCGCGCCGTTTGCACTGAAAATCGGCGCGAAGGGCCGCGGGATTTCCCGGCAAACGAAGCGGCACGCGCCCCCTCCAGGGCCGAATCAACCCTTCCGACCGGCGCCACGCGGCAGTTCGGGTGACCACAGCAACCGTGATTCTGCGGTAGCGAGAGGCCGCTCGCGCCCCTTGGGCTCGCTAGGCCCCGGGCCGGCGCTCCACAGCCCTTCGAGTGCGGGCACGGCGCTGCGAGCGTCTCAGCGATCACGGGCCCGCGCCCGTCAATGCCTCTAGGCGCTACAATGAACTCTTCCATGTTCGAAATCGTTGTGGAAGAGTCCT
>JBOGKJ010000271.1:0-9919 GCA_050745565.1 Terriglobales bacterium | reverse complement strand
GAAATCGGGCGCCATCGTGCCCGAAAGAATCGGCGGCAGGTGGTGGATGTATTACCTCGGTACCCGCCGCGACCCCGATGGCAAAGCCCGCGATTACATGGGCGTTGCCTCGTCCGCCGACCTGCTGCACTGGAAGGATGCTACGGATCGCCCGGTGCTTGATCGCCGTCCCGGTGCGTTCGATTCGCGCGTAATGGAGCCGGGGCCGCCTCCCCTGCTGACCTCCGCCGGCATTCTGCTGCTCTACAACGGCGCGGACGACAATCTCGTGTACCGCTCGGGCTGGGTGCTATTCGATCGCAGAGACCCGCGCCGCGTCCTCGCGCGCGCGCAATCGCCGTTCCTCGCGCCGCGGTTGGACTGGGAGAAAAACGGCGCGGTTCCCAACGTTGTCTTTCTCGAAGGCGTTGTGCGAAACCCGGCCGGCCGTGCCGGGGAGATCGATCTCACCGGTTATTACGGCGCCGCGGACAAATACGTCGGAGCCGCGCGCATTCACATCTTCATCCACCGGCGCTAGTTCCTTCACCGCCAGATTCGGTGGTGCCGGGCAACCGCTCGCTAATGCTCGCTGCTCCGAACGGAGCCACGACCGCGAGGGAGTGGTTTTCGGCAAAAGCACGAAACCACGCGGTCAGGGAACTAGCGCGACACTTTTACCAGTGCCACGCCATGCGACGGCACCTCGGCGGAATATTCGTCGCTCTCCGCGCCGCGATCGGTGTGCGCCCACAAATCCCGCACCTTGTGCGATCCGTGTATCCCCACGTCGCTCCAGCGCGCGGTTACCTTCGCCGTCTCGGGGCCCCGGTTGAACAACCCTACCGCGTGGCTGCCGTCGGCGAGCGGGCGCGCCCAGACTTCCAAGTCCCCCTTCTTCGAAACCCGATCCGCCTCGTGTCCCAGACGATCCTGGTCGATCGCGATCACTTCCTTGTTCGTCAGGATCGCCATAATATCCGGCGAAACGGAACGCAGATCGTTGCCCGCGAGCAGCGGCGCCGCCAGCAGACTCCACAGGCTCATATGGGTGCGATACTCGGTGTCGCTCATGCCGCCGTTGCCGATCTCGAGCATGTCGGGGTCGTTCCAGTGGCCGGGTCCGGCCTGCGCCTGCCGGCCGTTCTGACTGAAGCCGTTGCGCGCCATGGAGGCGTAGTTGTCGCTGATGTCGCCGGTGGTGCGCCAAAGATTGCCGCCCACCTCGGCACCCCACTGGCCCACGTCCAGCCAGCCGTATTGGCACAGGCTGAACACCATCGGGCGGCCGGTGGCGCGCAGCGCCAGCGCCATTTGTTCGTAGGCCGGCTTCATTTCGTCCGGGCCGTAGACCAGCGAGGCGCTGCACCAGTCGTATTTCAGGTAATCAATGCCCCAGGCGGCGTAGGTGCGCGCGTCCTGGGCCTCATGCAGGTAGCTGCCCTCATAACCGGCGCAGGTTTTGGGGCCAGGCGAAGAGTAGATCCCAAGCTTCAGCCCCCGGGCGTGGACGTAGTCGGCCAGCGCCTTCATGTCGGGAAACTTGGCGTTGGGCTGGATGTTGCCCTGGGCATCGCGCTGTCCCTCCCAAGTGTCATCTATGTTGACGTAGATGTAGCCGGCGTCGCGCATGCCCGTGGACACCAACTGGTCGGCGGTGGCGCGGATATCAGCGTCGTTCACGCTTCCGTGGAACTTGTTCCAACTGTTCCAGCCCATGGGCGGCGTGCGGGCCATGCCGTTGGGCGGCAACGTGCGCAGCGGCGGCAGCGGCGGATGCCGCAGCGCCAGCGGTGGCTGATAGACGGTGGCGTCGCTGACTCGGTGCAGCACCAGCCCGGCGCCGGGCCCGCCGCCCCGGCGCCCGCTCCGCACCGCGGTGACGGTGAGCGTATCGCCGTTCCATTCGCCCGTGTACGCCTGCGCCCTCGATTCGGGCACAAACGGATTGCGCAGCCCGAAGCTGAGGTGTGAGCCCTCAACGCGGCCGTCCACGATCTCGCGCCGGTCGCTGTTCGTGAGCATCAGCCCGGTCAGTGTCGTGCCGTGCACCTGCAGTACGTAGGTATTGGCATAGGTGTAGGAACGGGTGCCGCGCTGGAATGTGCGCTCGCCGTGCCAGGTGCCGGCCAGCCGGGGCGCCGGAGCGGCCCCCAGCAGTGCGCCTGCAGCCAGCATGCCAACCAATAGGGAAAATGGACGGACGTGAGTCATGGAGCCTCCAACGCTGTCCAGTCTACGCCGGGAACTCAAAACTTAAAACTCGAAACGCGAAAACCAATCGCGGGAGTCGCGCCGTTTGCACGAAAGTCCGGAGGGGACCAGTCCGCATTTCTCGCCAACCCAGCCGCTGCCACGCGCGGCATAGCGCGCCCGTCTAGAAAAATGGGCGGCGCAGCACCTGCCCTGGTGCCATCGCCCTCCAGACAGCGCGTCCCGCTCGCCGTTCGATATCGCCGCCCATTTTTTAGGGCGCGCCGCGCCTGGATGCGAGTTTCGTGACCTGACTGTGAGAAATGCGGACTAGCAGCCTGCCGACCGGCGCCACCTCCCGTGGGGGGCGGGTCGCTGACCCGCGCGCCGGCCGCCGGCCGGCGCCACGCTGCAGTTCGGGTGACCACAGCAACCCTGATTCTGCCGAGCGAGATGCCGCTCGCGCCGGCTCGGGTTCACCGGGCGCCGGGCCGGCGCTCCACAGCCCTTCGAGTGCGGGCGCAGCGCTGCGAGCGTCTCAGCGAGCAGCGGCAGGGGCCCGCGCCCGTCAATGATGCGCCTCCTTGCGAAAGATGATCTGCAGGCCATGACGCCATTCCTCGTTGACCCCCAATCGGAGCCACGGAACTTCCGGCGATAGCCATCGGCCCAGAAGATCGGTCGAAGGATGCCACCGCAGCGCCGGCGCCACCAGCCACAGCCGCGGCGGCTGTGCGCTGATGGAAACGCCGGGAAAGTAACCCAGCCGTTCGAAATCACCCTGTTGCTGGTGGTAACGGACCCGGAGCCAGTAGTCCAGCGCCTGCAGCGGGAATCCCATATCCTCGCCGCCCTTGAGCTCGATCACGTGCAGCACGCCCCCGCGGTCCACCGCCAAAAGATCCATCACCTCGCGCTGGCCCGGGCCGCACACCGGCACTTGGGCATAAATCCAGCGCGGATCAAGGTGTGCATCCAGCAGCCGTATGTCGCGGCGCAACAAATATTCCATCCAGCCCTCGGCCTGCAGTGTGTAGAGAGGCTGATGATGGCCGCCCCCCGGCAGACGTGAGCTGGCGAGCTGGCGCAGTAAGTTCTCAAACAGCGGCCGCGTGTCGGCCGTCAGCGGTGTACGCTCCTCCCGGCAGCCGAAGCTCCAGGCCGACGCGCCGGTTGCTGGCGCTTCCCACGCCACCGGCAGTCCATAGACGCTGATCCGCGCCGTGCCCTCCGCCGTCCATTCCGCCGCCGCTTGCGGACAATGCTCGCGCACCTCGGCTAGCAACGCCGCCGTCGCCTTGGAGCTCGCCGCCGGGTCGGAAACGGGCTGCGCCCGCCGCAACTCACTTGCAACCATGGCGTTTTCCTCAAGCCGCACCTGGTTCAGCTCGCCGCTCGACCGATCCAGCTCCCAGCACGCCGTCGGTGGCGAACGTCGCAGCCACGCCAGCCGCTGCTGGGTGACGGCGAGGGCGGCCTTCGGCAGCACCAGGTTCACGCCTTTGAGCACGCGCGCGGGCCAATGGCTGCGGAGTTGACTGGCCCACACCAGCGCGTGCGCCAGCGTGCTCTCCGCCGCCTCCGCCGACTCCTGTTCCTCAGCCGCTGCACAGAGCAGCAGCTCGTGCCGCCGCCGCAGCAACAGGCACTGCACCGGATGCCGGGCGGCCCCTCCCATAATGGAGCGCGCCGGAAGCGGCTCCGGCCTCCAGCCCGGCCACTCACGCTGCGCAGCCGCCAGCAGTTGTTGGCGGAACTCGGTGCGGCGGCTCATCCGCACCGGGTCGGTGCCCGCGCCGACGCCTTGCAGTATCAGCGTACTCGGCCGGGTCTGACCCATCCGCAGACAGTGCAGCCGAAGCCGCTCCGGGCCCGCCGGCCCGAGCCCAACCACCCGCCGCACCAGGTTGGCGTTTTCCGACCAAAAGTGGCAAACCAGCCTGCCCGCGTCCGACGAAAGGGAGTAGCCCGATCGCTCCCCGCCTAACTGCGTCAGCCGCTGGCCCTGCTCCCAGACCTCGGTCCGTGCGTGGGCCAGCAGGAAGTCGCGTACGGCCGCAGCCGCCTCGATGGCAGACATCCTGTAAGCGTAGCCATCCCGCCACCCGTCGGCCACGCCCCAAATGGGTGTCCGTGCAGCCCCGCCCGTGGCGCGCTAAAATTGAAGACGGCATGGCTGACGTTTCAACCCCGCTTGCTGCCAGCGCCGCTGACGAAACCGCCCTCATCCAGCGTGCCCAGCACGGTGATCTCGAAGCCTTTGAGACCCTGATGCGCCGCTATGAGCACCGCTTGTTCCGCCTGGTCCAGCAATTGATGGGGAACGCGGCCGACGCTGAGGATGTTCTGCAGGAAACCTTCCTCAAGGTTTACACCAAAATCGGCCAGTTCCAGTTTCAGTCCCGCCTTTATACCTGGATGGTGCGCATCGCGGTCAATGAAGGCCTCATGAAACTGCGCCAGCGCCACGTCCAGTTGGTCTCGCTCGATGCCGACGAGCCGGACGGCGAGCGTCCCCACCAGGTCGAGCTTGCCGACTGGCACCCCAACCCCGAACAGCAGTTCGCTCAAGCCGAACTCCGCCAAATTTTGCAGACCGCCCTGCAATCGTTGTCCCTGCCGTACCGGCTCGTCTTCCAGCTTCGCGACGTGGAACAGCTCTCCACCGCCGAGGTCGCCGACGCCCTGGACCTCAGCGAGGCTGCGGTCAAATCGCGCTTGCTCCGCGCGCGCTTGCAGTTGCGCAAGCGACTGACCAACTACTTTGGCGTACGCAGGTTGCGATCAGCCAGCCAGGAGGGGAACTAAGGTGGATTGCTACTCGCTTTATGACGCGCTCGGTGATTTCCTGGAAGGCGAGGTTTCTCCGTTGCAAGCCCGCGAGATCGCTTCCCACTTGGCCGACTGCCCACAGTGCCACTGTCTTGTAGTGAACTGCCGCTCCATGATCCTGCTGTACCGCAAGCAGCAGCCGCAGTGGACTGCCGGCGCAGTGCCCATCAAACTGCATCAAAAAATGATGGAGCGAGTAATTAAGAAGCTACCTTCGGATCGGGCGCGGAATCCAATCGAGTAAGTTCCAGACAGGGGAGCAGTGTTATGGAGTTTCCGTTTTTGGGCTGCCCGCACAATCATCTGAGTTTTCCCATGGTGACGCCCGATGCGGCCGCCCCGATTCCGCCTCGCACCGAGCCCGAGCGTGAAAGCCGCGCTCACGTCACTTGCCTGGATTGCGGCCGCGAGTTCTGGTATGACTGGAATGCCATGCGCCGGCTCGCCCCCCGCCCGCAGCCGGTCTACGCGCCCCGCCGCGTCGCCTGATCTGCGCCCCGCCGCTAACCGCTAATTGCTAACCGCTAACCGCAAATCGCTAATCGCTAATCGCGGCCCCTCAGCCGGCCTCAATCAACCCATAGCGGCGTTGCCAGCGATGCTGGATCTGCTGCACCAGTTGGCGCTGTTCGTCCGGGCTGGCGTGGTCAAGGAACGTGCGCGCGTGGTCGCGGGCCAGTTCCATCAATTCCCGGTCACGCAGCGGCTGCGCAATCTGCAGCAGCGGCAGGCCGCTTTGACGCGTGCCAAAAAACTCTCCCGGACCGCGCAGACGCAGGTCGGCTTCGGCTAGGGCGAACCCGTCTTGCGTGGCGGCAACCGCCTCCAGCCGCGCGCGCGAGTTGGCCGAGGGTGAGTCGGCATGCACCAGCACGCAGAGGGCGCGCTCCTGACGAGGCATTTCGGAGGCGCCCTGAGCAGAGCGGGCGCTCGTTGCCGCCATGCGAATTCCGGCCCCAGCCCGACCATCGGGAGGGCGTCCTGAAACGGGCGGCTGTGCCGCACCCGCGCGGGCGGCTGCGGCGGGCTGCGGCCTGCCGATGCGGCCGCGCAACTGGTGGAGTTGGGCGATGCCGAAGCGCTCGGCTTGCTCGACGATCATGAGCGTGGCGTTGGGAACGTCCACACCCACCTCGATCACGGTGGTGGCCACCAGCACCTGTACGCGGCCGTCGCGAAAGTCCTGCATAACTTGCTGCTTTTCGGCGCGCGGCAGGCGGCCATGGAGCAGGCCCACGCGCAGTGTGGGAAACTGCCGCTGCAAGCGTTCGTGCATGACCAGTGCCGGTTTGAGTGCCATGGGCCCGCTTACGCGCGCAAGCGGGGCGCCCGGCGAAGCCGGGCTGGGGCCCGCGCCAAAGATGGCCGCGCCCGGCGAAGCCGGGCCCGCGCCCCCGCCCATGCCGCCCTCCTCAATCACCGGGTAGACGCAATAGGCCTGGCGGCCGCGGGCGACATGGCGCTCCAGCAGCGCGTAGGCTTCCTGACTGCGCGATTCCGGCAGCAGCCGTGTGACGATGGGCAGCGCGCCCGGCGGCGGGATGCGGATCAGGCTGGCATCGAGGTCTCCGTAGAGCGCCAGCGCCAGCGTGCGCGGAATCGGCGTGGCAGTCATGACCAGCACATGCGGGGCCAGCGCGGCCCCATCGCCTTGCTTGTGCATCAGGTGAAAGCGCTGCAGCACGCCGAAACGGTGCTGCTCGTCCATCAGGACGAGGCCGAGTCGGGAAAACTGGAAGTGGCGCTCGATCAACGCCTGCGTGCCGATGGCGAGTTGCGGCTCCTCCGCCCCCGGACGCGCCCGCGGTTGCCCGCTCGTGACCAGCGCCAGCCGGTATTCCGGCAGCAGTTGGCGGGCGTACAGAAAATGCTGTTCGGCCAGCAGTTGGGTGGGAGCCATGAGCGCCACCTGAAAGCCGTTCTCGACCGCGATCACGGCCGCTTGCAGTGCCACAATCGTCTTGCCTGACCCCACATCGCCCTGCAGCAGGCGACGCATGGGCCGGCCGCTGCCCAGGTCGGCCGCAATCTCGCGCAGCGCCTGTTTCTGGTCCGTGGTGGGATGAAACGGCAGCACCTGCTTGAGCCGCTCGCGGATCGCCGGGCTGGTGGCCAGCACCGGCGCCGGTTGCCGCTGCACCCGGCGGCGCTTCATCTCCAACCCGGCCTGCAGGCAGAACAGCTCCTCCAGAATGAATGCCATCTGCGCCGGCGTGCGCGCCTTGGCCAACTCCTCCACCGCCGCCCCATTCGGGAAATGTGCTTGTTCGATCGCCTGTCGGCGCGGCGGAAGCCCCAATTGAGCTCGCACGCTCGCCGGCAGCACCTCGGGTACTTCGGCCGGCAGTTCCCGTACGGCGTTGTGCATCAGGCGGCGCAGCCGGCCGCTGGTGAGCGGCCCGATGGCCTCATAGACGGGAATGACCCGGCCCAGCTTCAGCGAACCGTCCAGTCCGGCTGGGAGCCGGTCCCCGCCCTCTGGGCTCAGCATCTCGACCTCCGGCTGGTGCAGTCCCAGCCGCCCCCCCTGCCGCGCCAGCTTGCCGTAGAGGGCCAGCATCTGCCCAGATTGGATCTTGTCCCGGACAAAGGCGGCGTTATACCAGGTGCAGGCCAGCGCGGCGGTGCCGTCGCTGACGATCGCCTCCAGTTGGGTCCGGCCGCGTTGGGTGTGCCGTAGCTGCACGGTTTGCACCTGCGCCACGATGGTGGCCGAGTCGCCCTCCAGTAATTCTGAAATGCTGCGCCGCCTGGAGCGGTCTTCATATCGGATGGGCAGGTGCAGCAGCAGGTCTTCAACGGTCGCTATCCCTCGCTCCGCCAACAGTTCCGCCAGCTTCGGCCCCACGCCCGGGACGAACTGCACGGCAGTGGAAAGGGCGAGGCGCGGCATGAAACCTATAATGACAGGGTGAGCCGAGTACCCCAATGGATGGCCGCGGCCGCCTGCTCCCTGGCGTTCTGCCTCGCGGCGACGGCGGCCGCCCTGCCGCCGCCGGCCTCCGCCCAGCGGCTGGAGGACCAGGCGCTCGCGGCCGCCGCCAAGGGCCGGCTCGACGCCGCGTTCCTGCTGGCGAGCCGCGCCGCCGCCAGCCGCGACTTGCCCGAGTACCGCACCGTGCGCGAATACTTGCGCCAGCGTGCCGTGCTCTCCCACCTGCAGCGCGCCCATGGGCTCGAATTGGCGCGCCACCCCGCCCAGGCCGCGGTCGAGTATCGGACCGCCCTGGCGCTCGATCCGCACAACTTCGACGCGCGCGCCGGCCTCGCCGCCCTGTTCCCGCGGGCCCACGCCCCGGCGCCCGATACCACCGAAATGCGCGTGCGCCGCGCCGCTCCGCCCATCGAAATCGAGCCCTCTCCCGGCCACCACGATCTGCACGTGCGCGGCCGGCTCGACGCCGCGGTCGGCTATATCGCTGGCCAGTTCGGCCTCAAGGCCTACGTCGCCACCAACCTCCCCCTCCGCGACGTGCAATTCGACCTTGACGACGCCAGCTTTGCCCAGGCCATGGCCGTGCTCCGCGATGTTTACGATGTGGACTGGCTTCCCCTCGACGCCCACACTATTTATTTCGGTGCCGCCAGCCAGCTCAGCGCCCACCAGCCGGTCGCCCTTCGCACCTTCTACCTACCCTGGGTGGCCACGCCGACCGACCTGCATGAAATTGCCAACGCCGCAAAAACCCTGCTCGGCCTCAAGGACGTCACCACCGACAGCAGCGTCGATGCGCTCAGCATCCGTGCCACGCCCCAGCAGTTGGACGCGGCCGAGCAGCTTCTGCTCGATCTGCACCATCCCGCCGGGGCCGTGCTGCTGCAGTTCAAAATCCTTGAGGTCAATTCCACCTTCGCCCGCGACCTCGGCATCGGCATCCCCAACCAGTTCACCATGTTTGCTCTGGGGCCGCTGCTCCAGCAGTTGCAGCAAAACGCCGGCCTCTCGCAGGACATCTTCAACCTCTTCGAGCAGGGCGGCCTCAACGCCGTGCTGAATTCAGGCGCGCTCGGCGCCGGCGCGCTCGGCGCCGCCCAATCGCTGCTCTCGCCCCTGCTGCAGAACCCGTTCGTCGTTTTCGGCGGCGGCGCCACGCTTATGGCCCTGTCCGTGCCAAATCTCGGCGCTCAGTTGACCGCCACCCATGGCGAGGTGACCAGCCTCGAAAGCGCCGTCCTGCGCTCTCAGGCCGGCGAGACCGCGGACATGAAGATTGGCCAGCGTTACCCGGTCATCAATGCCTCGTTTTCCCCGATCAGCCTAAACCCGGCCATCGCCAAGGTGATCGGCAACGGCAGCTTTATCCAGCCCTTTCCCTCCTTCACCTACGAAGATCTCGGTCTGGACGCGAAAGTCACCCCGCGCATCACCGCCCAGGGTCACGACGTTGACTTGCAGCTCGATCTCTCGGTGACGGCGCTCACCGGCGTCAGCACCAACGACATCCCCATCCTCAGCAACCGCCACGTGGTGACCAACCTTAGCCTGCGCGACAATGAGCCCGCGCTGGTGGCCGGCCTGTTCACGCAGCAGGAGATGACCACCATTTCGGGGCTTCCCGGCCTGGCCCAAATCCCCGGCTTCGGCCGCTTGTTTTCCACCGACAGCCAACAAACGAACGCCGATCAACTGCTCCTGGTGATTACCCCCCACGTCGTGTCGCTCCCCGGCTCACCGACCGCCGGGCTCTGGCTCCCCTCCAACTTCCCATCCCCAGGCAATATCATCTTTGCTCCGCCCCCGCCCCGCCCGGCCCTCTTCCCCGGCCGCAATGGCCTCCTGCGCGCGCCCGTCCGCGGCGGCAGGGGATGACCCCGCTCCCCGCAGGCACGCTCCGCCCGCCCGCGCCATCCCCCGCGAGGCTCGCGCCGGCTTGGGCTCGCCGGGCCCCGGGCCGGCGCGAGCCCAAGCGGGATG
>JBOGKJ010000270.1:0-8268 GCA_050745565.1 Terriglobales bacterium | reverse complement strand
TGCCGCGAAGCCTCCTAGGGCAGCAGGACGATTTTTCCGAAGGCGCCGGGGGCGAGAATGTCGCGGTGGGCTTGGGCGGCTTGGGCCAGCGGGAGTTGTTTGCCGACCACGGGGCGGAGGGTGCCGTTTTCCAGGCCAGCGTAAAGGCCGGAGAGGATTTCCTGGCGCTCGGGGTCGTTGATGTTCCAGAGGGTGAAGGCCAGGATTGCGCCGTGGCGGCCCATCAGGTCGCGGGGGGAGAGGGTGACGTCGCCGCGGCAGCCGATGACCACGACGCGTCCGCGCGGGGCCAGAAGTTTGAGGTCGCTGCCCAGGTTCACGTTGGCCAGCATTTCAACGATGAGGTCCACGCCGCGGCCGTTGGAGGCGGCCATGATCTGGTCGAGGTAGCCGGGTTGGGTGTGATCGAAGACGCGATGCGCGCCCTCGCGCTGGGCGAGTTCCAATCCGCGGGCGCTGCCGGCCGTACCCCAGACGGCGGCTCCCAGGGCCCGGGCCATTTGCACGGCGGCGATGCCGACGCCGCCGCTGGCGCCGTGGATCAGCACGGTTTCGCCGGGGCGGAGGCGGGTGCGCTGGCAGAGCGCGTGGAAGGCGGTTCCGTAGGGCACCCACACGCCGGCGCCCTGCGGGAACGAGGTCCGTTCGGGCAGCGGGTGCACCTGGGTTTCGAGTGCCAGCGCATACTCGGCGTAGGCGCCCGTCAGTGTCGCGGCGGTGTAGACGCGGTCGCCGGCGGCGACGCGGCTGACGCCCTCGCCCACGGCTTCGACCACGCCGGCGGCGTCAGAGCCGGGGGTGTAGGGCAGCGGGGGTTTGATGGCGTAAGTGCCGGAGCGCATGTAGGTGTCATAGGGGTTGACGCCGGCGGCGTGCACCCGCACCAGGACCTGTCCGGCGGCTGGACGCGGCGTAGGCGTGTCGCCATACTGCAGCACCTCGGGGCCACCGAACTCGCGCACCACAATGGCTTTCATAAAGAACCTCCTTTTATGGGGCAGGCGGCGCGGCGCCGCGGCGAAACACCAGAATTTTGGCGGTGAAGATCTGCACCGGCTCGTTGCGCTGGTTCAGCGTCACATTCCGGACCCGGACGATGCCCTGCCCCGGTTTGGAACGCGAGGGGATGATTTCGACGATTTCGCTTTCCACACGCAGGCGGTCGCCGGCGCGGGTGGGCCGCGGCCATTCCAACTCGCCGCCCAACCCCACCGATCCGCCAGCGAAGGGCAGGCCGCCCTCCACCAGCAACCGCATGCTGATGGCGGCTGTGTGCCATCCGCTCGCGACCAAGCCGTGAAAGATGCTGGCCGCGGCCGCGGCTTCGTCCAGATGGAACGCCTGGGGGTCGAAGGAGGCGGCGAAGGCCTTGATGGCGGCGGCGGTCACCTCGGCCTCTCCGGTGGAGTGGCGTTGTCCGAGGCGCAAATCTTCGAGATAGAGCTTCGCCATGGCCGGCTGCGCCAGCTCGCGGCGGTTAGGCCGGAGGGAGGACCTTCCAGCCCTGCCAGGTGCGGCCGCCGGTGTTGCCGCGTTCGGGCTGCTCGGGATAGACGGTGTCGGGGCGGGGACCGGGCTTGAGCTTGGCGAGCACGTCGGCGGTCAATTTTTCCAGGCTGCGGTTGAAGCGGAAGCAGGTGGCGGCGTCAACCGTAAAAGGGATTTCGACGCGGGCGCCCGAGGGGTTGAGCGCGGTGATGACCTTGTGGACGGCAAGGCCCTTGAGGTCGAGCCAACTGGCGGGCTGGCCGTAGGCGGCACTGAACTGTTCGGCGTTGACGGTCTGATCGGGGTGTTCGAGGAACCAGCGCGCGATTTTTTTGAGGGCGGGATGGGTGGTGAGAAAATTGTCGAGCGAGATCCAGTCCATGCGTTCGTAATCGCCTGCTTCGGTCATGCGGCACCCACTCCCGGTGAAGGATTCAGCCTGCTGCTGCCAAGACATAGTTTATCCTGATACAGCGCGCATGCCCGAGTTCATCCCCGCCTTTTCACTGCAGCGCCAAACCCAGCAACTCCGGCCGGTTATCGCGCCGGCGGTGGAGCGGGTGCTGGCGTCCGGACGGTTCATCCAGGGGCCGGAGTGCGCGGGGCTGGAGCAGGAAGTAGCGGGGTGGCTGGGGCAGCGGGGCGCGGCGCCGGGGCTGGCGGCGGTGACGTGCGCAAGCGGCACCGACGCGCTGCACCTGGCGCTGCGAGCGGTGGGAATACAAGCGGGCGACGTGGTGCTGACCACGGCATTCTCGTTTTTTGCCACGGCGGGGGCGGTCTTGCTGGCGGGAGCGCGTCCGGAGTTCGTGGACGTGGAGCCGGGGACGCTGAATCTGGCGCCAGCGGCGCTGGAGCAGGCGTTGCTGCGGCCGCGGACGGCGCGGATCGGCGCCATTGTGCCGGTGCATTTATACGGGCGGATGGCGGACATGGCAGCGATTTCGGCACTGGCGGCCGGGCGCAGGATCCCGGTGGTGGAAGATGCGGCGCAGGCCATCGGCGCCGCGGTGGGGGGCCGGCCGGCGGGGGCATGGGGAGCGGCGGGCTGTTTTAGTTTTTATCCGACGAAGAACCTGGGCGCGATGGGCGAGGGCGGGCTGGTGACGACGGCGGACGCGGAGGTGCTGGAGCAACTGCGGCTGCTGCGGGTCCACGGCAGCCGGCGGCGCTACGAGCACGAGATCTTGGGATGGAATGCGCGCATGGACGAGTTGCAGGCGGCGATTCTGCGGGCAAAGCTGCCCTACCTGGAGGGATGGAACCGGCGGCGTGTGGAGTTGGCGGGCCTTTATGACGAGCTGCTGGGGCCGGTGAAGTGGGTGCGGCGGCTGGCGCCGGCAACCGCGGGCGCGCACGTTTATCACCAGTTCGTGATCCGGGCGCCGCGGCGGGAGGAGCTGCGGCAGTACCTGACGGAGCGGCAGATCGGCACGGAAGTTTACTATCCAATCCCGCTGCATCAGCAGTCGGCGCTGGCGCAGTACGCCACCGGGGCCTGCCCGGAGGCGGAGCGGGCGGCGGCCGAGGTGCTGGCGCTGCCGATGTTTCCGGAGCTGACCGAAGATGAAGTGGTGCGCATGGCCGCCGCCGTGGCCGCCTTTTATGCCTGAAGTCGGGTGTTACCCGGAGTTATGATCAACCGCCTCATTCTCGCCAACCTCACCCGCCGGCCGATACGGAGCCTGGTGAGCATTGTCGCGGTGGCGATGGAGGTGGTCCTCATCCTCATGGTGGTGGGGCTGGTCAACGGCATGATCCACGACCATCAGCGGCGCATCAGCGGCATTGGCGCCGACGTGCTGGTGCGGGCGGGGGGCGGGGCGATTTTCGCCGAACTCAGCGGCAACACGCTGCCGCTGGAAGAGGCGGCGGTGTTCGCACGCCAGCCGGGGGTGGAAGCGGTGGCGCCGGTGGCCTACAAACTCGCCGGCGACGGAACCACGGCGGTGGGCGGACTGGACCCGGCAAGTTTTGACGCGGTGAGCGGCGGCTTCCGGTTTTTGCAGGGCGGGATGTTCGAGCCCGGCAAGGACCAGATCATCGTGGACAATCTGCAAGCAGACATAAAGAACTACAAGGTAGGCGAGCGCATACCGCTGCTGGGCCAGACGTTCACGATCGCCGGCATTTTCGAGCAAGGCATGGGGTCGCGCATGTACATTGCGCTGGCGCGACTGGATCAACTGGCAGGCACACCGGACAAGGCGGCGACGTTTTTCGTCAAGACCCGGCCTGGGGCCGACCAGGCGGCGGTGGTGGCGGAGTTGCAGAAGCTGGCGCCGGCGCAAAAGGCGCAGTCGCTGAAGGATTACCTCAGCCTGATCACGCCGAGCGGCGTCAGCCCGATGCTGCCGGTGTTCCAGCGGGTGATGATCGGGATAGCGGTGGCGATCGGATTTCTGGTGATTTTTCTCTCGCTCTACACGGCGGTGCTGGAGCGCACGCGGGAGATCGGCATATTGAAGGCGCTGGGGGCGTCGCGAGGATATATCGTGCGGGTGATCTTGCGGGAGTCGGAGCTGCTGGCGGTGGTGGGAGTTATTGTGGGGTCTCTGGTGGCCTTTGCGGGCTGGCAGACGCTGGCGCAGGTGTACCCGACGCTGACGGTGGAGATGACGTGGGCATGGATCGGGATTGCGGCGGCGATTGCGCTGGCCTCGAGCGCGGTGGGCGCGCTGTACCCGGCATTCAAGGCCGCGAGCCAAGATGCGGTGGTGGCGCTGGCGTATGAGTAAGAGCGGGCATATGAAACGGTATTTCGGCACTGACGGCGTGCGCGGGGTGGCGGGCGAAGCGCCGCTGGACCGGGCGACGGTGGTGGCGCTGGGGGTGGCGCTGGGGCGCGACCTCGCCAGCCGCAACCGGGCGCCGGCCGTGGTGCTGGGCGAGGACACGCGGGAGAGCAGCGGCTGGATTGCCGCCACACTGGCGGCCGGGCTGCAGCAGGCCGGCGTCAGGGTTGAGCACGCCGGGGTGCTACCGACGCCGGCGGTGGCCTATCTGGCGGCGAGCGGCGGGTTTGCGGCCGGGGTGATGGTGTCGGCCTCGCACAATCCGTACCAGGACAATGGCATCAAGGTGTTTGGCCCCACCGGCTACAAACTTCCGGACGAGGAGGAGGCGGCGGTGGAGCGCAGCCTGGAGGCGATTCTGGCGGCTGGCGGCGGGGTGCAGGCGCAGGCGGCCGAGCTGCGGCAGCGCGGCGAGCTGCGGCAGACCTACGTCGAACACCTTGCCGGCCAGTTTGCGGATGTACCGTGGGGCGGCATGCGCGTGGTGGTGGACTGCGCGCATGGGGCGGCGAGCACGGTGGCGCCGGAGCTGTTCCAGCGGCTGGGGCTGGAGGCGGCGGTGATGGCGGCGGCGCCGGATGGTCGCAATATCAACGCCGGCGTGGGGGCGCTGCATCCGGAGAAGCTGGCGGAGGAAGTGCGGCGGCGCGGGGCGGCGGCGGGGCTGGCGCTCGACGGCGACGCGGACCGGGCGATCCTGGTGGACGGGCGCGGCGAGGTGGTAAACGGGGACGCGGTGTTGCTGATGTGCGCGCGGGAGCTTTGGGGTGCGGGCCCCAGCGCGGCGCGGCCCCGCGTCCCGCTGGCGCACGGCGCCGGGCTGCGTCCGCCGGTGGTGGTGGGCACGGTGATGACCAATTACGGGCTGGAGCTGGCCTTCGAGGCCATGGGCATCCGCCTGATCCGGGCGGCGGTGGGGGACAAGTACGTGCTGGAGAAGATGCGGGAGCACGGCGCGGTGCTGGGCGGCGAGCCCAGCGGACACATCATTTTCGGCGCCGAAGCCACCACCGGCGATGGCCTGCTGACGGCGCTGCACTGCTTCAACCTGATCGCCCGGCGGGGGCTGCCGCTGGAGCAACTGTGCCATGGCTGGCAGCAGTTGCCGCAGCGGCTGATCAATGTCCCGGTGGCGGAAAAGCGACCGTTCGAGCAGATGCCGGGGGTGCAGGCGGCAATTGCGGGGGCCGAAGCGCAATTACAGGGCCGGGGCCGCGTGCTGGTGCGCTATTCGGGGACGGAGAAGCTGGCGCGGGTGATGGTGGAGGCGGAATCGGCGGGCGAGGTGGAGAAGTTGGCGCAGAGCATCGCCGCGGCGCTGGGGCGGGGCGCAGGGCAAGCGGCGGGCTGATCGCGGGAGTCGTGCCGTTTGCACTGCGGGCAAAATCGGCGCGAAGGGCCGCGGAATTCCAACGCGGTGAACGAAGCTGCGCGGCCCCCCCTCCAACGATGCCGCTCGCGCCCCCTTGGGCTCACCGGGCCCCGAGCCGGTGCTCCACAGCCCTTCGAGTGCGGGCCCGGCGCTGCGAGCGTCTCAGCGAGCAGGGGCAGGGGGCCGCGCCCGTCAATGCCGCGAGCGTCTCAGCGGGCAGGCGCCCGCGCCCGTCAATGGGGGCGGGTGGGTTCCGCGCGCGGTCAGGCCTGGTTGGGGAGGGTGCGACCGTACTTGCGCTGGAAGCGCTCGATGCGTCCCGCAGTATCCACCAGCTTTTGCTTGCCGGTGTAGAAGGGATGGCACTGGGAGCAAATTTCCACGTGGATGTCGCCGCGGTGGGTCGAACGCGTGGCAAAGGCGTGCCCGCAGGCACACAGCACGCGCACGGGGTGGTAGTCGGGATGAATCGTCGGCTTCATGGCTACGTCCAGAAGTCAGATTATACACCACGGCGGCGATGGCGCAGGGCGCGGAAGCTGAGATGCAGGGCGCCAAAGGCCAGGCCAAAGACGGCGTAGAGGCAGGCGTTTTCGAGCGTGGCCCAGACCATGCTGGCGGTGCTCAGGTCGGCTCCGGTGATGAGGCGGAGCGAGGCCGGCCAGAGGCGGAGCCAGGTTTCCTCCTGAAAGTGCCAGTGGAGATAGACCGAGAGCACCAGCAGGAATGCGGCCAGCACGCCGGCCAGCGCAAACCAGAAAACCCACTGGATGGCGATGGCGATGGCGATCACGCGCGGGGGCACGGGCGTCTGCACCGTTTCCGGCTGCAGCAGCTTGTAACGACCACGTTTCCTGCGAGGAGGCATGATGGGCTGCTCGGGCTGACTAGAAATATTGGCACAGTTGGCTGATGCGCTCCAGTTGGAGCAGCTCGCGGCCGGGGCGGGGGCGGAGGGCGTCGTGTTCGAGGACCCAGGTATGGGGGTGGGGCAAGAAGACGGCATTGAGGCCGGCCTCAAGGGCGGGGTTGATATCGGACCTGGGGCTGTTGCCGATCATCCAGCAGGTTTCGGGGGGCGCGGCAAGTTCCAGCAGTTGGCGACGATAGACGCTGGCGTCCTTTTCCGGCACGATGGCGATGCGCTCAAACAGAGGGCCGAGGCCGGAGGCGGCGACCTTGCGGCTTTGCTCGGCGAAGTCGCCCTTGGTGAGGAGGGCGAGGCGATGGCGGCGGGCGAGGTAGCGGACAGTTTCAGGCACCTCGGGGAGGAAGCAGATGGGCTCGGCGGCGATTTCGGCGGCGAGAGCGCGAATGGCGCTCTCGACCGCCGGGCTCCAGCGTTCGGGCGCGAAGGTCTGAATAGCGCAGCGGAGGGCGACCTCGAAGCTGGCGAGGCCATAGCCCATGTCGGCTATGACGCGGTGCTCCTCGCGGTTGATACAGGCGCGCATGGCGAGGGCGGCTGCGGGGGTGGTGGCGCCAGCTAGGGCGTAGAAGCGCTCGATGGCGCGCTCGAAGTAGACATTGTTCTCCCAGAGGGTATCGTCGGCATCGAGCAGCAGGAGCTGGCGATCGCGGCGCATGCGAGCTCAGGCCGGCGGAGGGGCGAGCAGGCGCTCGACGGCGGCTTCGTCGAGGACGGGGACACCGAGGGAGCGGGCCTTGTCAAGCTTGCTGCCGGGGTCGGCGCCGGCGACAAGGAAGTCGGTTTTGGCGGTAACGGTGCTGGTGATGCGGCCGCCGGCGGCTTCGATGCGGGCCTTGATTTCGTCGCGGGAGGCGCGTTCCAGCGTGCCGGTGACGACCAGGCGCTTGCCGGCCAGCGGCTGCGGGCCGGCGGGGCCACGGCGGGTTTCGTGCGGGTCGAGGCCGGCGCGGCGGAGGCGGGCGACCAGGGCGCGGTTGGCGGACTCGTCGAGGAAGGTGCGGATGGAGGCGGCGACGCGCGGGCCCACGTCCTCGACCTGTTCGAGCTCAGCGGCGGGGGCGGCGAGGATGGCATCGAGCGCGCCGAAATGCGCGGCCAGGGCCTGCGCGGTGCGCTCGCCCACCATGCGGATGCCGAGACCATAGAGGATGCGCCAGAGCGGGTTGTGGCGGCTGCGCTCGATTTCGGCGAGCAGATTGGCGGCGCTTTTTTCACCCATGCGCTCGAGGGCGGCCAGGGCGTCGAGCTGGAGGTTTTCGTAGAGGTCGGCGAGATCGCGCAGGCGCGCGCCGGCGGGGGCCGACTCGGCGGTGAGCTGTTCGATCAAGGCCGGGCCGAGGCCGCCGATGTTCATGACGCCGCGGCGGGCGAAATGATGCAGCGATTCCTTGAGTTTGGCCGGGCAGTTGGCGTTGACGCAGCGCAGGACGACTTCTTCCGGCTCGCGGTGCACGCCGCTGCCGCAGACCGGGCAGCGGGCGGGCGGATGGAAGGGCTCGGGGCCACGCGGCAGGGAGGCGATGACCTCGAGGACCTTGGGGATGACGTCGCCGCTGCGCTCGATGCGGACGCTGTCGCCGACGCGGACGCCGAGGCGTTCGATTTCATCCAGGTTGTGCAGGGTCGAGCGGCTGACGGTGACGCCGCCGACGGCGACCGGCTCGAGCCAGGCGGTGGGGGTG
>JBOGKJ010000269.1:0-6052 GCA_050745565.1 Terriglobales bacterium | reverse complement strand
AGCGAGCAGGGGCAGGGGCCCGCCCGTCGAAGCCCTTCTCCGTCGGAGCTCAGTGCCCTCGACGCTTGGCGCTCTGCATTAATGCGTCTTCTCGCCCAGAACATACTTCCCGTACCACGCCAGGTAGCGGCGGTCCACGTCGCGCTGGAAGCTGGGGCGGCGGAAGCCGTGATATTGGCCGGGATACAACATCAGCTCGGTGGGCACGCCCAGCGTCTTGAGCGCCTCGTACATTTGCTTGTTGCCCACCATGGGGACATTCATGTCGAGCAGGCCGCTGAGATAGAGCGTGGGCGTCTTGATGCGGTCGGCGTGGAGGAGCGGATAGCCGATCTTTTGATAGGTGGCCCAGGCTTGCGCGTTCCAGGGCGGACCGATTTCGTTGTTGTACTGCCGGACGTATTCGTCCACGCCATAGAGCGAGAGGGTGAAGCCGGTGCCGGCGCCGCAGGTGGCGGCCTTGAAGCGCGGATCGGAAGCTATCATGTAGTCGGTTGAGATGCAGCCGTAACTCCAGCCCCCGACGCCGAGCTTGCTGGGGTCGGCAATGCCGCTCTGGATGGCCCAGTTCACCCCCGCTTCCAGGTCTTTCTCCTCGAGGTTGCCCCAGTCGCCGGAAATCGCCTGCGCATAGGCCTGGCCCCGGCCCTTGCTGCCGCGGTAGTTGACGTTGAGTACGGCGTAACCGTGAGCGGCGAAGATCTGGTTTTCAAAGCTGAAATTGTAGGCGTTCTGCTCGCCGGGCCCACCGTGGATGCGCAGTAACAGTGGCGCGCGGCCGGTGTGATATCCGACCGGCAGCGTCAGCACGCCGTGGGCGTGGTTGCCGTCAGACGCGGTGAACTCGACGCCACGCACCTTGCCCAGCTCAAGTTGAGAGAATAGCTTGTCGTTCTGGTGGCTGAGCTGGCGGACGGCGCCGTCGGCAACGGCGTAGATCTCATTGGCCTTGTCGGGATAGCCGACCACGGCCGCCTGGCAGTTCCCGGCCGAGGTGTAGCCGCTGCTCACGATGGGTGGCGGCAGCAGCCCGGTCTCGCTGCCGTCGGCCAGACTGAACCGGGCCGGATATTCGGAGCGGTCGTCGGTGACGGTGGCCTCAATGGAGCGGCCGTCGGCGGTGAACTGGGGCTGCGCCACGTCGCGGTCGAATGCGGGGTTGAGCACGCGCGGGGCGCCGGAGCCGTCCGCGGCCACGATCGCCAGGCGGGGCATGGAATACATGTGGATCTTGGGCGCGGTGCCTTTGGTGAAGGCGATCCAACGGCCGTCGGGCGACCAGGCGGGCTGGCCGGCGGCGTAGAAATCCTCGGGCGTGAGCTGCTGCGCGACCGCACCGGGGCGGACGTCGCTCACGTAGAGCTGGCCGGTGTATTCGCGGTCGGGATGGGGATCGTGGTTGCTGAAGAACGCGATGCGGCGGCTGTCGGGCGACCAGGCGGGGTTGCTCTGGGAATACGCCCCCGCAGTCACGCGGGTGAGCTTTTTGCTGGCGATATCAAAAACGTAAATATGGGTCTTGCGTTCAGTGAGGTAGCCCGTGCCGTCGGCTTCGAAAAGGTAACGGGTGATCGTTATTGGCTGCGGCGGCTGCGCCTGGCCGTGGTGGGCGCGCTTGTACAGCGTCGCTTCGGAGGGGTCGGTGACCACCAGCGCCAACTGCTTGCTGTCGGGAGACCAGTAAAAGCCTCCCAGCGAACCAGCGACGTTGGTCAACTGCACTGCCTCTCCGCCTTGGCGCGGCAGCAGCCAGACTTGATTGCCTTCGGCGTCGCCGGGACGCGAGGAAGTGAAGGCGAGAAATTTGCCGTCGGGCGACCAGCGCGGCGAGCTGGCCGAGCTGCCGCTCTCCGTCCATTGCGTGTTGCTGGCGCCGTCGTAGCTTGCGATCCAGATGTGTGACTCGCTGCTGTCTTTTTTGACGTCCACGCTGCGGACTACGTAGGCCACCTGCCTGCCGTCCGGCGAGCATTGGGGGTCCGTCACGGTGCGGATCGCGCTCATGTCATTGACGGTCAGCGGCCGCGGCGGCGTCTGCGCGGCGGCGCAACCGGCTGCCAGCGCCAGGATCAGCAGGGTATGTCTTGCCATGGCCGCGAGTATACCCTCAATTCCTGCCGATGACACGGCGTTGGCGGAAGTGCACCGCCTATCCCGGAACCCGCTGGCGGCGCCCGGGGGCTGCCATCCCTGCCGTCAAAGGGGCGTCGCCCCGCGCGCTTTGGGCAAACCGGACGAAGCTCCGGGCCGCGCCCGGCGCCGCATAGGCACGGCGCAGACAACGCTTGACAGCGGCGCGCATGTCTCACATGCTACCTTAATCATGTTGGCCAGAAGCTCGGTTAGACCGGGCTCACTTCATCGTGTTGGGAGGACGCTATGAACAAACTATTAAAAGCACTATGTGTGGGTGGGGTGTTGGCTGCAGCCTTGCTGCTGGCTCTGGCGCCGGCAGGCGCGCAGTCCGCCTTTGGGACGGTGGTGGGGACGGTCGTCGATCCCTCGCGCTCCGCCATCCCGCGAGCCGTTGTGGTGGTTACCGATGTGGCCACCAATGTCGCCTCGGCCGGCATCACCGACAGCAACGGCTATTTCGTCGTCCCCAACCTGCCGATCGGCAATTACAAGGTGACCATCTCCCACACCGGCTTCCTGACCGCGACCACGCAGGTCCAGAACTTGCGCATCGGCCAGACGCTGCGCTTTATGATCGCGATGAAAGTCGGCGCGCAAAGCCAATCGGTGACGGTCGAGGCCAACGTCGCCGGCGTCGAAACCGAAAACGCAACCGTTGGCGCCAGCGTGACCGGCAGCTCCATCCAGAACCTGCCCCTGAACGGACGCGACGTGCTCAGCCTGGCGGCCATCCAACCCGGCGTCTCTGCCGCCAATTCGGCGGTGGGTGGACTAAGCATCGCCGGCGGCCGTCCCGATTCGGTCACCTACCTGCTCGACGGCGGCCTGAACAACGACCTGCTCGCCAACGACGTGGTCTTCAACCCCAATCCCGACACCGTCCAGGAATTCAAGTTGATGGCCAGCAACTACACCGCCCAATATGGGCGCAATGCGGCCGGCATCATCAGTGTGTCCATTAAGAACGGCACCAACCAACTGCACGGCTCTGCATACGATTACGTTCGCAACGGCGACTTCGATGCCAATTCCTTTTTTAACAACATCACCGGCCAGCCCCGCGACACCTTGAAGCGCAACCAGTTTGGCGGGACCCTCGGCGGCCCCATCACGATTCCGGGCGTCGTGCACGGCACCAACAAGCTGTTCTTCTTCGTCGGCTTCGAGGGCCAGCGGCAGAGCCAACTGGAGTTCGAGAACCTGCAACCGGCCTTCACGCCGACGGAAATTAAAGGGAATTTCTCTCAGTCCGGATCCGGCGGCACGCCCGACCCTGGCGTGGCGGCTTTTCTGCAGGCCAATCCCTATTTCCAATCCGACCCCAGCCTGGCTGCCCAGGCCATTATTGATCCCTCGAAGTTCGACCCCGCCATCGTGAAGTACATCAATGCGATTCCCATGCCGGTTTCGGCGGACTCCCTCATCAGCAGCAACGGCGCCTCCACCGACGATTACAACCAGATCACCAGCCGGGTGGACTTCGATCCCACCTCCAGCGACAAGTTCACCCTCACCATGGGCGGGCAGCGCGGGGCTCGTATCAACCCTTTCAACAACGCCTCGACTGCGGGTTTCCCCGACTCCTCCACCAGCAATAGCTACTTCGGTGGCCTCGGCTTCACCCACACCTTTTCGCCCACCGTGGTGAACGAGTTTCATTTCAATGTGCAGCGCTCCAACGGGCTGCAGGCCAAGCCCACCTTGAGCTATCCCAACGCCGCCGCCCTCGGCATCGGGCTCACGCCCGACCTGCCCATCGAACCGCCCAACTTCGACTTCAGCGATACCGGGCTGTCCCTGGGTTTCAGCGTTCAAGGGCCCAGCAACCTGGTGGGCACGACCTGGGACTACGCCGACAGCATGACCATGGTGCGCGGCAATCACACCGTCACCTTCGGGGGCAGCTTCTCCGCCTACGAACAGAACATGGTCTTCGACTATCTCGGCAACGGTGACATTACCTTCTGCGGCAGTTGCGGCGTGGGTACCGGCAACGAGTTCGCCGACTTCCTGCTGGGCATCCCGGCCGAGCTTGATGAGAGCCCGGATGCACCCTCCAACGTCCGGCAGAAACAGTCGAGCCTGTACCTGCAGGACAACTGGCGCGTTTCCAATGGGCTCACGCTGTCCTACGGCCTGCGCTATTCGGTCCAGCAGCCCAAGCATGACACCCGGGGGCGTGAATTCGGCTTGCTCCCCGGCGTCCAGTCGCAGGTTTTCCCCAACGCCCCACTGGGGCTGGTGTTTCCGGGCGATCCCGGCGAGCCCAGCGGATCCAACTTCACCGACTACGACAACTTCGCCCCGCGCTTCGGCTTCGCTTGGGACCCCAGCGGCTCCGGCAAGACCAGCATCCGCGGCGGCGCCGGTGTGTTTTACGACGTGCTCAAAGCCGAAGATAACTTCCAGTTCAACGGCCAGCCCCCGTTTGCCTCCAGTGTATTTTTCTCCTTCCCGACGGTGGGCGCCAAGAGCCCGCAAAACGGGCCCGTAGGCTACATGGAAGCGCCCTTTGCCGCCGTGGGCATCGCCAACCCGTTCCCCTCCAAGCCGCCCTCATCCAACCTGAACTTTGTAACCGCCGGCTTCATTCCCTACACCCCCCAGGGCGCAGTCTTCGTTGATCCCCACATTTACACGCCCTACATTTATCAGTACAACCTCAGCATCGAGCACCAGCTCAATCGCAGCATGGTGGCGGAATTGAACTACGTGGGCAGCAGTTCCCACGGCTTGACCGGCAGCGTGGACGAAAACCCGTTTGCGCTGGGCACCAACAATCGCGTCCTGAATGTGGCTGCGCTGGCCGCCAACCCCGGCATCAATGCCGCTTGCAATACCTTTGCCGCCGCCAATGGCGACAACCCCGCCTCCACTTGCCCCTACTTCTTCATGGAAGACTTCACCAACGTCGGCTTCGCTACCTTCAATAGCCTCGAAGCCTCGATGACCAAGCGCGTCAGCGCCGGCCAGAGCCGCTACTTCGGAAATTCCGCCTTCACCATGGCTTATACCCTTGGGCGCAGCACCGATAACGAATCCGGATTCCGCAACAACACCAGCACCGTGCCCGCCTACAATCACTTCCAGTTCAACGGGCCGTCGGATTTCGACGTCACGCAGAACTTCACCTTCGCCGGCGACTGGACCCTCCCCTTCGCCCAGATGTGGAACGGCGGCCCCTCGTCGCTGCTCGGCGGCTGGATGCTGGATCCCATCTTCACTTGGCGTAGCGGGTTCCCGCTCACGCCCGGCGCGGGCCTGGACGGCAGCTCAGACCCCTCCATTCCCGGACCTTCCGGCGCGGGTGATCCCTTTCTCGCCAATGCCGCCCTCGCTGCCGGGGTAAACCAAGTGCAGACCTTGGACCCGCGGCTCACCGGCAATCATTATTTCGCCGCCAGCGACTTCAGCAACCAGCTCACCTCCGCCGATCCCTACGGCGCCGCACGGGGCCTTTTCCGCGGCCCCGGCCTGATCAACCTGGATATGGCGCTGGTCAAGGAAATTCACCTCACCGAGGGCAGCGTGTTGCAGTTGCGCGGCGAGGCCTTCAACATTTTCAATCACGCCAACTTCAACAACCCGGTGCTCAACATCAACAGCGGCCGCTTCGGCCGCATCACCGGCACCGCCGCTCCGCGCATCGTCCAGCTCGCCGCCCATCTGTCTTTCTAGGCAGCGGAGCGCCGGTTGCACGGCGGGCGAAGTCGGCGCGAAGGGCTGCGAGGCCCGCGCCGGCTTGGGCGCGCCGGGCCCCGGGTCGACGCTCCTCAGTCCTGCGAGTGCGGGTCCGGCGCTGCGAGCGTCTCAGCGAGCAGGGGCCGGGGCCCGCGCCCGTCAATGCTGCCGGCGCCGACAATCCGGCAGCCGGCTCTACTGCACCAACCGCGGCGGGTGCGCCTCTTGCAGGATC
>JBOGKJ010000268.1:0-4672 GCA_050745565.1 Terriglobales bacterium | reverse complement strand
CGGCCACCGCGAACGTTATTGCCACCGTACCTGTCAGCCTCGACCAGCGTCGCAACATGGTTCAGCCTCCCTGGCTGGGCGCAGTCTAGCGCAGCCGGCGCGCTGAAAGCAAGGTGTTCCGCCCTTTCCAGGCAACTAATGACGGGCGCGGGCCCCTGCCCCTGCTCGCTCAGACGCTCGCAGCGCCGCGCCCGCACTCGAAGGGCTGTCGAGCCCCGGCCCCGGGCCCGGTGAGCCCAAGGGGGCGCGAACGGCCTTTCGCCAGAGGTCGGGCCGCGCCGCTTCGTTTACCGGGAGCGGTGAAAGCGCCACTGGCGCTTTCACCCCGTTGGAATTCCGCGGCCCTGCGCGCCGATTTTGCCTCCAGTGCAAACGGCGCGACTCCCGCGAAGGGCGGGTGAAGGCGCCGGTGGGGCGTTCACTGAGTAGAGTGGGCGCGCGTTGCCGCCAAGCAAATTTCGGCCGCTGCCCGACCCCCGGGCCCCCAAGGCGCTTGCGCCGTGGGGTGGGAGCAACGGAAGGGCCTCACGAGGCAACTTGGTCGCGCCCGGAGCAGATCGGGCGCGCGTTGCCGCCAAGCGAATTTCGGCCGCAGCCCGACCAACGGGAGGGCGTCCAGAAAAGGGCGGCCGCGCCGCCTGAGAACGGCGGCCGGGCCGCGGCCTCAGCGCGGCGGTGTCGCCTCGCGGAAACCGCTGCGGGCGTAAATGGCAACGCCCGGCCGCCGGCAGCGGATCAGGATTTTATGGAACCCGGCGCTGGGGCTGCCGCCGGCTGGGTAATAGGCCAGCTCGTAGCTGGCGCGCAGCGCGGCCGCGATTCCGGGCAGATACTGCTTCGGCTCGAACCGGTGCGCGTCAATCGCCTCGCCGCCGGTATCCGACGCCAACAGGTCCATCACCCGCACGCCGTATTGATCGCGGGCGTTGAGATGCGTCGGACTGTAACGAATGGCGTAAACCGTCACGTCGTTGTTTTGCATCTCCGCCAACGCACCACCCTCGTCGGTGGCGCTGGAGTTGTCCTCGCCGTCGCTGAACAGCGGCAGCGCTCGCCGCCCGCTCTGGTTGGCCAGCTTGTCGGCGCCATCGTAGATGGCGTCGAACAGCGCCGTGCCGCCGTCACGCTCGAGCTTCGGCCCCACCTCGGGATAGCCATAACGCCCGCTATAATGCCGCAGCCGCCACACCAGAGCAAACGCGGAGTTGCTGAAATTGCCCACCAGTCGCAATTGGTCGCTAAAGCAGAGTAGGAAGGCCCGGTCGCGCGCGGTCAGCAGCGCCTGGAGAAACTTCTCCAGGTCGTCGGCGTGCCGCTGGGCAAAATTCGACTGGCTGCCGCTGACGTCCATGACAATGCCGAGCGAGAGTGGCAAGTCCTGACTGCGGGAAAAAAACGCGACTTTCTCCGGCTCGCCGTCCTGCAGCACCTCGAGCTCATCCTGGCGCAGGTCGGTGACCAACGTCCCCTGCACGCTGCGGGCGGTGAAGCCCACGTTGACCAGCCGCGTCGTGACCGAGATTTTGGCCTGGGCCCCAGCCGCCGAGGCCAGCACCAATACCAGCCCCAGACCTCTGCGTTGCAACCGCATATCGGCCCTTACGCGCCAGCACCCGCGGGCGGATGCGGCCGCCCGGCGCGCCCGACGGGCAGGCGTCGCCCGCGCTACTTGATCGCCAGATTGGCGGCCAGCGACGTGGTCGCGCCCGATTGCAGGTCTTGGGCGACGATCACCACATGGTAGGCGCCAGGCGGCGCCGGCAGCGCAATAGCCGCCTGGATGCCGTCGTGGTTGAGCTTCTCCAGGGTCTTGTCGGTTACGTTGAGTTGGATGTCGCCCTCCCGCGCCACCACCCATTGCCCCTGGGCGTTGCTAAGCACCGCCGCCACCCGAAAATGCTGGCGATGGCGGCCGTGGTCGTCGGTGAACTTAATCCCTTTTGGGCTGATCAGCACCACCAGGCGCGAGCCGGTGGACGCGCCCTTTTCCGGCTGCCAGCGCTGGGGTATCACCTCGATCGGCAGCTCGTCGAACTTCTTGCCGTTGAAACTGTCGCGGAGCTTGGTTTGAACTTCCGCCTGCACCGGATCGGCGGCTACGTCGCCATAGGCGTGCGCCAGCGCGTTCCGGTTGTCCACCAATTTGCCGCCGGTAGCCTGCGCCAACCCGCTCATGACCACTTCCTGCAACTGCCACTGCACGCTCGTCAGCGAGGGGTCAATCGCAGCCGGATCAATGGCATTGACGACCAGGCCGGTGTTGCGCGCCGCGGTGTTGAGCTGCTCCAGTTGCTGGTTCAAGTTGGTGCCGTTGGCGGGAAAATCGGTCGGAAAGCCGTTCGAGGCCAAGATCACCGTGGTCGGTCCACCCGGCTGCGCCGCTGCATACGACAGCGCCGCCCCCAGTTCGTCCAGGCTGTGCGCCGATTGGTTCTGGAGGCTTTCATCGGCGTTGCCCCCGCCGTGCATCTTCTCCGTCAACCCGGTGATCTGGCTGGCTGAGGTTGGATCGACCGCTTCGGCGTGGCTGGAGAGCTTGGCCAGCACCGCCTTCACCGTCGCCGCGTCACTTGTAAACGGCTGCTTCGCCACCCCCGAGGTGGTGATGACCGCCCAGCGCGTTCCCGCCGGCGCCGCGGTCACATAGTCGGCCGCCGCGCGCTTGGCCCATTCCATCGAAGCTGGCGCCGTGTTCAAGTCGTCGAATACCAGGGCAATCTGCGTGCCGCTGCCGGCGAGCATCGCCTGCGTCAGCGCATGCGCCGACATGGTGATCTCGCCCTTCTGCTGCGCCCCCAGCGGCAGCCACAGACATGACAAAACGGTCCATATCAGGCAGTTGCGCAGCGGGTACAGGCGCGGCATGCTCGCCACAATAGCACGAAAATAATGTCGGCGGCGGCCGCGCCGCCGGGCTACACTCCCATAAGATACTTATGGGTACGCTGCTGCCGGGGACGCTCGACCTGTTGATTCTGCGCGCGCTGCGCGCCGGGCCGCGGCACGGCTATGCCATCGCCGAGTTCATCCACGCCGCGTCGGAGACGGTGCTGCTGGTGGAGGAGGGGGCACTCTATCCGGCGCTGCACCGGCTGCAGGTCCGTGGGCTGTTGGCGGGGGCGTGGGGGCAATCGGAAAACAATCGCCGGGCCAAGTACTACCGCCTCACAGCGTTGGGGCGGAAGGCGCTGGAGGCGGAAGCGGCCGATTGGGGGCGGATGGCGGGAGCCATTGGCCGTGTGCTGGAGGTCGAGGACTAGGGAGGAGCAGCGGTCATGTGGCAGATGCTGAAACATCGCCTTGGGGCGCTAATCGGGCGCCGGCGGCTGGAGCAGGAACTGGACGACGAACTGGCGTTTCACCGTGCGATGGCGGCCGAGCGCGGCTCGGGGCGGCGGTTTGGCAACGATATTCGCATACGGGAGTCGGCGCGCGAGCAGTGGATGATTGCGCGGCTGGAGCACTTGCGCCAGGATTTGCGGTATGCAGCGCGGGCACTGCGGCGCAGCCCGGCGTTCACGGCCGGCGTGGTGGTAACGCTGGCGCTGGGCATCGGCGCGACGAGCGCGATCTTCGGCCTGGCCTACGGCGTGCTGTGGCAACCACTTCCCTACCCTGCGGCGGCGCGCATCGTCGAGCTGCGTCAGGGGAAGGGGCCGCAACAGCAAATGATGAACTCCTCGCTCGACGTCGTGGAGGCGCGGCAACGCGCGACCGGTCTCGACCCCTGGGTACTGTACCGTGGAGATCAGGCAACGCTCACCGGCGCGGGCGAGCCCGCTTTTCTGGGCGGCGCGGTGGTGGAATCGGAGTTCTGGAGCATTCTGGGCGTCAAACCGCTGCTGGGCCGGCTGACGCTGGCCAGCGATGACCGGGCAGCGGCGGCGCCGGTCATCGTCATCAGCGAGCAACTGTGGCGCAGCCATTTCGGCGCGCTTCGGGGCGTGGTGGGCGAGCGCGTCGTGCTCGATGGCGAGGCGGCGACGATTGTGGGCGTGGCGCCTGCGTGGTTCCACTTTCCGGGTCCCCTGCTGCCCTTTGAAACCGGTCCGCTGTACTGGCACAGTTGGCAGCAGGCGCCGGAGGAGGCCGGGGACCGCGACGTCGCCTCGCTGGCGCGGCTGGCGCCCGGGGCGACGCTGGCGAGCGTGCAGTTGCGGCTGGACACGGCGATGCGGGCGCTGGCTGGCGCCCACCCGGCGGACCGGGGATGGCGGTTTCAACTCACGCCCCTGCGCGAGAAGCTGGTGGGCGAGGCAGCGCCGGCGCTCGAGTTGATGCTGGCCGTGGTGCTGGCGGTGATGTTGATCGCGGCCATCAATATTGCCTGTTTGCTGCTGGCGCGGGCGGAGCGGCGCCAGCAGGAACTGGCGACCCGGGTGGCGCTGGGTGCCAGCCGTGGGCGCATCGCGCGGCAGTTGCTGACCGAGGCCGGGCTGCTCGCCGTCGGCGGCCTGGCGGCGGGCTTCGGGGTTGCGCTGGCGGGCATGGCGTGGCTGCGGGCGGCCGCGCCCGCCGCGATGCCGCGGCTGGATGCCGTGGGCATGGATTGGGGCGTGATGACATTCACGGTGGGCGTGGCAGTCGGCGCGGCGCTGCTGTTTGGCCTCGCGCCGGCGCTGGGCGCCAGCCGCCCGGCATGCACGAGCGCGCGCTGCGCCCGGCGGCTGGC
>JBOGKJ010000267.1:0-5443 GCA_050745565.1 Terriglobales bacterium | reverse complement strand
TGGCGCAGCAGCACTGCCTTGGCCACCTCCAGCTCGTGCTCCGACACCGGTGCGTTGCGCATCTGCTCGAGATCCCGCACCACGATCGTCCGCGCCTCGGCCGCCTTCGGCGGATCGCAGCCGAAGTTCACCGAGTAGGTCGCGCGCGTCCGCCCCGCGCTCAGCGACGAACCCACAAAATAAACCAGCCCCGTGTTCTGGCGCAGATCGCGGTACAGCCGGCTGGCCACAAAGCCGCCGGTCAGTACGTAGTTGCCAAGCTGCAAGGCGTAGTAGTCCGGGTTGTAGCGGTTGAGCCCCACCGTCTCGGCCAGCGTCACGTTGTCCTGCACCCGGCTGCGGTCCGGCACCACGCTGCGCCCCGCGCGGTTGGCCGGCACCGCCGGCAGCACCGTCGGCGGCTGCGGACCCTGGGCGCCCCAGCCGCCAAAGTCCTTTTCCACCGCCTGCCGCGCCCGCGCCGCGCTGATGTTGCCAATCACCACGATGGTGGTGAGGTCTGGCCGATAGGCCTTGGCTTGATAGCCGCGGACGTCGGCGAGCGTCAGCTTGCTGATGTTCGCCGGCAGCACCTGGCGCAGCGTCGGATCGCCGGCCGGCACCAGCGCCTTCTGCAGTGCGCGGCTTGCCAGGTAACCCGGGCTTTGCAGCTCGCCCGCCGCCAGCCCCGCCGTTTGCTGCCGCACCACCGCAAACGCCGGCTCGGGCAGCGCCGGGTGCAACTCGTTCTCGGCCAGCAGCGCCAGACCGCGCTCAAATTCCGGCGCCAGTACGTCGAGCGAAAACGAGCCGCCGGCGCTTTCATTGGCGCCAATGTCGTCGAGCGCCTTCTGGAACGCCAACCGGTCGAGCCGCGCCGTGCCGTAGCTGAACAAGCCGTCCAGCACCTGCGACACACCCTTCTGGCTGGGCGGCGACTCCAGATCGGTGTTGCCGCGCACCAGGCCGACCACGCTCACCGTGTTGCTGATCGCCTCCGGCTGCACGATCAACCGCAGGCCGTTCGCCAGCCGCGTGTCGAGCGGCGAGGTGGTCGCCCGCGGCACTTGCAGCGTGAACAGCGACTTCGACGCCCACGCCGGCAGCGGCACCGTGGCCGCGTTTTTTGGCGCAAATGATTCGGAACCTCCGAACGAGCTGCGCGATACCGGCTTGCCCGAGGGTTGCGGCACCAGCAACGCCTCGATGGCATGCTGCGGATCGAGGTACTTCCGCGCCACCCGGTTCACCTCCGCCACCGTCACCCGCTGAATCGCCGCAATGTCCTCCTCCGGCGACCGCCGCCCCTCTATCGCCACCGCCGCCGACCAGGCGTTCGCCAGCCCGTCAATCGAGTTCTTGTTCAATGCCTCGCCCAGCAGCTCGTCGCGCTTGGCCGCCGCCACCAGGCTGGGTGAGACCCCTTTGGCCACGTCGTTCGCCATCACCGCCTGCATCTGCTGCAGCAGCGCATCCCCGCCCGGCCCCCCCGGATACGCCGCAAACGCCATCCCCACGCTCGCCTGCGCCTGCGGCATCAGTTGAAAGGTCGCAAACAACGCCTTCCCCTCCGGCACCAGCCCGTAAAGCGCCCCGCGCTGGTTCGCCAGCACGTCCGCCAACACGTCCGCCGCCGCCCAGTCCGGACTTGAAGTCCCCGGCATCCGGAATGCCACGTACGCCGCTCCGTACGGCAGATCGCTGGTCAAGTGCAGCGTCGCCTTCTCCACCGGCTGCAGCGTGATCGGCTGGCGCGGCGGCAGTTGCTTGGACGGAATCGCGCTGAACAACCGCTTCACTTCGCTCAGCGTCGCCTGCGGCCGCACGTCGCCCACCACCACCAGCACGGCGTTGTTGGGCGCATACCACTGGTCGTAAAACGTCTTCATCATCGCCGCCGTCGCCTTGTCAAAGGTCGGGCGCGTGCCCAACCCCGGGTTCGCCAGCGGCGTGCCCTTGTACATCGCCTGCAATAGTTGCAGGTAAAAGTGGAAGGAGGGGTTGGAGTAATCCGCCGCCACCTCCTGCTCGATCGCGCCGCGCTCGTCCTTCCACTGCGCTTCGCTGTCGTCCACGCCCGCCATCCGAATTGCGGCAATGTGCAGCGCCAGGTTGACGTCGTCCGACGGCACGGTGAAAAAGTACTGCGTCACCGTCTGCTGCGTGTCGGCATCGAAGTTGCCGCCCATGGCCGCCGCGATCTCGCTCAACTGGTCGCGCGTCAGCGTCGGCGAGCCGCGGAACATCATGTGCTCCTGCGCATGCGCTAGGCCCGGGAACCCCGGCGGGGTCTCGTTCGACCCGGCCAAATAGTTCACCATCGTCGTCACCACCGGCGCCAGCGTGTTCCGCACAATGATCACCCGCAGCCCGTTCCCGAGCTTCGCCCGCACCACCCCGGACGATGACGACGCCGTCGGCGTCTGCTGCGCCGGCGCCCCGGGCGCCATCATCATTAATCCCAGCCCCGCGCCACCCACTGCCAGCAGCCCTATCGCTTTCGCAATCCGCATCCCGCACCTCCAGATGACAAGTGTATCCACTTTTCCGAGAGGCCAGCTTTTCACCGGGGCAATTCCCTGCCGCTCAAGTCCCGCTTTGGATCAAGCAGGCAGCGCGCTCCGCACGCTCTCCGCGCCTGGTCAAACCTCACCACTTCGCCTCCCGCCGCCACCGCCACAAGCCACAAACCATAAGCCCACCCACAACTTCATTGACGGGCGCAGGCCCCTGCCCCTGCTCGCTGAGACACTCGCAGCGCCGTGCCCGCACTCGAAGGGCTGTGGAGCGCCGGCACGGAGCCCGGCGAGCCCAAGCCGGCGCGAGCGGCCTTTTGCTAGAGGTCGGGCCGCGCCCATTCGTTTGCCGGGAGCGGTGAAAGGGCCAGTGGCGCTTTCACCCCTCCGGACTTTCGCAACCCTTCGCGCCGACTTTGCCCGCCGTGCAAACGGCACGACTCCCGCGAGGCGACGCTTGTCGGCCCACGGCCGCGAATCGGCCCGCTCTCCGCCACCCGTCCGAGAAACTTGGTCGCGCCCTGAGCAGAGCGGGCGCGCATCGCCACCCAGTGAATTCCGGCCCGAGCGCGCCGAGCAGCCCTGTCGCGCCGCCGCATGCTTGGGCTGAAGACGTAATCTCCTGGCTCCGCGTCGCGTGCGCCTGGCCCCAGGGATATATTCAGGTTCTTTTCAGGTCCACACCATACACTCAAGTCCATTGCATTCAACCATGTCCGCGAGGGAGCTGCCGTGAAGAACTCGAGCCTTGGGTTTTCCGCCCTGTTTATTGCCTTCTTGCCGAGGCCAGCCTGGTGCTCGCCTCTCCGGCTGGTGGGACGCGACGCGATGCCCGCCACGACCAGCGGGCGGTTTGATCATCTGGGCGTGGACGTTCCCGGCAATCGCCGGTTTCTTGCCGCCGAGAGCGAGCACCGGGTCCTCATATTCGACCTGCGCAGCGGAAAGTATTTAGGGGATATCCCCGGAATTCAGATTCCGCACGCGATCTTTGTGCGCCCTGATGTCAATCGAATTTATATTACGGACGGTGGGGCCGGGGGGTGAGAGTTTATGATGCGAGCACTTATCGCCAAATTTGCATTCATTCCCCTGAAGAAGGACACCGATTCCGTCGCCTGGGACCCGCGCACGAAATTACTCTATACGAGGCAACTTGGGTGCGCCCTGAGCAGAGCGGGCGCGCGTTGCCGCCAAGCGAATTCTGGCCGCAGCCCGACCCCCGGGGCCCCCAAGGCGCTTGCACCTTGGGGCGGGAGCATCGGGAGGGCGTCCTGAGAAGGGCGGCCGTGCCGCTTGGCTAACGGCGGCGGCGACGCATTGGCGCCTCGGAACGGTACCGACCGGGGATAGACATTCCCCGTGCGGGCTGTAATGCCCACGCCACACCATGCATGAGCTTCTCCATCTTGTATTTGCCCACCGCGTCCACAATCTGGCGCTCGGCAAACGACTGGCCTCGCCGCTGCTGGCGCTCCTGGTGATTGGCAGCCAGATGTTTTGGGCTGTACTTCTCTGGCGCTGGCTCGCGCATTGGGCGGGCTGGCCCGTGCGCCTGGTAACCGCAGCGGCGGTCGTGGGTTGGTATGCAATCGGATGTGCCGTGACCTTCGGGCTGGATTCTAACCCCCATTCCGCTGTCAACCTCACGCCGATGCAGGCGATTTTCGGAGCCCCGTTCCAGATTTGGATTTTTGGTTCGGTTATCGGATTCCTTCTGGCCGGACCATTCCTTCTGGTGTGGTCAGCGGCGCGCGCGGCGCGTTCCCGCGAGCGCGCCCTGGCCCCGACGGCAACCAGGGAACATGCCACTCTTGTACCCGCCGCACCGCAGTTGCGGGCCGCCTCGCGCCGCGCGTTCTTGCGCCTGGCGGGCGGAGCCGCCGCCGCCGCCCCGCTCGCAATCGGCACCTACGGAGTCGTTCGCGGCCGGCTGGAAGTCGAAACTACCCATCCGCGACTTCACCTGGCGCAGCTGCCGGCGTCGCTCGATGGCTTCCGCATCGCGCAGCTTTCCGATATCCACATCGGCCCGTTCATGAGCGAACGGCAGATACGGCGCGCTGCAGATCAAGTGAACGCGCTGCGCCCGGAAATGATCGTCCTCACGGGCGATTTTGTGACTTGGGACGCGTCCACGCAAACTGCGGCGGTCGCGGCCTTGGCCGGCCTGCGGGCGCCCTTCGGCATCTATGGCTGCCTGGGCAACCACGAGTTGGATACCCATACCCAGCGTTCGATCACGCGCCTTTTCCAACATGCGGGAGTGACAATTCTGCGGCAAGCCGCGGTCACCATCCAGGTCCCCGCAGTGGGCGGGCTGAGTGCACCGGCACAGATGCAATTGCTCGGAGTGGATTACATTCCGCGCGGCCACGGTCCGTGGGAGGAATATGTGCTCGCATCCGTCCCCGGGTTGGGTCATCTGGTTCGGCCTGACCTCGTCAACATCCTGCTCGCGCACAATCCTAACTGTTTCGAGCGTGCCGCCCAGCTCGGCATGGACTTTACAATTTCGGGCCACACGCACGGCGGGCAGATTGCCTTGTTCACTCCCGAAATCTCGCCCGCGCGCTTGATCACCGCCTACGTGGCCGGACACTATCGTCAGGGCACGTCGCAGCTTTACGTCAACCGTGGCCTGGGCACTATCGCCCTGCCGATGAGAATCTGCGCGCCCCCAGAGATCAGCCTCTTCGAGCTCGTCGCGGCTCCGGAACGAATCTCGCCGGCGGTGCGCGTCAAAGAAAGCGAAACACCTGGGTTGGTAATTTAAGCGGCACGCTGGCGCGCTGGGGAGGCGGCGGGAGGGCGTCCTGTCGCGGGAGTCGCGCCGTTTGCACGGCGGGCAAAGTTCGGCGCGAAGGGCTGCGAAAGTCCGGAGGGGTGGCAACCGCCAATGGGCCGTCAACCCCCCCCCCCAAACCCACCCCCCCGCCCCCCCCCAC